>JANXYP010000069.1 GCA_025355955.1 Chloroflexota bacterium
CCGCTGGGCAATGCGGTCTTCTACGTGGTACGCACCTTCCTCAACATCATGCGCTCAATCGAGGTGCTGATTATCGCGGTCATCTTTGCCGCGACGGTGGGGGTGGGACCGTTCGCCGGTTTGTTGGCGCTCACGGTTCACTCCATCGCTAGCCTTGCCAAGCTCTACTCCGAGGCGATCGAGGGGATTGACCCAGGACCCGGCGAAGCGATTCGCACCACTGGCGCGAACCCCATCCAGGTGGCTCGCTTTGCAATCGTGCCGCAGGTCATCCCTGCCTTCATCTCCTTTACCCTGTATCGCTGGGATGTGAATGTGCGGATGGCGACTATCGTCGGCTTTGTGGGTGGCGGCGGAGTCGGCTTTCTACTCAACTCCTACGCAGGCAACCTGCAATGGGCGCAGGCGGGTACGGTAATCTGGGCGATCGCCATCGTGGTCATCATGCTCGACTTCGCCAGTTCGAAGATCCGCCAGGTGCTGGTTTGATGCGGGCAGCTTCCCTGCCGCCATGACGATCAACCTTTGAACCATCACTCCCGCATTGGACTATAATATAGTAACCGCTTTATGTAATGAGAAGGATGGTAAGGATGGATGAGCGCGAAACCCGCCCGCTGATCAAGCTGATCGAAGAGAACCGTGACGAACTGGTGTGCCGCATGATTGAGGTAAACACGCCTGCGCCGCTTAGGGAGAGCATGGGGCCGGAGCAAGTTGCTACCGCCATCGGCAACATGAACCGTGTCCTCGACAGCGTGGTAACCTGGCTGGGGGATTACGCAGTTCAACAGGAAGGAATGCTGGTCGCCCTCGATTACACCCTTGCGCCGGATGGGCAGACTACGCCGGAAGTGGCTATGAAGCGCATTGACCGCACGATGCAGGTTATTGCCAACTTCGCTGGCGAACGCTTCGGCCTGGGTATCCAGCGCATCCGTGCCGAGCAGCAGCTGCAATCGGCGGCGGCGCTGGCGCGGCTGGTAGTCGCGGGCGAGGTGTTGAAGCGCACAAATCAGCGCGGCAGCGGGTCGACTTCTCGCCGTGAACCCAGGGTGGGGTAAGGCAGGCAGTCGCCTTAGCCCGCCAGTGAAATTGGATAACTAAAGCCCCGCCCTCACTCCTGCAAGGTAGTGAGGGTGCTGCTTATTAGACTGGGGCTATCCGGGGTGTGCATCACGTTTTTGCAGAGCAAGCATTCCGTAGAGGCGAACTGTTGTTCGCCCTGGTTGGGTATGCAAAAACGTGACGCGCACCACGCGGTTCGAGATAACTGGCATAGGTGCGCGCCTTTGGCGTATAATGGGGTTCGCAGTCGTGCCAATGCAGGAAAGGAGACCACTATATGGCTACTGAAACCCAGGCGCAGGAGGCGAACGGCAGTACCCCATCCGCCCAATTCGAGATATTGGGCCACCACGTCCGCCATCCGCAGCGCAAACTTGAGACCTTCCCTACCCCCACCCATGTGACGCGGGTAGCGCTGAAGAGTGCGGAGCTAACCAGCCTCTGCCCCATCACCGGCCAGCCCGATTTTTCCACCGTGGACATCAGCTTCGCGCCAGATCAGCTCTGCCTGGAATCCAAGAGCCTCAAGCTCTACCTGTGGAGCTATCGCAACGAGGGCGCGTTCTGCGAGGCGCTGGCCGCGCAAATTGCCCAGGATGTGTTCGACGCGCTGCAACCGCACTGGTGTACCGTGATTATAAATCAGGCGGTGCGTGGCGGCATTGCCATCGAAGCGGAGGCCACCGTGCGCCGCCAGCAGGGAGAGGCGCAATGAGTGAGAATGATGCCGTCGCGGTAGTCAGTGGAGGGATGGACTCGACCACCATGTTGCACTATCTAGTGAAGAAGCAAGGGCTGCATCCCGCGCTAATCACCTTCGCCTATGGGCAGCGCCACGCCCGCGAGATTGACAGCGCCCGCGCCCAGGCGGCGATACTTGGCCTGGACGTGCCAATGCTGTTCGACCTCACCCCGTTCCAGGCAGCGTTTGCCGCCTCCGCGCTGACCGATGCCAGCCGCGAAATACCAGATGCAAGCGAGGTAGCGGGCGACCCGCAGCCCGCCACCTATGTGCCATTTCGCAACCTCATCTTCCTCACCCTGGCCGCCGCCTACGCCGAGTCGCATGGTGCTAGCGCGGTGTACTACGGCGCACAGCGGCACGACCTGTACGGCTACTGGGACACCACGCCCGACTTCCTGACGAGGGTAAATCACGTCTATGCGCTGAACCGCAAGAGTGCGATCAGCATTGAAGCGCCCTTCGTCAACTACAGCAAGGCCGACATTCTGCGCCTGGGATTCGAGATGGGAGTGGATTACGCCCAGACCTGGAGTTGCTATCATGGCGGCACTGTGGCCTGTGGCACCTGCCCCACCTGCGCCGAGCGGCTCAAGGCTTTCGCTGAGGTGGGCGTGGCCGACCCGCTGCCCTATGCCACGAACTAGGGATTGAACGCCCACCCCTAGCCCCTCCCGATGAGAGGGGAATAGCCTCGGCCCCTTCCACTCAGGAGGAAAGTGAGAGACTTTCAAGGAGCGCAATGATCAACGAAGGCACCTACACTATTGCCAAGCAATTCGAGTTCTCTGCCGCGCACCATCTCGACGGGCTGGGCGAGGGCCATCCCTGCGCCCGTAACCACGGCCATAACTACGTGGTGGAGGTGACGCTGGCAGCAGCCGAGCTAGACCAGCGCGGCTTCATCAAGGATTATGGCGAACTGGCCCCGATCAAGGAGTACCTCAACCAGAACCTCGACCACCGCGATTTGAACGAAGTGTTGAGCTTTCAGCCGTCGGCGGAGAACCTGGCTCGCTACCTGTTCGAGTTGTGGCGGGCGGAGTTTCCCCAGCTTGTGCTGGTGCGCGTGTCGGAGACGGCCCGCACCTGGGCCAGCTATGGCCTGGCACTTACCACCTGGCTTGCGATGAGCGGGCGATGAGCCAAACTTATTTGGTAAACGACATATACGCCTCGGTGCAGGGCGAAGGAGCGATGACTGGCGTGCCGATGGCGCTGCTGCGGCTGCACGGCTGCCCGGTGGGTTGCCCCTTCTGCGACACCAAAGAGACCTGGCTGGTGCGCGATGAGGACGAGCGGGCGAGGATAGCCGATGCCCTGGGCGCGAACTCGTTGTACGCAGTGATGAGCGCAGCGCAGATTAGTGAGTACATTGCCACTAAATATGGGCGACATAACCCTGAAGAACGTACCCATATCATAACCCGGCAAAGCGGCCCGCTTTGGGTACTGATCACGGGCGGGGAACCGGGGCTGCAGCCGCTAGGGGAGCTAGTCCATGTGTTGCACGCAGCTGGCTACCAGGCGGCGGTGGAGACTAGCGGCACGGCGGACGGGGTGCTGGAAGCAGGGCTGGACTGGGTGTGCGTCAGTCCCAAGATGGGGATGCCGGGCGGGCGGCTGGTACTGCCTGAAGTGGTTGCCATTGCCGACGAACTCAAAATGGTGATCGGCAAGGAGAGCGACTTTGCCAGGCTGGAACAACTGTTGGCCGCCTCAAGCTTGAAGCCGGGGGCGGTGATTTCGCTGCAGCCAGTCAGCCAATCACCCGCCGCGACGCGGTTGTGCATGGACAAGGCGCTGCAAACTGGCTGGCGGCTGTCAGTGCAGGTGCATAAGTATCTGAACATCAAGTAGGCCCAACCGAACTAACCATCAAGCGTCACGAGATTGCCAACATTGTTTACATGGCCAGCATCACCGCGAAGAGGGACGCAGCCGGTTCGTAGGTAGATTGTAACACCATGTAGCTTTGGTGATAATGTAAATTGGGCCAGGGCGAACAACGGTTCGCCCCTATAGAATTACATCATCTCCACGGCTAATTGGTATGAATTGAGGCGATGCCAGTGCGTTGCGCCTTGTGATTTTACCAGGATTTTCCCGCATAGCTTTGGTGATAGTGTAAATTGGGCCAGGGTGAACAACGGTTCGCCCCTACAGAAGTACATCATCTCGGTGGCTAATTGGTATAAATTGGGGCAATGCCAGTGCGTTGCGCCCTTTGATTTAACGTAGATTTTACCCGCTTTTTGCGCTCACTTAATTCGTATGGGTTATAGTGAAAGCAGATGAGTTACAGGGGCGAACTACGGCTCGCCCCTATGGATTTTTGACATTCAAATAAGGAGTTTAAGATGAACATACCTCGCCGCTGGTCGCGCCTGATGGCGCTACTGCTGATTGGCATCAGCGTGGCTGCTTGCGACACGTCTGCAAGCAACCCTACCCCTACCCCTGGCTCGTCCGCCCCTACCATCGCTGCATCAAACGGCGCAACCCCTACTATCGTCGTCGTCAACCCGACTGCTACCACCGTTAGCGCCGCCAACCCGACTGCCACCACCGTTAGCGTCGTCAATCCGATTGCCCCTACCGCTGCTGTACCAGCCACTATTGCCGCCAACACTACGGTGGTTATGCCTGCTGGCCTCGACAAGATCAAGCACTTCGTATTCATCATGCAGGAGAACCGCAGTTTCGACTCCTATTTTGGCACCTATCCGGGTGCCGACGGTATTCCCGCTGGCGTATGCGTGCCTGACCCACACGGAGGCTGCGTCAAACCCTACCACGATACCAACAATGTCGATCGCGGCGGGCCGCACAACTGGAACAACGCTCAGGCTGACATCAACGGTGGCAAGATGGATGGCTTCATCGCCCAATCCTACGGTGGCAAGGTGGCTAAGAACGGCAAAGCGCCCTGCGCCCCGCCCGCGCCGGAATGTACCCCCGGCAAGAACCCGCTCGACGTGATGGGCTGGCACGATTACCAGGAGATCCCCAACTATTGGAACTACGCCAACCAGTACGTGCTGCAGGACAAGATGTTCGAGTCGATCGCCTCCTACAGCCTGCCCGCCCACCTCTATATGCTAGCCGCGCAGAGCGGCGGCTACATCGGCAGCGGCCAGCCCAAGCCGACTAGCTACGACTTCCCCGAAATCACCGAGCTGCTTACCAGCGGCAAGATTGATTGGAAGTATTACGTTACCTCCGGCACCCAGCCCGACACTCAGGATGGTGAGGTGGTTGGCTCCCTGCCTCAGCAACAGCAGGATCCCGACAAGTACACGCTATGGAATCCGCTGCCCGCTTTCCCCAAGGTGCAGAACGACCCCGCCCAGCGTAGCCGCCTGGTGGACACCGCGCAGTTCTATACCGATGCCAAGAACGGCACATTGCCGCAGATCAGCTGGGTTATCCCCAGCGGCAAGGTCAGCGAACATCCGCCAGCGGGCGTGCAAGAGGGGATGGCCTACGTCACCGGCCTGGTCAATGCCGCGATGCAGGGGCCGGACTGGAGTAGCACCGCCATCTTCATCAGTTGGGACGACTGGGGTGGTTTCTACGACCATGTTAACCCGCCCCAGGTCGATAAGTATGGCTACGGCATCCGTGTGCCAGGGTTGGTGATCAGCCCCTATGCCAAGCAGAATGTGGTCGACCACACTACCTACTCGTTTGAGTCCTGGCTACGCATCGTCGAGGAGCGCTATGGCGTGGCCTCGATGACTGCCCGCGACACTAATGCTGCTGATATGCTGCCCGCCTTCGACTTTACCCAGCAGCCTCGTCCGTCGTTCGTCCTCTCCGCCACTACACAAGGATCAGCTTACCCGCAGCCGCTGCAAACGATTAGCCACTAGCGTTTCCCCGAGATCAGCAAGGCAGGCTACGCTACTGGGCCGCCTGTCTTGCTGAACTGCCCCGCTCCTCTATGTTAAACCAATTACGTTTGGTGATAGTGTAAATTGAGCCAGGGCGAACAACGGTTCGCCCCCACAGAAATTATCGCATTGCCTCGGCTACTTGGTATTACCCCAAAGCCCATCGTATACGATAAGCCAAAAGCCTCTCCCCAGCGGGGAGAGGTTGGTGAGGGGAGAACTTGCCTTATACCAATTAGCTAAGGTGCCACTATAGATTGGGCCAGGGCGAACATCGGCAATCGCCGCGTAGTCGGCCACCGCTTCGGGTCGGACGATTATCTTGGTACTGTCCATAGTGTTATGTTCTTATACCTTTCGTGAAGTTCAACACTTCGCCTGCCAGCCGCGCTCGATCATCGGCCTCACCCATCACCGTTTGCGTCACCAGCACGCGCATCCCCAACGCTTCGATGGCGGGCTGCAGCTTGGCATCAGCGTGATCAATTACCATGCCGCGCACCAGTCCAGTATAGAGGCGGGCTACGCCCAGTGCGGATCGCTCGTGGCCCAGCGAACTCAGCATCTCGTCGGCAGGACCCTTCAGCGCCTTGCCCCCCACGATGGGGCTAACCGCAACAATCGGTACGTGCTGACCCACCTCGACCAGCAACTCGCGCATTCCAACCACCGCTAGAACTGGGCCGATGCTAACGATCGGGTTGGAAGGGCAGAAGATGATCGCCTCGGCTTGGCGCAATGCCGCATCCACCTCGGCGGTGAGGTCGGCATTCTCGATGCCGCTGAAGCTGACTTCCAGTACCCGATCCTGGTGGTGGCGACGCACGAAGTAGTCCTGGAAGCCAAGCCAACCGTCGGGCGTGTTCACCAGGGTGCTGACCGGCTGGTTGCACATTGGTAGCAGCCGTGCCTTGATGCCCAGTGCGGCGGCCAAATCCTGCGTCACTGCGGTGAGTGGCTGCCCCGCCCGCAATCGCGTGGTGCGAAGCACATGGGTCGCCAGGTCGCGGTCGCCAAGGCGAAACCAGGCTTCCTCGCCATACCGACCCAGCATCGCCATGAAACCCCAACTCTCGTCGGCAATGCCCCAGCCAGTGACGGGGTTGGCGAGGCCCGCCAGCGTGTACATCACCGTGTCCAGGTCGGGGCTGATGTGCAAACCATATAGCTCGAAGTCGTCAGCGGTGTTACCGATTACCGTCAAATCGTCGACTACTGCCGCCAACCCCTGCGCCAGCTTTGCACCCCCCACCCCACCTGCCAATGCTACGATCATGCGTTCCTCCTCTAAAGGCAAAAAGCCCCCGCTGGGGTTGGGTGAGAAATGCTGCACCATACCCCATCACCAGCAACGGATGCAAAAAGCCCCCAGCGGGGGTTGGGGGAATGTTGCCTTACGCAAATGTCGGAGTTTGTGGGTTTGCGTGCCTACCCCCAGCATTATCGCGCTTCGAGATTCCCCCTAACCCCAGCTGGAGGCTTGTTAGTGCCAACCCCACTGGGTCTTGATTTGTACCTCAGCGCAGGTTTTCGATCACCCGCTCGATGGTCATGCGTAGGGTGATGCGATGCTGCTTGCTGAAGTTCGCCATCATCTGCTCCGCCTGTTCAGGTCCGCTATAGCGGGTCGCCAGCCGCTTGATGTCGGCCTGGGCCAACGTCTGATCGTCATCGAGTTCGACCGTGCCAGTGAGGGTGATGAAGGGATAGCCGTCGATGACACAGAGGCTGATGCGTTTGTCGCGGGCCAGGTAGTCAGCCTTCTTGCGACCTTGCGCGGTGTTCATCATAATCTGGTCGCCCTGTAGCTCGTACCACATCTGGGTCTGTTGCGGCACACCATCCTTGCCGATAGTTGCCAGTACCGCGTACTTCTTGCCCTCGCTGAGAAAAGCGCGGGCCTCCTCGCTCATTTGCATTGTTCCCCGTCTCCTTGTTTAGTCGTAAGCCCAAACAGGGCGGGCAGCCACCCGCCCCTATTAGCTATGTATGGTGCCGCTATAGATTGCGGCAGGGCGAACAACGGTTCGCCCCTACAGAACTAAAGCCTCGCCTCGGCTAATTGGTATTAGGTAGCGGGGCGGTGCGTCCGGCTGGCACGATCTTGTTCACCTCTGGCACTAGCTGGGCAATCAGGTCGAAGGGTGCGGCCTCAGTGACGTTGTTCAGGCTGAAGATGTGCTGGTCGATGCCCATTTCGGCCAGGTGGTGCAGCTCTTCGAGCAGCTTTGCCGGGCTGGTCTCGCCTTGCCCATTGCCATCTTTGGTCAGCTTGTAGAAGCCGAGGGTGGTTTTCTCGATGTCATTGTAATCACGGCCCACCTCGGCGCAGTGCTGGCGCAGTACCTCTAGCTTGTGGTTCACCACCTCATCGCCCATGCGAGCGAAGAGGTTGCAGGCATCGCCATACTTTGCCACCAGCCGCAGCGTCTTCTGCTCGCCACCGCCGCCAATCAGGATGGGCGGGTGCGGCTTGGAAAGCGCCTGCGGTACATTCAGAGTGCGCCCTAGCTTGTTGTGCTTGCCAGCGTATGGCTCCTCGCTATCGCTCCACATCTGCAAAGCAATCTGCAGTGTCTCCTCCAACAACTCGAACCGCTCCTTCAATGGTGGGAACGGCACGCCTAGCCCCTGATGCTCTTCCTCGTTCCAGGCTGCGCCGATACCGAAATAGGCCCGCCCGCCGCTAAGTACGTCGAGCGTCGTGACGGTCTTGGCTAGTAGCCCTGGGTAGCGATAGGTTACGCCTGTTACCATGGTGCCGAGCTTGACCTTCTTCGTCACGCCAGCAGCGTAGCTGAGGGCGCTGTAACCCTCCAGCATATCCGCCTCTACCGGACCGACGTTGCGGATCTGGAAGAAGTGGTCCATTACCCACAGACTGTACATCCCGGCCTCATCGGCCCGCTTGGAAGCGGTGGCGAAATCCTCGCCCAGATGTGCGGCCCCACCCGGCCAGGTGAAGTTAGAAACCTGTAGTCCCAAACGCATGATATGCCTCTCCTTATGTTTATTTTGTTTAAATGTTGGCTGCCACTGCTCTGCCTTGTGCAAGCGTTACCAGTGACAAATATAAGTATAGCAAACAGCTTGCCAAAATTGCAAGCGGAGTTTCGGAGTAATAATGCCTATCCTAATCAGCCTCTTTGTTTATCGGTAAGTGCAAGGTGCGTCAACCGCATAGCATAGCGGGCAGGCAGCAGCGGTGGGCTTGACCCCCAGATCCCCAGAGAGCGCTCACCATTAGGCACAAATCAGCAGTTGTGCGGCTGTGCTGTTCGCTTAGTTTGATGGCAATGGTCGAGTGCAGCCCGCTCCTACCTCTGCTTCATTACCGGTTTTGGTGGTCAAAACTGATCAGAACTATAGCATTGCCTTGGCTGATTGGTATAAGAACTTGTGAAGGTGAACAACGGCTAGCTCCTATGGATAAGCAAGGCAATCACTCCTCACTTCTCATTGTCTTCACCCCTCCTGCGCCCGCAACAATTGCCATTTTGGCAATGCCGACAAACAGACCGCTCTCGACTACGCCGCTGATCAGCTTGATCTCTCGCTCTAGCGCGGTCGGATCGGCAATCGCACCAAAGTGGCAGTCGAGGATATAGTTGCCGCTGTCGGTGCGATACGGTTCCTGGGGGTTGGCGATTGCCGTACGCAGCACAATATTGCCATGCAGCGCTTCCAACCTGGCGGCGGTGCGATGCCAGCCGAAGGGGATGACTTCGATTGGCAATGGCTGATGTTCGCCCAGCCATTCGACCACCTTGCTATCGTCGGCGACGATGACCAGCCGCTTGCTGGACAGGGCAACGATCTTCTCGCGCAGCAACGCCCCACCTCGCCCCTTGATCAAGCTCAGGTTACTGGGCAGGATCTCGTCCGCTCCGTCAATGGTTAGGTCGAGGCTGGGTTGCTGTTCCAGGGTGGTGATGGGGATGTTCAGGCTGCGTGCCAATCGAGCGGTCTGATCGCTGGTTGGCACGCAGACGAGGCGTAGCCCCTCTTTGGCGATGCGGGCGGCCAATAGGGGCAGCAGCAGGCGAGCGGTGGTACCAGTGCCTAGTCCCAGTGCCATGCCGTCCTGTACCAGCGGGATGGCGGCGCTGACTGCTGCCTCCTTGTACCCATCTATTGTAGATTGTAGATTGTAGATTGTAGATTGGGGGGGTTGAGTATCTGCCGCCCGCTGTTCTTTACTCATCTCTCATACCTCACCAACAATTTTGAGGGGAGCCCTCGTAGGACGCAGATTTATCGCGCCTGCGGTGAAGCGCATTATTAAGTTCTGATGCGCCTTACTCCCCCTCCTTGCCTCCCCATTTGGGGAGGGATAATTAGTATTACAGCCTCAGCTGGCATAAATGCGCCAGATTGGTGTATGGGCGAATCGCATACGCCCTACCGCCTAGTGTCCAAGCTACGCTATCTTGCCCGGCAAGTGAGGCTGTAATATTAGGAGCCTCCCCATTTGGGAAGGATAATTAGGATCCCCCCATTTGAGGAGGGATAATCAGGATACCTTTGTGGTCAGCCCGGCGGCTGCCGCCTGATCCACCAGCCAGTAGAGCTTGCCGTGTTGCGGTGCAATCATCTGAGAGGGGTAAGTGTCAGGGTTAGGCTGGCCTTCGAGGACTTGGTGCAGCGCGTCGGCCTTGTCGGGGCCAGCGACGAGGAAGGCAACCAACGCGGCGGCGTTAATTACTGGGGCGGTCAGGGTCAGGCGCTGGGCGTTCAACTTCTCAACATAGTTGGTGGCGGCCAGCCGGTCGGTGATGTGCAGGGCGGCGGTATGGGGGAAGAGCGACGCAGTGTGGCCGTCTGGCCCCATGCCCAGATAAATGAGGTCGAAGCGGGGCCACTCGCCATCGCGCAGCTCGAAGTGCTGCTTTAGCTCTGCCGCATACTGGTCAGCAATCTGCTCTGGGTCGCCTTGCTCGGTGAGGAAGCGGTGTACGTTCGTCGCTGGCGCGCCCACTTTGCTGATCAGCAATGCGTTTGCCACGCCATAATTGCTGTCGGGATGGTCGGGCGGTACGCAACGCTCGTCGCCCCAGAAGAGCTGCACCTTCGTCCAGTCCACCTGCTTATCGTAAGGCGGGGCGGCCAGAAGCGCAAACATCGCCTTGGGCGTGCTGCCGCCGCTGAGGGCGACATCGAAGCGTCCATGTGTGGCAATCGCCTGCCTGGCGCTACGGATGAACAGGTCCGTGGCTGCCTGGGCTACCGCTGCGGTATCGGGGAAAATCTCAAGCTCTACGTTGTTTGCCATCTACTTCCCCGTTCTGCGGTTGCCGAGGCCGACCGCGATGCGGAGGGCTGCCTCATACAAGGGGTCATGGCCGAGGTTGCCCAGCGCCTCGACCAGCAGTTCATCGTTGGAACGTGCGCCGATATGTACGGTGCGCTCAATTTTGTTCTGCCCATCCACCTCGATGCTGGTGCTGATATGCTCGGCAATCGGCGGTAGGCCGCCCTCCCAGTCGCGGCGGTTGTCCTCGCCGAAATACTTGCGGGCCAGGGTGAAAGTGCCTTTATGCCCGTCAAACTCGCCATGCAAGGTAATATCAATCACGTCACCGGGCCAAACTCCGTCGCCACGCCCGTTGAGTATATCTACCGCGATCGGCCGATCGTCACCACTGCTCATTGTCATACTGCATACCCCATCGCCGGTCTCCATCTCGATAGGCGCTTGCCAGTTCATCCGCGAGGCCAGCCAGCCGATCAGCAGCAGCGCCTGGTTGGGGTTGGCAACATCCTTGCCGCGCTTGTAGCGTACCTCCACGCTAGTCAGCCCATTGAGGAAGGGCCGCAAGTAGAGGGCATCGAAGATCTGGGCAGTGAGTTGCCGCCACGAGGTCAGGCGGATCCAGTTCAGGTCATTGGTCGCCACCGCCGGATTATCCTTCTCGCGCAACTGCGCCAGCCTCGCCATATCCTTGACTGGACGAGGGAAGACGATCGAGTCGACGATCAGTTCGTCAGCGCTGGCAAGTAGGCTGCCGAAGGGATACTGCTGAATCTTATAATCTTCAGTCAGCGCGCCCTGCGGCCAGTTCGGCCACCACAGTACCACTGGCAGGTCGGAGACGAGCAGGGGGATGACTGTGCCGGGCAAGTCGGCAGATGCGCTCGGCCCTTTGGCGGTAATGTTGATCTGCTCACCGCAGATTGGTCGCCCGCCACCCACTGGCAGACGGCAATGCGCCGCCAGGCTGGTCTCAATACTGTCCTGCCCATCACCTTGCTGATTGAGCAACATGATGGTGCGGCTGGGGTAATAGCTCGCCAGGCTGGCGACCGTTTCGGTCATCGCCCCCACCTTACTTTCATCGGGGGCGTAGGCGATCAGGTTCATCAGGCAGAAGCGAATCACCGCCAACCCGTTGTCGCCGCCCATGCTGGCCGCTGCCCACAAGTTAGTCAGCTCACGCTCCACCGCTCGCGCATCTACCCCCACCGGCTTGCCGCCAACGAACGTTTGTACCCGATTCTCTTCTTCTTTGGTATCCATTTATATTTTGCCCCCTGGGTTGTCTCTATACACCGCATCAAACTGAAAAGAGCGAACAACGGTTCGCCCCTACGAACCCGGCGACAGCTTATCAGCCACTTTCTCAGCACTCAGCACTTAGCACTCAGCGTTGGCTATGGCCTTCGCCAGACGCGGTCGTCGCGGGCCATCATCTGCTGGGCGGCGATTGGTCCCCAGCTTCCCGCTTCGTAGTTGGGGAACACTGGTGGTGGCAGCACCTTCCAGCCATCGAGGATGGATGTTACCAGCGTCCAGGCTGCCTCTACCTCGTCGCGGCGGGTGAACAGAGTGGAGTCGCCGATCAGGACATCAAGGATCAGCCGTTCGTAGGCATCGGCGGGTTGCACCCCGAACGCCGCGCTGTAGCGGAAGTCCATGTTTACCGAGCGCAGCCGCATCCTTGCGCTTGGCACCTTCGACTCGAACTTGAGGGTGATGCCCTCGTCGGGCTGAATCTGTAGGGCAAGGATGTTTTGCTCCAGAGCGGCAACCCCCATCTGGCGAAACAGTTGTAGCGGCACCGGCTTGAAGCGTATCGCGATTTCAGTGGCCCGCACCGGCAGGCGCTTGCCAGTTCGCAGGTAGAATGGTACATCCTGCCAGCGCCAGTTTTCTACGAACAGCTTCATCGCCACGAAGGTGTCGGTGGTCGAGTTGGGGTTGACCTTCTGTTCCTGGCGATAGCCGACCACGTGTTCACCGTTGATGCTGCCCGGCCCGTATTGGCCGCGTACCACCCGCTCGGCCACGTCGCGGGCATCGAGTGGCTTGATTGCCCGTAGCACCTTTACCTTCTCGTCGCGGATGGCGTTGGCATCGAAGGCCACCGGAGGCTCCATCGCGGTAAGCGCCAACTGCTGCATCATGTGATTCTGCACCATATCGCGGATGGTGCCAGCACCCTCATAGTAACCGGCCCGCTCTTCCACGCCCAGGTTCTCGGCCACGGTGATCTGCACATGGTCGACATACTGGCGGTTCCAGATTGGCTCGAAGATGGTGTTGGCGAAGCGGAAGACCAGGATGTTCTGCACCGTCTCCTTACCCAGATAGTGGTCGATGCGGTAGGTTTGCTCTTCGTTGAACACCGCGCTCAGTTTGGTGTTGAGGTCGCGGGCGGTGGCGAGGTCGGTGCCGAACGGCTTCTCGATGACGATGCGAGTCCAACCGCCACCCGCCCAGTGTTGCCGCGCCAGCCCGGCCTGGCCCAGATTGTGGATAATATCCTCGTAGGCAGTGGGCGGAGTTGCCAGATAGAAGACGCGGTTGCCGCTGGTACCCTGGGTGCGGTCGAGGTCGCCGAGCAAGGTGGCGAGCTTCTCGTAGGATTTCTCATCGCCAAAGTCGCCCTGAACGTAGTGCATCCCTTTCGCCAGGCTATTCCACACGGTGGGGTCGAGCGGCTTGCGGCGCGAGTATTGAGCGACCGTGTCATGTACATCCTGGGTGAACTGTTGGTCGGTGAGCGGCCGCCGCGCAAAACCGACTACTGAAAAGCCATTGGGTAGCAGCCGGTCGAGAGCCAGGTTATAAAGTGCGGGGATCAGCTTGCGGTGGGTGAGGTCGCCGGTCGCGCCGAAGATGACCATCACGCACGGCTCCGCCGTCCGCTGGATACCTAGCCCCTCCCACAGCGGGTTGCCCAGCGCGCTGTCATTGATTTCGTCGAAAGATGTGTTCAACTTTTGCAGACCCCCAGTCATAATTGCAGATTGTAGATTGCAGATTGAAGATTGTAGAATGTAGAACATCTATAGGCGCAGGGCGCGATGAATCTGCGCCCCTACACCAACGTTCTAATTCATCACTCATCACCTATCACTATTTTGTTGCGCCGGGAATCTGCTCAGGGGCGCTGCGCTGATCGGCGAGACCCTGGTCGGTCAGCACCGCGTGGCCGCCGAACTCGTTACGGAGTGCGGCGATCACCTGTGCAGAGTACGACTCATCCTGCCGCGAGTTAAAACGCGCCAGCAGGCTGAGAGTGATGACCGGCGCTGGCACACTTTCGTCAATCGCTGCCTGCACCGTCCAGCGGCCCTCGCCGGAGTCCTCCACGTAGCCCTTGATGCCCTTGAGGTCGTCGCCGTTGGTGGAAAAAGCGCGCACCGCCAGTTCCAGCAGCCAGGAACGCACCACGCTGCCATGATTCCACAACTCGGCGATGCCGCGCATATCCAGCCCCGCGCCGTAGTCAGGTGATTTCTTCATGATCTCGAAGCCCTCGCCGTAAGCCTGCAGCATCCCGTACTCGATGCCGTTATGCACCATCTTGACGAAGTGGCCCGCGCCGCTGGCTCCCATGTAGCCGTAGCCCTGCTCCGGCGCGAGGGTCTTGAAAATTGGCTCCATGTGATCGTACATCTCTTTTTCGCCACCAACCATCAGCGCGTAGCCGACGGTCAAGCCCCAGATGCCGCCACTTACGCCTGCATCCATGTAGTGGAAACCGGCGGCGGTCAGCTTCTTGGCCCGCGCCTGGGTCTCGTGGAAGTTGGAGTTGCCGCCGTCAATGATGATGTCGCCCGGCTTCAGCACGCCCATCAGTTCGTCAATCTGATCATCCACTGGCTTGCCGTTAGGTACCATGATCCAGACTGCTTTGGGGCTATCGTGCAACTCCGATACCATGTCCTCGATGGTCTTGGTTGGCACAATCGCGGGATGCTCCTTGGCGACTTCCTCTGTCTTCGCGTAGGTACGGTTGAAAGCGACTACCCGATGGCCGCCTTGCGCCAGCCGTACCACCATGTTGCCACCCATGCGGCCCAGGCCGATGAAACCGATTTCCATAATTGCTGTGTCCTTTCTTGATTATGCCCCTCCCCAAAGGGTGAGGTTGGGAGGGGGAGCGCGTCGCGCTATGAAGACCCACCCCCAGCCCCTCCCGGCGGGAGGGGAGTTCCTTAATACGTTTTCACTCAGCACTCAGCACTCAGCACTCAGCACTCGCTAGTCCCAATTCAGGCCGCGCAAAGCGGTGAGGCCATCATGCAGGTCGCCTTTGATATGGATATGGATGGCGCGGCGACCATGCGTGTTGAGCGACTCGAAGTCACCTTGCGATTGCGCCTGCTTCAACACACCGAAACTGTAGGGCTGGCCGGGGATAGCTAGATCCTGGGGGTTGTCGGCGGTAATCTGGATGAATACGCCGTTGTTCGCCCCACCCTTGTGCAACTGGCCGGTGGAGTGCAGGAAGCGCGGACCGAAGCCAAAGGTGGTTGCCACTTTGTAGCGGTCGCGCAGCTTGACGCGCGGCTCATCGAGCGCAGCCTCGTTCGCGTCGGTGTAGGGGATGTAAGCCTGCCAGCAGATGTAATCGCCGGGCTTGATGCTAGTAAGGAACGAACGCAGAGCATCGTGTGCATCGCCCGTCTGCCCGCCTTCGGTGTAGAAGGTTAGTGAGCCGATGCTGCCAACCTCACCTTGCTCGGCGGGCAGGCTGCCATTGGCCTTGAACTCCTTGAGCAGCGCACTCGTATTGTTCTTGCTCTCAGTCACGTTGGGCTGGTCGAAGGCGTTGATGCCCAGCACCGCGCCCGCGACGGCGGTGGCGTACTCCCAGCGGAAGAACTCCGCTCCTAGTGCATACACGCCGTCCACATTGATGTGGTAGACCGGCTGCCCGGCCTGCTCCAGCGCGGCAATCTGCGGTGGGCAATCGTATAGCCCTTTGATGCCGATGCAGACGAACAGGCGATCGTTGCCATAATCGTCCGAGTTGCCCAGCGGTTCACCTGCAACCGGCACGATGCCTTTGCCCTCCTTGCCGGTACTCTCGGCGATCAGTTGCTCTGCCCACAGCCCGAAACTCGCCAGCGGCGGCGGCAACACCAGTGTCACCTTGTCGCGGCCATGCTGCCAGGCCCAGCCCATCACCGCGCCCAGCTTAAGGCCGTCGTTATGCTCGTCGCAGTTGTGACACATCCGCGCCATCACCTGCGCCCGCTCCAGCAAATCGCTGAGGTCTACACCGATAAGCGCGGCAGGTACCAGCCCGAAGTAGGATAGCGCGGAGTAGCGCCCACCAATGGTCGGTTCACCATGGAACACCTTGCGGAAACCCTGTTCGCTGGCTAGCTTCTCCAAGCTGGTGCCGGGGTCGGTGACGGCCACGAAGTTTTTGCCCGCGTTCTCTGCGCCGACAATCTGCTCCACCTTGCTGCGGAAGTAGGCGTAGAGCGAGTTCGGCTCGATGGTGCCGCCCGACTTGGATGAGACGATGAACAGGGTGTGGGCGGGATCAATCTTGCTCTCCACCTCCAGTATCATGCCCGGGTCGGTGGTGTCCAGCACGTGCAGGCGTAGGTAGCCGTCGGTTGGGTAGCCATCGCCGGGGGCGAAGCTGCGGCGCATCACCTCTGGTGCGAGGCTGCTGCCACCCATGCCGAGCAGCACCGCGTCCACATAGCCCGCATCCATTACATCCTGGGCAAACTGGTTCAGGTCGGCAATCTTGCTCTGCATCTGTTCGGCGATGTCCATCCAGCCTAGCCATTTACTGGGATCGTCCTCCGCTGCAGCCTTGGTGGTCCACACTGAACCGTCCTTAGCGTTGATGCGCTGGCAGAAGTTATCGGCGATCAGCTTGTCAACTACCGGCTTGGCCTCTTGCTCTACGTCCATAAATCCCCCGTTCTGAGTGTAGAATGTAGAATGTAGAATGTGGTTTGCGGACGGCATCTCCGCTTGCGATGGGCGTTATCGCATCTTCAGCAGGGCGGGCCACCGCCCGCCCCTACGCCTGCTACAATCCGTTTATCCGTTTTCACAATCCGTTGGCTAACTACGCTAGGGCGGATGCAACCCGCGTATATGCCAGCACTATCGCATCTTCAGCAGGGCGGGCCACTGCCCGCCCCTACGTTGGCACTATCGCATCTTCAGCAGGGCGGACCACCGCCCGCTCCTACGCCTGCTACAATCCGTTTATCCGTTTTCACAATCCGTTGGCTAACCGCTCCAGGACGAGTGCAACCCGCCCCAATCCGTTTATCCGTTTTTACAATCCGTTGGCTAATGGGCTTGCTATTAGCACTGCTGGCACTTCAACGTCACCCCTCACCCTACCCTCTCCCCCGGTGGGGAGAGGGGATCTTATCATGCTAAAATCAGCACTCAGCACTCAGCACTTCGCGGCTATCCCCGCTCGGCGACCAATTCGGCGCGCTTCTGGCTAAGGGCAGCGCCCAGCTTGTCGTAAGCATCGCTGAACAGCTTGACTCCCTGCGTCTGCAGTTCGGCGGCGACTTCTTCGAGATCAATGCCGAAGCCTTTGAACTGCCCCGCCTGCTGCTCGGCCTCGGCCAGCCCTTGCTCCAGCGTGGCAGCCACGTGGCCGTGGTCGGCGAAAGCGTCAACCGTCGCCTGCGGCATGGTGTTGACCGTGGGGCGACCAATCAGGTTGTCAACGTAGATAGTGTCGGGGTAGGCAGGGTTCTTGGTGCTGGTGCTGGCCCAGAGCGGGCGCTGGATGGTTGCGCCTTTGGACTGGAGCGCTTCCCAGCGTGGGCCGCTGAACACCTGCTTGAAGTGTTCGTAGGCGATCTTGGCGTTGGCGATGGCGGCCTTACCGTGCAGCGCCTTCAGTTCGCTAGCGCGGTCGGGCTGCTGGGCGATTAGGTCGTCGAGCCGCTTGTCCACCAGCGTATCCACACGGCTGACGAAGAAGCTGGCGACCGAGTTGACGCGATCAACCGGCTGCCCATTCTTCACTCGCTCTTCCAGACCGCTGAGGTAGGCTTCCATTACCTGCTCGTACTGTTCGATGCCGAACAGCAGGGTGATGTTGACGTTGATGCCATTGGCTGTACATTGGCGAATCGCCGGGATACCCTCAGCAGTACCGGGAATCTTGACCATGATGTTTGGCCGCTTCAGTTCGTCCCAGAAGGCATGGGCCATCTTGATGGTCGCCTCAGTGTCGTGGGCGTACCCCGGCAGCACTTCGATGCTGATGTAGCCGTCCAGCCCGTTTGTGCGGTCATAGATGGGGCGCAGGATGTCGGCAGCGTCGCCAATGTCTTGAATGCTCATCGCCAGGAAGATATCGGCAACGCCCTTGCCTTCCTTGACCAGCGCGTGGAACTGATCGTCGTAGGCGTTGCCGTCGGTCATCGCTTTCTCGAAGATGCTGGGGTTGGAGGTCATGCCGACCACCGCGAAGTTGTCAATCAGGTTCTGGATACCACCGTTGTGCAGCAACTGGCGACTGATGTTGTCGTACCAGACGCTCTGGCCGTAGTCCTGCAGCTCGAAAAGCGGGTTCTTGTAGGTTACCATGGTTCTGCTCCTCTCGGTAAAACTGCTCGTTCTCTCAGTTAGAAGTGACCGCCCGCACCTACTGCAAGGTGCCTGGGGTAGTCAGTTATGATTTGCCTGTATGCCTCAACCCATGCCGGATCTCGCGCATCAGCAAAGTGATGGGTCTCCTCGTTACCGTGCCACACTCCGTCTGGTGTTACTACTGCTTCAGGAATGTAATCGGCTGGCAGTTCGTTGACCAGCATCCAGCCAGGGTTAGGTAGATCGTTGCTGATATACCAACGATCGATCATGGGGTCAACGTTATACTCCTCTGGTTCGCCAGGTGGGAGCAATTCCGTTGCCACCATCTCTGCCATCTCTTCAAAATCAACATGACATAAGGCAGCAGCGTCTTCTCAACGTAGCTGATGATTTTATCGCTATCGCCCTCAAATCCTTCAGGGAGAATCACCAAGAAGGAATAGTGCATAGCTGCTGCTCCCATTGGGCATTAGGGTGAGTACAACCCACCTCTACGCCCGCCACAATCCGTTTATCCGCTAGTCATATCCGTTGGCTAACGGCTTACGATAGTCATTTGTGCAATTCAACGTGCGGGGCTGCGCCCCTAACCCCCGGTAACTCGGCGGCAGCAATGCCTACGATTGGCATCGCTGGCGCTTCACCTGGGCGGTCCACCGCCCGCCACTAGGCTAGTCACAATCCGTTTATCCGTTGTTATACCAATTAGCCGAGCAGATAGTATAAATTGGGCCAGGGCGAACAACGGTTCGCCCCTACAGAAATTATAGCGGCACCACGGCTAATTGGTATTACAATCCGTTGGCTAAATGGCTTACGATTGGCATCGCTGGCGCTTCACCTGGGCGGGCCACCGCCCGCCACTACGCTAGTCACAATCCGTTTTTCCGTTGTTACAATCCGTTGGCTAAACAGCTTACGATTAGCATTGCTGGCGCTTCACCTGGGCGGGCCACCGCCCGCCCCTACGCCCGCAAGGGGAGAGGGAAAAGCTGATACTCAGCACTCAGCACTCAGCACTCAGCATTGCGGCTAGGAGTGGCCCTCTGCACCAGATGTGGCGCGGCCAGGGTTGTCGCCGCTAGCAGTTTGGGTGGGTTGCTGGGCCTGGTCGCCCGTGTCGCGGCCCTTGCCCAGCAGCTTTAGCGCGGTGGCGACTACGTTCTCAACGCTGAAGCCATAGGCGGGCATTACGTCCTTTACCGGGGCGGACGCGCCGAAGCGGTCAACCGCGACCATGCCGCCTTTGTCACCCACCCAGCGCTCCCAGCCCATCGGCGAAGCGGCCTCGACCGCCAAGCGGGCGCTGACGTTGGGCAGCAGCACGCTATCGCGGTACTCCTGGGTCTGATCGCGGAACAGCCGCCAACTGGGGAAGCTGACCACTCGCGCTCTAACCCCCTGCTCGGCCAGCTTGGGCTGGGCGGCCATGATCAGGCTGACTTCGCTGCCACTGCCCATCAGGATGATGTCGGGCGTGCCATCGCAATCGCTGAGGATGTACGCACCGTGCGCCACCCCATCCATAGCTTTCTCTTTAGTGCCTTGCAGGGTGGGGATAGGTTGGCGAGTGAAGATCAGGGCGGTGGGTCGCTTGGTTTGCTCGATGGCAATCTTCCATGCGGCGGCGGTTTCATTGCCGTCGGCGACGCGAATATCGAGCAGGTTGGGAACGGAGCGCAGCCCGACCATTTGCTCGACCGGCGAGTGGGTGGGGCCATCCTCACCCTGAGCGATGCTGTCGTGGGTGTAGACGAAGATGGGGTTGATGTGGCTGAGGGCAGCAAGGCGCACCGGCGGGCGCATATAATCGTAGAAGGCGAGGAAGGTTGCGCCAAAGACACGCACCCCGCCATGATAGGCCATGCCATTCAGCACACCGCCCATATTGTGTTCGCGTACCCCGAAGTGGAAGTTGCGCCCTGCATAGTTGTCATGTTGGAAGGCGGGAAGTTCCTTCATCCAGGTATCGTTGCTGCCCGCAAGGTCGGCGCTGCCGCCAATGAAGCCAGGGAGCGTCTTTGCCAGCGCGTTGATGACCTGCCCACTGGTGACGCGGGTGGCAGCGTCCTTACCGCCCGGCTCGAAGCTGGGCAGATTATCAGCCCAGCCATCGGGTAGGCTGCCCGCCAGCCGCCGCTTGAACTCGGCGGCCTGTTCGGGATAGGCGACAGTGTAAGCATCCAACTTTGCCCGCCACTCGCCCTGCAACTGTTCGCCGCGATCAATCATCTTGCGCCACTCGTTCAGCGTTTCCACCGGCACGAAGAACGGCTCGTCGCTGGGGTAGCCGTAAGCGTGCTTGGTGGCAATCACCTCGTCAGCGCCTAGCGCCTTGCCGTGCGCGTCGCCGGTGTCTTGAGTCTTGGCGCTGCCGAAGCCGATGTGGGTGCGGCAGACGATGATGTGCGGGCGATCAGTTACCGCTTTGGCGGCCACGATGGCCTGCTCGATTTGCTCGATGTCGTGACCGTCGACATATTGGACGTGCCAGCCGTAAGCCTCGAACCGCTTGCCGCTATCGTCGGTGAAGGTTACGCTGGTATCGCCTTCGATGCTGATATGGTTGTCGTCGTAGAAATAAATCAGCTTGTGCAGGCGCAGGTTGCCCGCGAGACTGGCCGCCTCGTGGCTGATGCCCTCCTCCAAATCGCCATCGCCGCAGAACACGTAGGTATAGTGGTCAACAATCTGGTGGTCGGGCTGGTTGAACTCGGCGGCCAGGTGGGCCTCGGCCATCGCCATGCCAACGGCGTTGCTGAAACCCTGGCCCAGCGGCCCGGTGGTAGTCTCTACTCCAGCGGTTAGTCCATATTCGGGGTGGCCGGGGGTGATACTGCCAAGCTGGCGGAACTGCTTGAGGTCGTCCAGGCTGAGGTCGAAGCCGGTGAGATAGAGCAGGCTGTAGAGCAGCATCGAGCCGTGGCCGTTGCTGATCACGAAACGGTCGCGGTCCGGCCACTTGGGGTCACGGGGATTGTAGCGTAGGTGGTGGGTCCACAGTACGTAGGCAATCGCTGCCATGCCCATCGGCATCCCTGGGTGACCGCTGTTGGCCTTCTGTACCGCATCCATTGCCAGCACACGGATGCTGTTGATGCACAGTTGCTGCTGGTCGGTAGTGTTGCGGTCTCTAACTTGCATAATCTCTCCTTTGTTCTCCAATTTCTTCGGCCTTCGATAAGCAATGTTGCGCTTCGAGATTCTCCCTCACCCAACCTCTCCCAGCGGGAGAGGGGTTTTGCCCGCCCCTACGTCGGCATTTGTGGTTGCGATAAGCATCATTGCTTGGCGAGATTCTCCCTCACCCAACCTCTCCCAGCGGGAGAGGGGTTTTGTTAGAGCTACGGTTTTTAACTCATAATTCAACATTCCGCCGAAGGCGGTAAGTGTCCCTCTGGCGCGACTAGCAGCTTGTAAAGCTCCTGTTGGCGTTCGATCGCTCTACAGTACACCTCATGATGTTCCATATTTGGCTCGAATCGGCGGCCCAGGTCGACAGCAACCGCGCTGGCCGACTTGATTGCGCCCAGCACCTCAAGAGCGAGCAGGGCGCTGCCGCGTTCGCTGGCTTCATCCACCTCGGCCAGCGTCACCGCCTTGCCTAGCACATCGGCCAGCATCTGGGTCCATAGTACGGAATGGGTCAATGCACCGCCGCTGGCGATAATTTCCGTATCAGGCTCAATATTACTTAGCAAATTGTATACCAGTGCGAAGCGGTAGGAGATTGCTTCAAGACCCGCCCGCATGATGTCGAGCGGGTCGGTGTGCAGGCTGAGGCCGCTAATCACACCCCGCGCATCGCCCGCATAGCCAGGGCTGCGCTCTCCGGCGAGGAAGGGCAGGAAGGTCAGACCCCGTGAGTCAGGGGGCATGGTTGCCATCGTCGCTTCGCTATCGGCCAGGTTCATCTCGCCAATGCGAAGCGTGTTCCATAGCCAGGCCACCACCCCGCCACCCTCGCTCATTGCACCGCCGTATAGAGGGCGATGCTTATCCACGAAATAGGCCCACAGCCCATCCGGTATGCGCGTGGCTTTTGCGTCGGGGGTGATTACTCGCAGCGCCCCGCTAGTGCCAACCGTCATCGCCATATGCCGCTGGTCGGCGCAGCCGGAGCCGATGTTGTTGGCCGCGCCATCGCCCACCGCAGGCAGCCAGGGTATCTTCGCCAGGGTCGGCCAGCGTGTAGCGTACTCGTTGCACAACCCTTTGCTTGGCTCGGTAATGTCGCCCAGCGGTGATAGCCGGGCGGGGGTGAGCCGCAAGGCGGACAGCATCTCGCCATCCCAGTCCAGCGTGTGGCGGTCGAGCAGGCCGGTGCCGCTTGCCATCGAAATGCTGCAAGTGGCCTGGCCGAAAAGAGTAAGATACATATATTCGCCGAAAGACACCCAGCGCGGCACACTATAATAAAGGTCGCGGTCAGTCTCGGCCAGCCAGTGCAGCTTGGAGGCGGGGTAGCTGGGGTGCAGCATACAGCCGGTGCGCTGATGAATGTCGCGCTCGTCCAGCTTCTCGCGCAAGTCGGCGGCAGCAGCGCTGGCCCGCGTGTCCGCCCAGGTGTAGAGCGGGGTCATCGGGTTGGCCTGGGCATCCACCCCCATCAGGCTGTGCCAGAAGGTGTCGATGCCGACGGCGACGATCTGCGCGGCGCGGTCGCCCGCCCGCTGTAGCACCTGGTCGATGGTCTGCTCCACGTTCTGCAGCAGGCGCAGGGGATCGAGTTCCACCCCGCCGCTAGCGGTGGTATGCACCAGGTTGGCAAGCTGCACGCGGCTGCCTTCAACGTAGCGGCCCGCGCTGTCGTACAGCGCCGCCCGCAGTGAAGAGGTGCCAACATCGAGGGCCATCACCAGCGGCGCGGTCGCCTCGCTACCTACTACATTTGACAATGACGTGGCCTCTTTCTCTCATCAGTCAATTGTATTATATCAGATCGGCGGCAGTGTTAAGAAGGGGAGCGCGGCAAATTGCTTGAAGCACAACAGGAGGGCGGTACCACCATCCGAAACATACATCCACCTACTTCTACGCCGCTGCTAGGCAATCAGATGTATAGCACCCGCCCAATGGGAATACATCCTGGGATGTAGCATCCCGCTGAACTGTTTGCCGGTGGCGATGGTATAGGTTAAGAGACCACAAAGGGGAACTGTGTGCGAAACTCAGACTACGAAGGCCAGGCCGACATTCTCGAGCTGCTCTACGATCGCTACCCGATCCGCTTGCCGCTCATCTTCATTGCCCTTGCGTTGGCAATTATATTCCTCAGCATCCAGCTTGGCCCCGGCCCAGTGCTGATGCTGGCGGGCTGTGCGGGCGGCCTCATGTTCGTCGCAATCATCATGTTGGCCTACGGCTTCGTCCTTCTGTACGAGCGGCGGCGAAAGCTGTTGCCCCAGGTTTGCCCCTACTGCGCGGCGACTGAGAGCGACGGCACCGTCTATGTTGCCATCCAGATGCCGGAGATTGACCGCCAGATTGTCGCCTGTAGCCGCTGTGAAATGACCTGGCGCACAGATCTGCGAAGTAGTAGGCAGAAGGTAGAGGGTGGAAGGTAGAATGGTAGAATGGGTTGGCGCAGTGGTCTAGGCTAACCCTTTTCCTTTGATCACCCGGTAGACCAATGCGGGAGCGAGGCCGTCGACCTTGTGGATTAGTTGCAGGCGATTGGGATGGGCGGCGGCGTAGCTTTCGAGCGAATTAGCGCTGCCATCGATATTGGAGGTGGCGATCAGGTAATCACCGCTTTGCAGCACGAGATCGCGGTTGGGGTTCGCGGCGATGTCGAGAGTATGTCTGCCGCTCCATAGATAGACATCGTAAGGATCGCTGCAGACTATTACCGCAGCGGGATTGCTATGCGCTGCCACCCACAACGCTGCCTCTATATAAGTTTGGCGCTCTGGCGGAAAGTGGGAGGGCTGATTGTACTGCGCCACGTTCGCCACCAGGTTGCTACCGCCAAATACCCCCTCACCGAGGTGCTGACCCAGATTGACCCCGGCGATCAGCAGCAGCCCCAGTGCGGCGGCGCTTACCAGCCGTGGCGCAAACCGGCTCACCACATCCTTCAGCCCCCTGGCGAGGAAAAACAGCAGCATGGGCAGGATGGGCAAGGCAAAACGGGGTGCAGGCGGATAAGGCCAGACCAGCAATATTCCCCCGTAAATCAATACATACAGCAGCAGCAGCCGACCGACAGTGGTTTGTTCACGCAGCATACCCCAGGCAATAAACCCCAGTATCGATGTTAGTAGCAGCAAAATCACCCCGAAGATTGCTCCGCCGATTGTCGAGCCCGAGTCATGCAGCATGGTGAAGGGCAGGTCAACAAGCAGCCGTACCACGTTGAGCGTGTAACCAGCGATGTTCTGCGTGATCTGCTGGGTGATACTCAGCTGAGTGATACCCAGGTAGTTGGTGTAACCTCCGCTCCAGGGTGAGGGATTACCCAGCACCCAGCCCAGTTGCAGCGGCAGACTGATCAGCAGCGCTAGCAGTGGCAGGAAGATCGCCTTGCGCCATGACCTCTGCCACAGCAGCCACAGCACCGCCGCCACCAGCAGCGCCAGCCCCACCGAGCGTATATAGATGGTGACATTAAGCGCGATGGCAGCGATCAGCGCCTCCCAGCCTATCGCCCGCACCGCGCTTTGATATCGCAGCAACGCGGCACAGGCCAACACCGAACAGGGAATATACACTATCTCCGCGTTTATCTTGAAAGCGTACTCGATGATGTAGATGTTTAGCGCATAGCTGAGGGTGACGAACAGCGCCATGCGCGTGCCGAAGTTTACGCGGACGAAGCGGTAGACGATCAGGGTGCCAATTAGATAGATGCCAGCCAGGGCCAGTTTGTAGGCAACCGGATTCTCCCAGATCAAGGCGATGGGGGTCAGTAGAGCAGGCAGGCCGATTGGATGCAGTATCTCCAGGGCTGGTTGCGGGCCACTGAAAAGGATTTTGCCCAGCCCATGGCTGAAGGCGTGGGTCAGTAGCACGTAGACCGAGTCGTCCCAGGTGTATTCCATATTGGGATCGAAGCGCAGCAGCACCACCGCAGCAAACAGGGGCAAAAGCAGCAACAGAGGATGCGCGGTGATATATCCGCGCATCCCCGGTTTTGGTTCGCTGGCAACTACCGCTGCCTCACTCGCTGCCATCGCCTACACCTCGACGAATACTGCGCCATCCACGACCACAACGTTATAGGTACGTACCGGCTGGGTGGCGGGCAGACTGCGCGCCTTGCCAGATGCCAGGTCGAACTTCGAGCCGTGCAATGGACATTCCACCGCGCAGTCATCCTCATCCAACCAGCCCTCCGACAGCCGTGCATAGGCGTGGGAGCAGATGTCCTCGGTGGCGTAATATCGCCCGCAGACGTGGTAGAGAGCAATCTCCTGCCCTCCCGCCTCGACTGAGCGCATCTCGTTCTCGCCCATCTCGTCTGCTTTGGCTACCTGATACCGTTCGACCATATTATAACCCTTTTGCTAACCTTCGTTGCTCCAAATATCGAACTCGCCGCTGACCCCCAGCTTGGTCTTGATTGCCTCGATGAGATAGGCTTCCAACTCCGGTATACCCAGCTTGTTGATGACCTCGGCGAAGAAGCCCTCCACTACAATCTGCTTGGCGACTTCCTGGGGGATGCCGCGACTCATCAGATAGAACAGCGCCTCGGCATCTACCGGGCCGAGTGAACTGGCGTGCGAACACTTGAGGATGTCGTTGGCCTTGATCTCCAGGTTCGGCACTGAGTCAGCGTGAGCGGTCTTGCTGAGGAGCAGGTTGCGGTTGGTCATGCCGCTACTGCTCAACTTACCCTCTGGCCTGACCAGGATCAGCCCCTCGAACACGCTGCGGCCGTTGTCTTCGTTGACTCCTTTATACAGCAGGTTGCTGGTGGTGCTGGCGGCGGCATGGTCTTGCACGGTGTTGTATTCAAGATACTGGCTGCGGCGAGGGAAATAGAGGCCGGTCAGCATCGTCTCACTGCCCGCGCCACTGAGTTCAGCATCCACCTGGGTGCGGCTGATATTGCCACCCAGCCCGATATTGATCAGGTCCAGCTTGCTGCTGGGGCTGAGTACCGCCTTCTGGAAGCTGATATCATTGACATTTTCGCCCCACTGCTGCACGTTGATGTAGCGCAACCGCGCGCCCTCACCAACATAAATCTCAGCCACACCATCGTTGAATACGCTGGCCGCGCCCGACTGGCTGGCGGATACGAACGCAACCTCGCTGAACCTGTCAATCAGGATCAACACGCGGCTGAAGATTGCGCCGTCGGCATCGCTGCCGAACAGGGCGTGTAGCGGAAGCTCGACCTTTACATCCTTTGGCACATAGAGGAACACCCCGCCAGTCCAGAACGCGGCGTTCATTGCGGTGAAGCGGTTGACGTTCGATTTTATCGCCGCGCCGAGGTGTAGCTGCACCAACTGTGGCATGGTGCGGGCTGCCTCTTCCAGCGAGGTGAAGATCACGCCTTTCGCCTTCAGTTCATCGCTGAGTTCGATCTGTCGCGCCACCGCGCCCTGCTGCACGACTAGCCCGCTGCGCTGCTGTAGCAGCCCCTCGGTCGCAATATTGCCGCTGCTGGCAATCGGCTTCAGCCCATCGAGGTCAATCTTACGCAAGTCAATCCGCCGCCAGCCGTCCTGGGTATGAGGCGGCCACTGCATCTGCTCGAACAGATCGAACGCGGCCAACCGCTGTTCGCGCAGCCAGGTCGGTTCGTTGCGCTGTACGCTAATCTGCTCCACCATCGCCCGGTCCAGGGTGGCGGCTTGCTGGGTTGCTGCTGTCATTCTATCTTCCCCCTAATTTGATAAGGCAATGCTGAGGTGACTGGTTGCAATCAGCTTTAGTGCGCTTCAGCGTTACCCCTCACCAAACCTCTCCCGCAAGGGGCGAGGCTTTTTGCTTTTACCCTTCACCAAACCTCTCCCGCAAGGGAGAGGGGATTAAAGGCAACGATGAGGTGAATAGTTCCAATCAGCTTTAGTGCGCTTCAGCGTTACCCCTCACCAAACCTCTCCCGCAAGGGGCGAGGCTTTTTGCTTACCATTGTAAAGCGGGCCAGCAATTTGCGCTGACCCGCCTTTGTCCGCGCAGGCTGGCTGACTAGCCGACTGCGCCTTCCATCTGCAACTGGATGAGGCGGTTAAGCTCGACCGCGTACTCCATCGGCAGTTCCTTGGCGATTGGCTCGATGAAGCCGTTGACGATCATGGCGCTGGCATCCACCTCGGACAGGCCGCGGCTCATCAGATAGAAGAGCTGCTCCTCGCCAACCTTGCTGACGGTGGCCTCGTGGCCAATGGTCACATCATCCTCGGCCACGTCAATCACTGGGTAGGTGTCGCTCTGGCTCTCGGCATCGAGTAGCAGGGCATCACAGCGCACGTTGCTCTTGACATCGTATGCGCCGGGCAACACCTGCAGCAGGCCGCGATAGCTGGTGCGCCCGCCGCCTTTGCTCACCGACTTGCTTACCACCACGCTGCTGGTGTGCGGGGCGACGTGTACCACCTTGCCGCCTGCGTCCTGGTGCTGGCCCGCGCCCGCGAAGGCGACCGATAGGATCTCACCGCGTGCGCCCGGCTCCATCATGTAGACGCTGGGGTACTTCATGGTCAGCTTGCTGCCCAGATTGCCGTCCACCCACTCCATGGTTGCGTCGGCATAGGCGACTGCCCGCTTGGTGACGAGGTTGTAGACGTTGGGCGACCAGTTCTGGATGGTGGTGTAGCGGCATCGTGCGCCCTTCTCCACGATAATCTCGACCACCGCGCTGTGTAGGCTGTCGCTGCTATAAGTCGGCGCGGTGCAGCCCTCCACGTAGTGGACGTAACTGCCTGGGGCGCAGATGATCAGAGTACGTTCGAACTGGCCCATGTTCTGGGTGTTGATGCGGAAGTAGGCCTGCAGCGGGATTTCCACCTTCACGCCCTCCGGCACGTAGATGAAACTGCCGCCGCTCCACACCGCGCTGTTTAGCGCCGCAAACTTATTGTCCGCTGGCGGGATGATGGTGGCCCAATACTTCCTGAACAGCTCAGGATAGTCGCGCAGGGCGGAGCCGGTATCGGTGAAGATGACCCCCTGGCGTTCCAGATCCTCACGCAGGTTGTGGTAGATGACTTCGCTCTCGTACTGTGCGCCCACGCCCGCGAGGAACTTGCGCTCCGCTTCGGGGATGCCCAGGCGGTCGAAGGTGTTCTTGATGTTCTCCGGCACATCCTCCCAGTTACGCGAGTTCTTCTCGGTGGGGCGGACGTAGTAGAAAATGTTGTTGAAGTCGAGCTGAGTGAGGTCGCCACCCCAGTTAGGCATCGGCTTTTTCTCAAAGATGTCGAGCGCCCGCAAACGGAAGCGAAGCATCCACTCCGGCTCATTCTTTATATAGCTAATCTCTTCCACGATGCTGCGGTTGAGGCCGCGCTTGCTCTTAAAGGCGTAGTTCTCCTCGCTGTCGTGGAAACCGTATGCGTACTCGGTAGGGGTATTCTGAATTACCGCACTTGAAGTCATATTTGTACTGCTCCCTTCCTCGGATTGCCGCCCTCTTAATCCGGCGGCACAGAAATATGCTAAGGCCAAATATTGCTTACCTGTATTATACCACATTTAGACAAGAAAAGCTGTTTTATCTGGGGTAATTTGGGGAATTGTGGATATTTGCACAAACATCGGTTGCAACAACAGGCGCTACGCCCGCTTAGATCTGCTTCAGCAACTGCTCAGGGGTTAGCACCGGCACGAGACCTTTGTAGAACGCCTTGTCGCGAGTGACGATGCTGCTGATTTTATATCTGAGGGCGCAGGCAATTTGCAGGTTATCCTCGAAGTCGGACCCTGGCAGGCTATCAGCATATTTTAGAATGGAGTAATCAACGGTGCAGATCTCCAGCGTTTTAAGGCAAGTACGAACCGCCTGCCGTGCAGCAGCTACACCTGAGTTCCTGCTTACAAGGTAGAAAACATCGGTTAGCGAGGATGCAGACATAAAGCCAGCAATGCTGCCCTTTTCTGCTGCTTGCCACACACGTTTGCTATCTCGCAATACTGCTTTGCTGGCATTTCTGTTGTTGATCGCAACATCCAAAATGATATTGGTGCCAAGGAGTACCAGAAGGATTGCGCTCATCCATATTTCTCCATTTTATGCTCATGTAGCCACTGTTCAACTTCCTCGTCACTGGGGCCAGGGTGTTCGGCGTTACCAACCCCGTATATCTCAGCCAGGGTATTGTGCGGCGGACGTAGCACATAGCTCTTGCGAGCGGGCTGGCGATTCTTCTCCCACTCAGCCTTCAATCGTGCCACGATTTGCTCCTGGTTCAGGTCATCCATCCACGACAAATCCTCACCTTTGTCAAGTGTGCCGTTGGCGCGTTCAGCCTCCCACCCTAGACGAATCTGGCGCATCTCCTCAGTTTCAATTGCTTTGAGACCTGGTAGGATGCTATCCTCCTCGTCCTGCTCGACCAGCGTTTCGGCCACGTCACGGATTAGGGCAGCCCGCTCGACGGGTGACCACTCGCGGACGGCATTGACAATGCTTTCACGGTTCGCTTCGATAGTTACGTTCATAGTGTACACCTCCTTGCTGATTACCCTAATCATAGCATATAACGCACTCGGTCAACAACGATCGAGGCACAGGGCAAGCGCAACCTACCTCACCAGCGCGATCTCCTTATTCTACCTTCTACCTTCTACCCTTTACCTTCTACCTTCAGCTTACATTATGCAATTCCCAGACCGCTGAAGGCCGTAATCCGTGTCATGAGCCGTGTGCGTGATCGGCGAGAACTTCATCAATCGTGCAGCGGGCGTTGCTGACACCAACCGGGTTAGTATCCAGGTAGTACGGAATGAAGATCAGCGCTTGAGATAGCGCGTGGCCGCGACTTCGCGCCCAGGTTGCGTCATCAGCTGCTAGCGCCGTGCGGAAGGCGGCCCGGCTCTCGCCGGAGAACAGGCCCCATGCGATCATCAAGTCGCAGGCGGGGTCGCCCACGCCCAGACCCCCGAAGTCTATGACGGCGCGCAAGCGGCCTCGTTCGACCAGCAGGTTCCCAGGTAGCAGGTCTCCGTGGAACCAGACAGGCGCACGATCCCAATCGGGTGCCTGAAGGGCTGCTTCCCACACCGCTGTCACTGCATCGGTGTCTATTACGCCGTGCAGGGCTGCGATCGCGGCGCGGGTGGACGTGTCGCGCAGGGCTAGCGGCACGCTGCGCCCAGCGGTCGGGCCGCCCGTGGGATCGATGCGCTGCAAGACGGCGATGAAGCGCGCCAGCTCCGTCGCCGCCTGGCATGGATCGGCGATGCGCTCAATGGTCGCGCTCTCGCCTTCGAGCCACTGGTAGATGGACCAATGCCAGGGGTAGCCCTCGCCGGGTGTTCCCTTCGCCAGCGGGACGGGGATGGCAAGCGGTAGGAGCGGGGCAAGTCGTGGCAGCCAGTGGTGTTCCTTATCAACTTGCCCGGTAGCCCAGTGGATGCGGGGTAGTCGCACCGCCATGTCGTCGCCGAGCCGATAGATGGCATTGTCGGTGCCAGCGGAGCGGACCGGCTCGATGGGAAGGTCAGCCCACTGCGGGAACTGCGCCGCAAGCAACCGACCCACGAGCGCTACGTCGGTATCCACCTCATCATTGTGCATTTTACCAGCAGGCATGGTCATCTCCTTAACATCCATCTTTATTGAGAGTTGGCAACCAGGGCGAGCGCTGCCCGCCCCTACCGCAGCGATCCCCCTTATTCTACCCTCTACCCTCTACCCTCTACCATCAGATGCCCCTCGCGCAACTCCCAGACTGTGCCGCCGAAGCGGGCGATGAAGCGACGGTCGTGCGACACCGCGATGATTGGGCCGGGGAAGTCGAGCAGCGCCTTCTCGAACTGTTCCAGCACATTGAAGCTGACGTGGTTGGTCGGCTCATCGAGCATCAGCAGGTTGGCTTGCTCGGCAATCAGGCGGGCAATCTGCAGCTTGCGCTTCTGCCCAACGCTCAGTTCGCCCACCAGCTTATCCGCTTCCTCGTAGGTAAACAGCCCATAGTGGAAGAAGTCGGCCTCCAACTCCTCACGGTAGCCCACCCGCCCCTCTCGCCAGGCATCGAACACCGCCAGACGCGGGTCGAGCGTCTCCTGCTCCTGATCCAGATACCCAACCTTCACGCTGGGTGCCAGGCGCACGCTGCCAGCATCGGGCGGCAGCATCCCCGCCAGCATCTTGAGCAGGGTACTCTTGCCCGCGCCGTTCGACCCTACAATCAGGATACGATCATTAGCCCCCACCGTGAAGCCTACATCCTCCAACACCATATGGCTGGCGAACGACTTACTCAGGCCAGTCGCTTGCAACGGAGTCTTGCCATCCAGCGCGTGCGGGTCGAAGTCGGGGTTGATGTGCATCGCCTCTGGTGGGCGGGGGATGGGGTTGGCTTCGATGCGGGCCAGCCGCTCCTCCACCGAGCGCACATTGCGGGAGATGGCCCAGTCCACCCGCCCGCCCTTGAAGCCAGCGGCAAACTTATCGTTGTCACGTGGGGGGCGATTATGCGAGGACACCTGCCGCGCCTGGGTCCTGAGCGCGTGGCGTAGCTCCTTTAGCTCCTCCTGCTGGGCTAGATAGTCCGCCAACCAGTTGGCCTGCTCGATTGATTTCGCCTCGGCATAAGCGTCGTAGTTGCCCTTGTACTGCTTCATCTGGCGGCTGTGTTCGTCAATCTCCAGGATGACGTTGGCGATGCGGTTCAGGAACTCGCGGTCGTGTGATGCTACCAGCAAGCCACCGCGATAGGCGGATAGATAGCCCTCCAGCCATTCGAGGGCGCTGAAGTCAAGATGGTTGGTCGGTTCGTCCAGCAGCAACAGGTCGGGTGACTTGAGCAGCAGCGCGGCCAACCCCAATCTTGACTTCTCGCCGCCAGATAGGGTTGCTACGCGGCGGTCGCGGGCGATCTGGCTGAGGCGTAGGCCATCTAGCACCTGGTCAATGCGGTAGTCCAGTTCGTAGCCGCCACGCCGCTCGAATTGCTCGGTTAGATAACCGTACTCGGTGAGCAGATCGTAGTCCTGAGTTTCGGGCGCACCCATCAACCGCTCCAACTCGCGCAGGCGGCTTTCAAGCTGACGCAGGTCGCCCTGCGCCTGGTAGATGAGGTCGTCTATTGTCTCGCTGGTGTAATCCGACACCGCCTGGGGCAGATAGCCCACCGCCGTGCCAACGGCAATCGCAACCCTGCCGTGATCGGGCGTGACCTGGCCGACCAGCGCCTTGAGCAACGTGGACTTGCCTGCGCCATTCGCCCCTACTAGCCCGGCTCGCTGCCGCTCGTCGAGGGTGAAGGAGACGTTGTTCAGCACCGGCTGCACGCCATAGGATACGAATAGTTCGCTTACATTTAGAAGCATAATAACCTCCATCTACTTACTAAGCCAAAAGTGGGCAACAAAAAACCCACCTCCGCAGGCGGAAGAGGGTTGGGGATGATTGCTGGATGTGGTGGTAACTACATCAGTTGCTAATCGGCAAAAAGGGTTCAGCCCTCTTGCTCCTAACCTTCGCGCAAGCGGAAGATAGTTTGTTAGCAACCTGACCAGCCATTTGTAATCCATTCATACACTCATGTGCTTACACCACTTGAGGCTAGTGCAACATACATCTGCGTTGCTGGGGGAATTATACTGATCTGCAGGGCGAACAACGGTTCGCCCCTACCGAATTATTATACCAGATCTGCAGGGCGAACAACGGTTCGCCCCTACAGGTTATTATACCATATTCGTCTGCTCTTCGCTCGGCCTATAGATGTATTTTTCGCTAAACCCATTGACCTATTCAGCACATCTGTGCTACAATGTTCGCACCGAGAATAGTGGAAATATGAGCGTGGCGCAGGGTTGTCGCCAGCAAAGGAGCGGATTATGTCAATGCAGTATCTGGGCGAAGGTAACGTACCACAGCCGAGCCGACCAGATTTGCCAGAGGGGTTTGGGGTAGTTGGCCCACCGCAGAGCGTGTCGCGGCTTCCATGGAGCAAGGCGTGTGAGCGGCTGGCGCAAGCTCGCAACTACTGGCTGGGTTCGACCCGACCAGGTGGACGACCACATACGATGCCGGTGTGGGGGGTGTGGTTCGACAATGCGCTATATTTTACCACCGACCGCGAAACGCGCAAGAGCCGTAATTTGCTAGCCAACCCCAATGTCACTGTCCACCTCGATAGCGACGAGAGCATCGTGATTATCGAAGGGCTGGCGGGCGAGGTGCATGACCCCGACCTACGCACGCGCATGGCTGATATGTACACCCTGAAGTACGGCTATCGCCCCGATACCAACAGCGGCGAAGATGGCGAGATGTTTTTCGTCGTGCATCCCCGCGTAGCCTTCACTTGGCTACAGAGCGCCCACGGCAAGAGCATCACCCGCTGGTTCTTCAGTCAGGACTAAGGCAATAATGAAAGGAGACTATCCCATGGACGCAATATCGCTGCTGCGAACGCAGTTCCAGACGGCAACCAAGTATTTTGAGGCCGCAATGGCCGATGTTAGCTCGCAGATGGCCCATCAAGTGCCGCCGGGCAAGGCTCATACCATCGCCGGTTACTATGCTCACTACGTGGTGCTTACCGACATGATGGTCAACGCGATGTTGAAGGGCGGTGCGCCGCTGTTCGCCAGCGCCTGGGCGGGCAAGACCGGGATGAGTGAGCCGCTACCCAACTTCGATGCCGACTGGGCGAAGAACCATGCTGATTGGGCGCGGAGCGTGCAGCTGGATCTGCCTGCGATGCGCGCATACGCTCAGGCCGTCTACGCCAGCGCCGACGAGTATCTCGCTACCCTGACCCCTGAAGCCTTGGATCAGCCGGTGAATATGTTCGGCAGTGAGGAAAATCTGGGCGTAGCGATTAGCACCTTTATCATCATGCACATTAGCAATGGCAACGGCGAGATCGCCGCGATCAAGGGTATACTGGGGGCGACTGGCTACGCTGAGGGTTAGAAGAGTCAGCCCTGGCGGGCGGTACGGTTAACCTGGGGCAATTCGAGGAAGCTGGCGTGGATGACCGGGTTGGCGGCGACAATCTCCATGCTCTTGATCGTGCTGTCCTTGCCATCGAAGTCGGTTGCCAGGCCGCCTGCCTCCTTGACGATCAGCATCGCGGCAGCGATGTCCCAGGGCATGAGGTGCAGGTGGAAGAACAGGTCAATGCGGGCGGTCGCTACATAGCATATTGCCAGCACTGCGGAGCCGAGCATCCGCACCCGACGCACGTAGGGGCGCACCTCCTGGGCAATTTTCAGCGAACGCGGCGAGATGATCTCATCATAGCCAATGTCGCAAGCGGCTAGCGAGTCGTCGAGATCGGTGCGCTCCGACACGCTAATCGGAGCGCCGTTCAGCTTCGCGCCCCCGCCCTTGAGCGCAGTGAACATCTCCTCGTGGATGGGGTCATAGACCGCCGCGACCACCGTCTCGCCCTCGTGCGCCAGTGCGACAGAGATGCACCAGTAGGGCAGTTGCGCGGCGTAGTTGTGGGTGCCGTCAATTGGGTCGATGATCCAGACGTAGTCCCCCCCGACCGCCTCGGTTAGCGCCGCCACTCCGCCGCGTTCCTCGCTCAGTATCCTATGGCTAGGGTGACGGGCCTGGATTATATCAATAATTGCCGTTTCACAGGCGATGTCTGCCTCGGTCACGATGTCCTTGTGGCCCTTGAAGCGGATCTGACGCGGCTGGTGGTATACCTCCCGCGCAATTTTTCCCGCTGCCCGTGCTGCGTCGGTTGCCGTGACTAGAAATGCTGCCAACTCGCCATTGCTGCTCATAACCCTCCTAATTGGGATTGTAGATTGATGCTAAAGGAAGCGATTGGCGCTGACGATGAGCGTTTCTGGCGCTTCACCATACCCTCACCAAACCTCTCCCGCGAAGGGAGAGGCTTTTTGTTACGCTATTCAACAATCGCAAAGGCCCGCACCGTGAACGAGGTGCCACCCTTGATTGGTGGCGGCGCGGCGAAGAAGCGGAAGCCACTGCTGGGCAACTGCTCCAGCCCGCTCAGGTGTTCGACGAGGGGGATGCCAGCGGCTAGCAGTATGGTGTGCGCGGGGCGGCTTTTGTCAGCGATGTCGTCAATGTTGGCGCAGTCTATCCCTACCAGGGTTGCGCCAGCCTGCACCAGCGCGTGGCAGCCCTCGGCAGTGATGAACGGACCGGAGGTGAAGTAATCGACTCCGCCCCAGCGCTTGTCCCAGCCGCTGTAGACTAGTACCGCCTTGCCCGCCAAGTCGTGTCCGGCAAACGCCTCTGCACCAATTGGCCCCTCACCCACCTTAATCAGCACGCCAGGCAGGTCGACCGTCTTTGCCAGCGGCAGCGCGGCCAGATCGTCGGCATCGGGGTGACGGTGGAAGGGCGCGTCAATGTAGGTGCCGGTGTTGCCGCCCATCTCAAAGGTGGCAATCTGGAAGCTGACCCCCGGTGCGTAACTGCCCCGCTCCAGGCTCTCCGCATGGGTGAACCAGGTGAGGAAGCGCGGCTCCATCAGCCCAGGGTAGGACGGCATCCCGCGTTCGATAGTGTGACTCAAGTCTACCAGCATAATTCATAACCTTTCTCAGTACAAGATTCATGCGCCTCGCGGCCAGTACATAATCACTGCCGCACCCGTCAGAGCAATGACTGCGCCCCACAGGCTGGGACGATCAGGCTGCTTGCCATCAACCAACCAACCCCACAGCAGTGACAACACGATGAAGATACCGCCATACGCGGCGTAGACACGACCGAAGCTGAAGGTAGCAGGCTGCAGCGTGGGGATAATGCCGTAGCCGATCAGCACCAGTGCGCCCAGCACCCCTACCCAGGCGGGGCGACCCTCGCGCAGCCACAGCCAGATTAGGTAGCCACCGCCAATCTCCGCCCCGCCTGCCAGCACAAACAGGCTAATCGATCGGACAAGTTCTGCCAATTGTGCGCCTCATTATCGGCTACGCCTGCGGGTAATCATAGAATCCTTTGCCCGCCTTCTTGCCCAGCATCCCCGCCAGCACCATGCGGCGCAGCAGCGGTGGCGGGGCGAAGCGCGACTCCTTGTACTCATCGAACAGCACGTTGGCGACGTAGTAGAGGGTATCCAGGCCGATGAAGTCGCTGAGGGTCAACGGCCCCATCGGGTGGCTGGCTCCCAGCTTCATGCCATTATCTATGTCCTCACGGCTGGCTAGACCTTCGCCGAAGCAGCGGATTGCGTCGAGCAGGTAGGGAACGAGCAGGCGGTTGACGATGAACCCGGGCGTATCCTGCGCCTGCACCACCGTCTTACCCAGCCGCTCGCCGAACTGCTGCAAGGTGAACAATGTCTCCTGGCTGGTACTCAGCGCCCGCACCAGCTCGACCAGCTTCATCACTGGCACCGGGTTGAAGAAGTGCAACCCGGCTACCCGATCGGGCCGTTTGGTCGCCGCCGCCACCTCGGTGACGGGCAGCGATGAGGTATTGGTAGCGAAGATAGTCTGCGGCTTGCAGATGCGATCCAGCGCGGCGAACAACTCACGTTTGGCGGCGATCTGCTCCACAATCACCTCGATGATAATATCAGCATCGGCCATCGGCTCAAGCTCGATGGTGGGGTGTAGGCGGCTAATCGTGGCGTGGTAATCCTCCTGGTTAATCTTGCCCTTCGCTACATCCTTATCCAGCACGGCTTTGATGCGCTTCATGCCCGCGTCGAGCAGCTCCTGATTGACCTCGCGGACGATCACCTCGTAGCCGCTCTGCGCCGCAACCTGGGCGATGCCGCTGCCCATCAGCCCGCAGCCGACTACCCCGATCAGTTGGATGTCTGCCACTTTCACCTCCGAAGGTTTATGCTTACTACGACATTGATGCGCTTCAACATTTCTCCCCAACCCCCGCTGGGAGCTTTTTGCTGATTACCGCTGGGAGCTTTTTGCTAATTACCGCAGGCGGTTTTGCTGATTACGGTGGGAGCTTTTGCTGATTACCGTCGAATGATGATACGGCGGAAGGCTTCGGCGTATTCCATACCGCCCTGTTCGCCTAGCTCCTTAGCCCGTTCGCGCACGCGGTCGCCCAGCGCCGTGGGATCCTCGAACTGGCTGGCGTGCTTCTGCAAGGCGGCGATCTTGGTATCAATCGTCTCGCTGATGTCCACCAGAATGTCGGGCTGCTCCGACTGGATGAGGAATACCTCGGCTACCTTGTGCGGCTGCAAGCCTTCGGCCAGTTGTTCGGGGAACTGCAAGTGATCGCGGGCGGTGGGGTAGACCGCATCCACGGCGGCTAGCCCGGCGGCGCGGTGGTCGGGGTGGTTGATGAAGCGGTTATTGTAGAACAGGGCGGTGGGATCCTGGGTGATCAGAATGTGCGGCTTGAACTGGCGAATCGCCCGCGTGATCGCGCCGCGCAGGGTCAGATCCGGCACCAGCTCGCCGTCCTTGAAGCCTAGGAAGACTACCTCTTTCACCCCCAGCACGGCGGCGGCTTCGCGTTGTTCGCGTTCACGGATCTGCGCCAGTCGTTCGCTGGTCATCTCTGGGTCGCCGCTGCCTTTGTCGCCACGGGTGATAATCGCGTAATAGACCTCGCGGCCCGCCTTCGTCCAGGCCGCTACCGTACCCGCCGCGCCGAACTCAGCATCGTCGGGGTGGGCGCATACTACTAGCACGCGCAGGGCCTCGCCCTTCAAGTCGAGGTACTGCTCTAGCGGTTGCTCCTCCTCGGCAATCTCCTCATCTTCACCCTCTGACTCCTGCTCGTCGCCTGCCGCCTCGTCAATATCCTCGCCCTGGGGCAGTACGCCCTCCACGTTAGGCTGATCCCAACGCTGTGGGGTTAGCGACTCGTCGGTTGCTTGGTGGTTAGTCATCCCATCTATATCTTCACCTTGCGCCGGGGGCATTGCGCTATTTGCTGCGTCCGCCGTCGCGGGTGGGGTGGAGGATTCATCTTTTACCTTGTCATTATTGTCCATGCCTTAGTATCGCCTCCTGTGTTTGATTGGCATCATATGCTTTGCAATGTCATTACGCGGGTATTATACCCTGCTTTGGTGGATGGGGGCAAATACTATTGCTTTACGTTTACGATGCGCGTCAATGTCGGCGCAGTTCCCATATCCTTGCCATCGCTGTCGCTGGCGGGCAACGGTTGGTTGGGCGCAGCGGTGGTGGCAACCCGCACTTGGATGGCATAGAGGTTGGGAGGCTGATCGCCCGCCACCCACAAATCGCGGTAGTCTATATAGGTGGTCACTTTGGCCCACTTGCTGGTTGGCAGGTAGCCATTCAGTGGTTGCGCCCCGACGCTGCCGATTATCTTGCCGCTCTTATCCACGTAGCTGAGGGTGACGGTATAGTCGGCTTTCGGCTGGTCGTTGTCCACCCGCCAATATAGAGTGAGCGGGAAGTAATCGGCACGAGTCAGCGTTACCAGGTTGGCGGCGCTGCACTTGCCCGCATCCAGCTCGGCGAAGGTGCAGCGGCCCTGCTCGGTATTGCTGTTGGGTGAAGGGGGCAGCCATTGCTGGTTGCGCGGCTCGTAGCTGTAGCCCAGCAGGTCGAGCTTATCCCCGTTGGCGGCGTTGTTGAAGGTATAAGCAATCAGGGTCTGGGGGCGAGGGTAATAGCTGCTCACATTTCCGTTGAAGTTGATGCCGTAGACATCCACACCGTTGTAGAACTGCGCGTCGTCCTCGAAGTAGTTGCCGTCCAGCCACCATTTGACCGAACCACGCGGATCCTCTAGCTTGACCCGCTCCGGCGATTGCACCAGCCAGGCCCGCCGCTTGTTGCTGATAATCTGGCTGAAGGTGGTATTCAGTTCGCGCATCGTGCCGGACATGATGATGCGCGGCTCGATGCCGTAGGCTGGCACGCTGGGCAAGTCGGCTGGCCCCGGCCCATTCTGCATATAGTAATCCACTGCAGTGAGCAGATAGCCAGGGTAAACGATGATCACATCGCCCGCCCGCATATGGGTCTTGACGTAGAGCATCGCCCCCCGCCAGTCCTCCTTGGTCGGTGCAGTGGTGAAGTTTATGCCCGCCAGCGCGCTGCCGCTGCTGATTGCCAACAATAGGATGGCGAAGATGGCAACCAGTTTTGAGTTTTGAGTTTTGAGTTTTGAGTTTTGAGTTATTGATACCGAGGTTGTAGGGGCGGGATTTATCTCGCCCTGGGCGGGGTTCTGCACGCCGGGTGGGGTTGCCAGCCGCCGCCACAAATCGGGGAATGTAGCTGCACGTTCGGCCACACCCTTGAGTGGCGCAGCAATGCCCAGCGTCACCAGTGCCAGCCAGGCGGGTAGGGCAATAATAAGGTAACGCGGCTCAAACAGCGGTGCGCGCAGGGTGATTAGCCAGAAGCCGACGATCGGCACTACCAGATAAGCGAACAGCAGTGCGGCAGCAGCATGGGGAGTGCTGAGGACTGAGGACTGAGGGCCAGGAGTGCTGAGTGCTGAGTGCTGAGTGCTGAGTGCTGAGTGCTGAGTGCTGGAGGTGGGCAAACTCCCCTCCCGCCGGGAGGGGCTGGGGGTGGGTGTAGCAGATGTGCGCCAGCTAGCGATCAGCCCGACTATGGCAAGGATGGTGAATAGCGTGCCGCCTGCCAACTCCCAGCCCTGCATCCCATTGGGCAGGCGGTTGAGGCTGAAAGTGACGATCACCGCCTGTAGGATGTCGGGCAGGGTGGTGGGCGGGTAGAACTGGCTCACCGATGAGGTGTTCAGCAGGTAATCGGCGCGGAGGATAAGCAGCGGCACGAACGGTAGCAGCATTATCAAGGTGGCCCGCAGCCAGTAGCGCGAGTTTGCCAGCGTGCGTCGGCGCGTGAGCAACAGCCATGAGTAGTAAACCAGTTGGGCCAGCAAGATCAACACCGCCATGCCGTGCGCGTAGAGCGCTAGCAGGGTGATGATCACGTAGACAACCCAGCGGCGGGGCGTATTCTGCTCTAGCGCCAGCACGAATGCGTACATACTGCCCAACGTGGCGAACACCACCAGGGCGTACATCTTGGCTTCCTGCGAGTACCAGATATGGAATGGCGCAATTGTCAGCACCGCCGCTGCCAGCACGCCAACTCCCTCAGCCCAGCGCCGTGTCGTGCCACCCGCCCGCAACAATGCGCTGGTGAATAGGTAGATGAGCGGGATGGTGAGGGTGCCGAATAGCGCGGAAAGCGTCCGCACTGCCGTCTCACTCTCGCCGAACAGGCGTATCCAGAAGTGCAGCATCAGGGTGTAGAGCGGCCCGTTCTCACCCGCGCTGGTGAAGGCGACCAGCAGCGAACCGATGTCGGCGTGCGCCCGCGCTACAATGTCGGTCTCGTCGAACCACAGGCTCTGGGTGTTGATATGATAGCGCCGCAGCAGCAATCCGATGCCAGTCAGCAGCAGCGCGGCGACACGCGGCCAGGTCAGCCATGCGCTCAGTGAGGCTAGCGATGGGATGGTGCGACGCTGGGTTATCGCTTTAGGTGTTGTTTCCATATGTTTCAGTTAACGTTCGGTTTGGGATAAGGTTCTGATTGTTCAAGTTTGCAAGCGGCCCACCGAATACCTGCTATGAGCATTGATGCGCTTCAAGCGGGCGTATGTCATGCGCCCATACGTCAAGGTTTGTTGCTTACGATGGGCATTGATGCGCTTCACCAGGGCGGGCCACCGCCCTATAGACATCAAGCTAAGGCAACAGCCACCCACATCATGCTGATTTGTGCCTAATGGTGATGGCTCTATGGGGGTCTGGGGGTTCAGCCCACAGAAGCTGCCCGCTCTAAATGCTGCGGGTTTGCCGCACCCCTGGCCTGCCCACGCCGCCAGCGGGTTGCATACAATCTTTCTGCTGTCTATGGGCGTATGCCATGCGCCCCTACGTCAAGGCTGGTTGCTTACGATGGGCAGTGATGCGCTTCACCAGGGCGGGCCACCGCCCGCCCCTACGATGCTTCTAACCTTTCATCACTGCTCGTACCTGCTCCGCGATGCGTTCCCAGCCGACTGCGGCGGCAAGCTGGCGTGCGCCATTGCTCAGTCGCGTTCGCAGCACGGCATCGTCGGCCAGGTGGGTCAGCGCGATGGCGAGTGCGGCGGCATCGTCGGGCGGCACCAGCAGCAGGTTGTCGCCATCTTTCAACTCAGGCAAACCGGCATCACTCCCCTCCCACCGGGAGGGGTCCGCATCACTCCCCTCCCGCCGGGAGGGGTCCGCATCACTCCCCTCCCACCGGGAGGGGTCCGCATCACTCCCCTCCCGCCGGGAGGGGTTGGGGGTGGGCGTACGCTGTGGCGCAGTAGTGGAAACCGTGGGTAGGCCGTGGGCTAGCGCGGCCAGCAGACTGCCCCGCCGCAGGGTCGCGCCGTCGCGGAAGGGCAGTGCGGCAACGTCCGCGCCGCATAGCCAGGCTGACACCTCGCGCTCGGATACTTGCCCGCTACGGATAATACGCTGGCCCAGCCCCAACCGTTCTATCTCTGCCTCAATCTGCGCGGCAAAGCGGCGATTGGTCGGATCGCTGCTGCCAACTCCACCGCCGATGATCGCCAGCTTGAAGCGCGGTGGCAACGTTGCCAGTGCCTGCAGCAGCGTGTCCAGCCCCTTACTCTGGTTCAGTAGGCCGAAGTAGGCAATCAGCGTTTCGTCGCTGGCAATTTGATGCTCTCGCCGCCACATATCCCTTGAGTAATCATCCGGTGGGGCGACTGCGATGTTGCTGCCAATAGGGATAACTCCCACCTTGTCGCTCCAGCCGGCCACCGCTATCGCATCCTCAGTGTTGGTTACGATTGCCGCATCGCTGAACTTTAGCAGCAGCCAGTTTGCCAGCCTTCGCACCGGCCCGGCTTTGGGAAACAGGTAGGGCAGCAGCAAGTCGTGGAAAGTGACTACCACCCGCGCCGGGTTGCCGCGCAGCTTGAGGTAGAGCGGCAGGAAGTTGACCGCCAGGTGCATCCGATACGCGCCAGTCTGATACTGGATGTTCAGCGCGTCAATCTTCTGGTGTAGCAGCGCCCGCTGCACCGTTCGCAGCATCGCCCAGCCCGGGCCGGATTGTAGATTGCAGATTGCAGATTGTAGATTGTCGGCTGGAAGATGATCCTCAGCATTGGTGCTGGGCGAGGTTCTCCCCTCACCAAACCTACCCACAGGGAACCCACAAGGGGTTTCCCCGCTGGGGAGAGGCTTTTTGCTTTTGTCACCCACTACCAATACCATCGCGTCCAGCGCTTGCGCCAGCTCGTGGGTGTAGTCACCCACCCCGCCGGGCTGGGGGCGGTACTCTGCGGTGAGCAGCGCCAGCTTGGGCGCAGCGGCGGGGCGGACGTAGCAGCGCAGGCCGTTGCCCAGCAGTTGCATATAGGCGGCAATTCGCGCTGCTCGTAGCGGGCGCTTGTGGCCGAGCAGCCACTTGGCCGTCTCGTTGCCCATCTGCGCGACGTAGAGTAGGCGCAACCAGCCGCGCAGCAATCGCGCCTGGCGCACGCCGTGCCACTTCGCCCAGTAGCGCACCTTGCTAATGTTGAAGTTAATCGCCCGCCGCCCACTTGCCTGCGCCGCGCTCTGCCCCTCGTGGTGTACTACTGTGGTCTGCGGCAGGTAGACGACTCGCCAACCTGCCCGCCGGATGCGCTGGCACCAGTCGAGTTCCTCGCTGTACATGAAGAAACCGGCATCCATTGCGCCGGTTTGCTCAATCGCTGTCCGCCGCACCACCAGGCACGCACCAACCAGCCAGTCAGCCTCATGGGCGGCAGTGTTCGACTCGTCTTCCATGTAATAACGCCGTAGCAGTGGCAGCCGTTCCACCACTGCTTGCAACGGGGTACTCTCCAGCATCATGGTCAGAAATGTGGGGAAGCGGCGTGGGGAGGATTGCCACGCGCCGTCGGCGTGAATCAGGCGTGGGCCGACAACCCCAGCATCGGGATGCTCGTCCAAATAGCCAACCAGGGTTGCCGCGCTGTTGGCGGCTAGCTCGGCATCGGGGTTGAGCAGCATTACGTAGCGACCACTGCTGGCGGCAATCCCCTGGTTCACACCAGCGGAGAAGCCGCGATTGTCGGGGTTGACGATCAGCCACGCCGCCGAAAACTCATCTCGCACCAGCGCCACTGATCCATCCGCGCTGGCGTTGTCCACCACTATGACTTCGATGCTCAATCCACCGCTCTGCGCGAAGCAGGAAGCGAGGCAGCGGCGCAGCAGCGCAGCCACGTTCCAGTTTACCACGATAATCGAAAGATCTACATTCACGCAGCGATGATACCAGATCGCTGCGCTTTGTCGCAAGGTTGGACTAAGCGGTCTCCATAATCTCAGCCTGCAAGCCAAGCTCTTCGATTGATTGCTGGCGCATCAGATATTTCTGGATCTTGCCAGTCACAGTCATGGGGAAGCCGTCTACGAACTTGACGTAGCGGGGAACTTTGTGGCGGCTGATTTTACCCTCACAGTAGTTGCGGATGTCGTCCTCGCTGGTCTGTACACCCGGCTTCAGCTTGACCCAGGCCATAATCTCCTCGCCATAGCGGCGACTCGGCACGCCGATGACCTGCACATCGGCAATCGCGGGGTGGGTGTAGAGGAACTCTTCCACCTCGCGGGGATAGATGTTCTCGCCGCCACGAATGATCAGGTCCTTGATGCGGCCCACGATGTTGACGTAGCCATGCTCGTCCATGGTCGCCAGGTCGCCGGTGTGCATCCAGCGGGCAAGGTCAATCGCAGCGGCAGTGGCCTCGACATTGTTCCAATAGCCCAGCATCACCGAGTAGCCACGGGTGCAGAGTTCGCCCGCCGCGCCACGCGGTACCACTGCGCCGTTGCTGGGGTCCACAATCTTGCATTCGATATGCGGCATTACCCGCCCCACCGTGCTGACCCGCTTCTCCAGTGGGTCGTCGGCGCGGCTTTGGAACGACACTGGCGAAGTTTCGGTCATGCCGTAGGCAATCTCCACCTCACCCATGTTCATCTTCACGTTAACCTGCTTCATCACCTCGATAGGGCAGGGCGAACCGGCCATGATGCCGGTACGCAGGGTGGAAAGGTCAAAATGATCGAACTCGGCGTGGTTAAGCTCGGCAATGAACATGGTTGGCACGCCGTGCAGGGCAGTGCAGCGCTCTGCCTCCACCGCTTCCAGCGTCGCTAGCGGGTCGAAGCTCTCCGCTGGATAGACCATGGTTGCGCCGTGGGTGACGCAGGTGAGGTTGCCCATCACCATGCCGAAGCAGTGATACAGCGGCACGGGGATGCACAGCCGATCCTGGTCGGTAAAGTGCATCATCTCGCCGACGAAGAAGCCATTGTTTAGGATGTTATGGTGGCTGAGGGTCGCACCTTTGGGGAAGCCGGTGGTGCCGGAGGTGTACTGGATATTGATGGGGTCGTCGAACTGCTGCTCACTCTGACGGGCGGCCAGTTGCGCGACCGTTACCAACTCGGCGCGGGCCAGCAGGTTGGGCCAACTCCACATCCCGGCGCGCTGCTCATCGTCTAGCACCACCAGATATTCAAGGTCAGGGAACTTCGCCGCCTGCACCCGCCCTGGGGTTGGCGGTAGCGCCGCCAGTTCGGGCATAAGCTCGTTCACCATTGCCACGTAGTCGCTGCTCTTTAGCCGCGCTGCCAATACCAGCGCCCGCAACCCCGATTGTTTTATTACGTACTCAAGCTCAGTGGTGCGGTAGGAGGGATTGATGTTCACCTGAATGACCCCAATTTTGGCGGTGGCAAACTGGGTGATTGTCCACTCGGCGACGTTGGCCGCCCAGATGCCCACCCGATCACCCTTGTTCAACCCCAGCGCGATCAAGGCGCGGGCGCACACATCTACCGCCGCCTGCAACTGGCGATAGCTGTAGCGCAGGTTCTGGTGGCGCACGATCAATGCGTCGTGGTCAGGATACTTCGCCACCGCTGCGTCAAAATTGGCACCAATGGTCTGCCCGATCAGCGGTACACTGGAAATGCCGCTGACATAGCTGAGGGGTAGCGGTACAACCAGCGGCGAGCCATGCTCCACTGTATCGCTAGGAGCTTCGATCAAGCCAGTCATATGCGCCCTCCTGTGGCGGCAATGCGCCAGCGCTAATTATGCGTTCGGAAAAGGGTACTAATATTACAGCCTCAGTTGGCACATTGCGCCAGATTGGTGTAGGGGCGAATCGCATACGCCCTGCCGACTAGTGTCCGAGCCAATCGTAACTACGTCTAAGGCGAGTCTGAAAAGGGCGAACTACGGTTTGCCCCTACGAACCGTAAAACCGCTTTTCAAACACTCTCTTAGGACCGAGTCTAACTATAGCGCTCCTCATGCACAAGCTCGGATAGCGGCTTGCGAGCCTGCGCCGGATGGGGCCGGTTGTTGTGCGCCTCCACATGGGGATAGCCCAACGAGATGATGGTGCGGACGCGGCGCTCTGCGGGGATGCCCAACAACGCCTTGACATCCTTAGCGCCCTGTTCGCTCCACCAGGCAATTGCCGACCCTACTCCCTGAGCATCGGCAGCCAGCATCATCCGCTCGCTCAAGCGGCCCTCATCGTAGGTATTGCGCTCGTCGTCAGCATCCATCACTATCACGATACCCACTACCGCATCCTTCACGTAGCTGACGAAGCCCTCGTATCCGGCCAGCTTACCCAGCGTGTCGCGGTCGCGCACCACCACGAACTGCCACGACTGCACGTTCTTGGCGCTGCCCGACCAACGGGCCACCTCCAGCACCGCATCCACTACCCCTTGCGGCAATGGTTCTGCACGGAACTGCCGCACCTGCCGTAGCCCGCGCAGAAAGCTGATCTTCTCCTGTGGGGTGCAACCTGTCTCTTTTGCATCGTTTGAGTTAGTCATCTTGTTTGTCTCCTTTATGTTGTGATCTCAATATGATTTGCCTGCAATAGTGGGGTCTTTGCAATATTATAACACATAAGCGACGTTACAGGCCGATTTGCTCGATGGCCTCGCCTGCCTCCGCCTGCCCACCCCACGGTTGCGACAAGAAGCCGCGCACGAATTGGTAGATGGAGAACACCTCAAGCGCGAACGGGCCATAGCCGAGGTAGCCAAGCAGCGGCATCTCAAACACGTGCCAGAAGCCGACAAAGGGGATGGTATAGTACCACTTGGGCATCGCCCAGTAGTTCCAAAACTCCCAGAATAGGCCGCAGACTGTGCCACCAATGTAGAAGGCCAGCGGCACCCGCCAGTCGCCTCGCGCCAAATAACCGAGGATGCTGGGGCGGCCCAACGCATAGTTGATGGGATCGAGCATCAGCGCGACGCAGCCCCAGATCAGGGGAAAGGCATATTGAGGGAAGAGTAGCGGCAGTGCCAGAAAGACGACCCCCAGCGCGAACACCATCGCCAGCTTCAGCCGCGTCAGGGTAAAGCCCCGCGCCCCGACCCGGCGCTGCAGAAAGCCGAGCGACAAGAGGAACAGCGCGGTCTCGAACTCCGCCGCCACCACCGTGCTGAAGAACACGGTCATCAACACCTGCTGCCACCATGAAGGGATGCCCAGCGGGATAATGTAGCCCCAGTTGTGAACCACCGCGTTGGCCGCCTCGAATCCCCACCAGCCCATCGCCGACACCGGCAACATCAGCAAGAGATCGCGCCGCCGGTTCATCAGCAACGAATAGCCATCACGCCGATAGGTCAGCGCATCCACGGTCAGGATGTAGCCGAACCAGACCATCCCGAACCAGTAATCGGATAGCGGTCGCCAATGCACATAAGTAAGCGTTTGCCCCAGTACAATCAGCGCCAGACCCAGCCAGCCATAAGCCTTGAACTGCGCCTGTGCCGCATAAGTTGTCAGCTTCGCCATCGTTGAACTCCCCTCCCACCGGCAGGGGCTGGGGGGGTGGGTACTTGCCACCGCCCCTACTTTACCGGCGTTTCGGTAATACGCGCAAGGATTGTGCCAGGATGCTTTGGCATCAACTATGCTATAATATCCAGACCCCAACTTTGCAGGAGGATAATCATGACCGATTTGAGTTTCTTTGTGCTACCCGACGACGGGCTGACTCCAGTGCTAGACCTGATCAACCAGGCGCAGCACACCCTCGACATCTATATCTTCAAGATGGAGAACAACGAGATTGAGCAGGCGCTGGATGAGGCGGTAAAGCGCGGCGTGGTGGTGCGGGCAATACTGGACAAGACATCGGACACCTCGGCTGCAGCATACCAGCG
>JANXYP010000086.1 GCA_025355955.1 Chloroflexota bacterium
GGCGCGAGTATGGCGCACCCGGCTCTGTTTGGGACGGGGCGCAGGGGTAGCAGTATTCATACAATAATTGTACCATATCTGCGCCGCCTCGCCAAAATTGGGCTTGACAAACTCGCAAATACCTTAACTTGGCACTGATAGTATAAGGCAAGCTCTCCCCTCACCAACCTCTCCCCGCTGGGGAGAGGCTTTTTGGCTTATCTTATTAGCCGAGGCGATGCTATAGATGTGTAGGGGCGAACCGATGTTCGCCCGGGCTCAATCTATAGCGACACCCTCGCTAATTGGTATAAGGCAAGCTCTCCCCTCACCAACCTCTCCCCGTTGGGGAGAGGCTTTTTGGCTTATCGTATTAGCCAATGTGATGCTATATATCTGTAGGGGCGAACCGTTGTTCGCCCTGGCTCAATCTGTTGTTCGCCTTGGCTCAATTTGTAGCGACACCCTGGCGAATAGATATTAGAAGTGTACCACCACGGTAGTGCCGATGTCGGTGAAGTTCTTGAAAAGCCACTCGGCGGCGGGGGTAGTCATGTTGACGCAGCCGTGGCTCATCTTCGTGCCAAAGTTATCGTGCCAGAAGGTGCCGTGGAGAGCCTCACCGCTGGGGTTGAAATATTGTGGGAACGGCACATCCTTGAGGTCGTACCAGCCAGGAACACCTGGTCCCGCACCAGGGTCAGGGTTCTTCATCTCCTGCTTGTCCAGCCGATAGTAGATCTTCCAGTAGCCGACCGTGGTGGTGTGGGTGAACGCACCGCTGCTGATCAGGGTGTGCATCACCTCAGTCTGGCCGTCGAAGGCGGTCAGGCTTTGCTGGGTGAGGTTGACATCGATCCAGTGTCCGCTCATCCGATATTGCGGCTGCGGCACCACGATTGGCTCGATCAGCGTGACCAGACTGGAGTGGACGTAGTAGACCTGCTCCCGCTCCGGTGGCTTGCCCACGATGTACCAGACGTTGTTGCCGTTTACGTTAGTACCAGTCACTGATTGGTAAACCATCACCTTGCGACCATAGCCCCACCAGGTGATCATGGGAGCGGTAACATCGGGCGCAGCGCGGACATTGCCTCCCTTCATCATCCCCAGCATGATACCCTGGGCGTTCGCCTCAGTAGGGATACGGTAGGGGTATTGAGCCTTAAGCGTAGCAGTGACGATCGCTGGGATTGGTGTAGCGGTAGTCGTCGGCACGGTAGTCGTCGGCACGGTAGTGGCCGCAGGGGTTGGAGCAGGCGGTTGCTGGGTAGAGGGGGTTGGAGTGGTGGGGGTACTCGTCCCGATGCTGGGCGGGGGTGTGCCGCTGTAGACTTGCAGGTAACTGCCTGCTGCCCAGCCACTTATCCCTTGATAATCGAGCGGATACCAATCGAAGCTTGGTGCGCCCGTAACGGTGGCGGGTTGGCCTTGCTTCATTATAGTAACGTTCGGAAAGGTCATACCGTCGCCACTGTGCATATAAAGGTCGACCTTGGAGCTGATCTGTTGCCCAATGGCAAATCCCGCTACCTGAGCGTGGCTGGACGAGCCAAGCGCGATTGAACCGACTAGCAGCGCGAGTATGAGCAGCCCGCCCCCTGCGCTGCGGTATAGTTTATGATGCTTCTTCATTGCCTTCCTTCCTAATTACTATGGCCTTAGATGTCGTGGTTTATTATAACATAGAGCCAGCTAACAATCAATCAATTTGCATATGTTTATAACGATGATTTGTCCTAAAAGTCATTCATACCAGACCGCCAATTCATCCAGCGGCTTGCGCGGGCGACGTTTGGGATCGGCGGCAGCGTAACCTATAGTTAGCAACGCATGAGGCTGCCAGTTGGTTGCAAGCCCAAGCGCGGCAATCACCACTTCGGGACAGAACAGTGGGGCGCAGACCCAACCGCCGTCCAACCCCAGCGCGTATGCGGTGAGCAGGATGTTCTGCGCCGCCGCGCCAATGCTCTGCACCGCCATAGTCGTCTCCGCCGCCTGCCGTTGCTGGTCGGGGTAGACATCGAGTTCCGCCAGGTAGAGGCAAGGGATGATGATCAGCGGCGTACCGAGGATGCGGGCGCGGGACTTTGCCAGCCGCAGATTGACCACCGCCTCATCCTCGCCATCCATCGCCAGATTGCGCCGCCACTCTACGCCCATCGCCTCGGCCAGCCGCATCTTCACCACTGCGCTGGTGATTACCGCGAAGCGCCAGGGTTGGCGGCCATGCGGCGAGGGCGCCCACCCCCCCGCCTCGATCAGCTGCTCCACCACCACCCGCGTCACTACACGGTCAGTATACTGCCGCACCGAGCGTCGCCCCCGCACCAGCGCAGGCCAGGGCAATGTGGGGCGCACGATTTCGTCAACCGATAGCTCATCGGATGCGAACCAGCTACGCACCCGCTCTGGCGTGAGCGCAATCACTGGCTGCTGCTCGATTGCCATCGCCCGATACTGGGGGTACTTCTCACGCAGCAATGCCACTGCCGCTTCATGTTCGCGGCTATCGACCTCCAGCAACGTAGCCTGCCCGCGCAGCATCACCCAGGCCAGCCTGCGCCAGTCGTCGTTATAGTAATCTACAAGCAGAGCGGCTGCAGGGTTGGCGAGGATGTTACGCACCCGCTGCAAATCGGTGGGTGCGACCCGCTTCGGCTTCTCGTCCAGCGCGATGTAGGCGCGGGTTTCATCCCAGGCGAAGCAGACTGGCACGATATGGGGTTCGCCGTGCTGATCAGTGGTGGCGAAGCGGGCCACCCGCGCCCCCTGCACCAGCACGGCAGCACGGTCATCGAGCTGGTCAGCCATGCCGCAACTCCGGTATCACCTCGCTGGCGATGTGCCGCACCGTGTCCCAGTGTTCGCGCTCCGGTAGGTCGAACACAAAATCGCTGACCCCCACTGCGCTAAAGTCGGCGACGAAGCGACGGAAGGTGTCCACGTTCTCAATGTTGTGACCGCCCGCCGCTAGTTGCCAACGGATGCTGATCGGGTCGCGGCCAATCGCCCGACAGTTCTGCTCCACTTGCGCGCTCAACTCGGTGAATCGCTGGGGCGAAACATCGCCGCCCAGCGTATCCCAGATGTCGGCGTACCGCGCCACTATCTTTAGCATCTTCGGCCCGCTCGCGCCAATCACGATAGGGATGTGCTGTTGGGGTTTGGGCGCGAACGGCGCATCATGCAGTTTATAGTATCTACCATCAAAGTTGCTGCGCTGGTTCTGCATCAGGCTATCAATTACCGCCATTGCCTCGGTGAAACGCTCCACCCGCTCCTTCAGCGGCGGGAAGGTGATACCATAAGCATCGTGTTCGCGCTCGAACCAGCCCGCGCCGACCCCGAAGTTGAGCCGACCGCCGCTGATTGTATCCACCGTCACCGCCTGCTTCGCCAGCAACGCGGGGTTGCGGTAGGTGTTACCCGTCACCAGGATGCCTACACGCACGCGGCTGGTGTGCGCTGCCAGCCCCGCCATCAGCGTCCAGCCGTCGAGACATGGCCCGTCCTCGCTGCCATAGAGCGGAATAAAGTGGTCGAAGACCCAGGCTGAATCCAGGCCGATCTCGTCGGCCAGCTTGAAGCCATCGAGTAGAAACTGCCAGTCGCGCTGATGTTGGGCAATCAGCACGCCGAAGCGAAGCGGGTGTCGTGGGTTTGCCATATATATTATCTCCTTGAGGGTCAAAAGGTTGGGGTAGGGAAATGATAGTGAATGATAGTGTAATACCAGTTCGCTAAGGAGATGCTATAATTCTGTAGGGGCGAACAACGGTTCGCCCTGGCCCAAACTATAGCGACACCATAGCTATTTGGTATAAGAAAGGGCCGTTCTCCCTGTTATAGAATCAAACGGCTTCTCTCCACATTCTCAGCACTCACTACCGAACCAACCAGTTTCGATGAACAGTAATGCGCCTCAGCAGGGCGCGTAAATCCGCGCCCCTACGAAAGGTTCTCATCAGAATCGTTAATGAGCTACTCAGCACTCAGCACTCAGCACTCAGCACTCAGCGTTAGGCTACAGGCCACTTCAGGTTGGGTATCACCTCGCGGCCATAGGCGCTGATGAACGCCTCCTGGTTGCGGCCCACGTTGTGGATGTAGATTTCGGTGAAGCCCAGGTCAATGAAGTGCTGAATGTGGGCGCAGTGGGCGGCCAAATCAGCCGACATGAACACGCGACCCACGAAGTTCTCGGCGCGCACCAGTTTGGTCATCGCCTCGAAGTCTTCCGGGTTACGAATGTCCCCTTTGGGGAAGTTCATGCCTCCGTTGGGCCACTCACGTACCGCCTGCTCGGTGGCGGCTGCATCGCTGTCCGCCCAACTGACGTGTAGTTGCAGGATGCGCGGCATGGTCGCGGCATCCTTGCCCGCCTCGCGCGCGCCCTTCTCGAATCGCTCGATCAGCATCTTGATTTTATCGTCCGCTGCGCCTACTGTAATCATGCCATCGCAGGTCTTGCCGGTGCGCTCGGCGTTGACCGGCCCGCTGGTCGCCACGTAGATGGGCGGCGGCGCGGGCGGCAGAGTGTACAGCCTGGCGCTCTCCAGCTTGAAGTAAGTGCCGCTGTACTTTACCAACTTGCCGCTGAATAGCTTGCGAATAACCTCGATCGCCTCGCCTAGCATCTCCACCCGCACTGGCGCTTCGGGCCAGTAATTGCCGGTGATATGCTCGTTGAGCGCTTCGCCCGCGCCCAGGCCGAGGTAGAAGCGGCCCGGAAACATCGCTTCCAACGTCGCTGCCGCCTGCGCGATGATTGCGGGGTGATAGCGATAGCCGGGTGGGGTCACGCCGGTGCCGAAGCGCAGTTTGGTGGTTGCGCCCAGCGCCCCCATCCACGCCCAGACGAACCCCGCTTGCCCCTGCGATGGCACCCAGGGGTGGAAGTGGTCGGAGGCCATCACTGCGCCCCAGCCATCGGCCTCGGCCTGCTGGCAATACTTCAGCAGGTCAGTAGGGGTGAACTGCTCGAACATCGCCGCATATCCTATAGTACCCATTTCTGATTACGCTCCTTTGTGTATTCATTTTATATCGGCCCGCACCTGGTCTTACAGTCAGGGCTATTATAATGCCTGGGATGCGCTACGGTCAAGCCAAGCCCACCAGGGCCGGATGCAATCCACTCTGTAGGCATCAAAATACGCCGAAAGCCGCGCATGATTCAGGATGTCCAGGGGTAAGCCCCCAACTGCTGAATTGTGAGAAGTTTATCGTAAGCGATGCTGGTGGTAATGCTAGGCCAGGGGCGCAGTCAACCCACAGATTGGGGCAGACGGCATCGGGGGGCTGAACCCCTGGACCCCAGAGAGCGATCACATTGGCCTCAAATCAGCATGATGTGCTGCTGTTTGCTTAGTTTGATGCCTATAGGCAGACGTAATCCATCCCTGCGTCACACACACATTGCAATTTGATGAACTGCGCCTTCGCTACTATTGCCATCGCGCCGCTACTTTGTTAGAATATTGCCACACCGCCAGAGACTGGCGCTAATTTCACTTTGTTGTGAAGGAAACCAGCGATGAGCAAAGCGAAGAAGGGCAAGCAGCACAACAATACGGCCAAGGGCAAGCAGGCGTACGAAGTGCAGCAGAACATTGCCGTCCGTCAAGCGCGGCGAGAGCAATAGGCAGCCGCGCACACTGAAGCTAATCGGCAGTTGGCTGCCCAGTCCGCTGTCCAGTACACCCTCGATGCTCATACCGACCCCCCTACCAGCATCGAACAGCTGCGCCCTTTGCTACGCCAGTTCGAGTATCTGATCCGTGCTGGCGATTACAGCGCGGCGCTAGCAGTGCTGGATCAGGTGGTCGAAGTGACGGAAAAGGGGGTTAGTATTTCCTTTATCCTCAAACTGTATCAGCTTAACTTTATACAAGGCAGCGATGTGCTGGCCCAGTTGCTCGTACCTACCGCCGCGCCCCAGCTTGGTATGGAGCGAATGGCCGAATTGGTGGGCAAGTTGAACCTGTGGAGCCTGCCGCTACTGACTAGCAGCCGGGTTGATATTGTCGCGGTGAACAGTAGAATGTTGGTGGTGTTCGAGCAGGCGGGACATCGTCAGGGTATGATCAACGCATTGGATGGGCTAGTCAATCATTACATCGCCAGCCATGAGGCGCAATCCGCGCTCGACTACCAACTGCGGCTGATGCCGCTGGTGGAGCAAAGTGGTGAGCGCGTTGAAATTATCAGCGCTATTATGACCCTGGCCTACATCTACACGATGCTGAGGCGGCCTACGTTGGCGGCGGATCAGCGGGCGCGGATCGAGCGGATGATTGCCGAGGCTACTGACGCAGGCGATAAGCTGACCACCATTCTTGAGATGAGAGGGTCTTCACGCGGTCGCGATAATTGGACGCAAGCGTATGAGCTTATGGCGATCGAACTCGCATCCCAGGTTGACATCAACAGCCTTGATTACGAAGCGGTGATGTGGATTGCTTCGTTCTACCGCATCGCCGAGCGCAACGCGGAAGCGGTTCCCTATCTGGTTCGGGCAGCGGAAATTGCTGAACAGAGCGGCAATGATAGTTGGCTCTTCAGCACGCTAACCCAGCTATATAAGTTGTATGTCGAAATAGAGCAGGGGAATGAAGCGTTTGACATTATGCTGCGGCTGGAGCGAGTGAGCGCGCCGCAGCTTCAACCCAGCGTGCGACAAAGCATCATCGCGGATGGCATAAAGCTGGGCCGCTGGGATGAAGCGCTAGCTTATGCCGAACCACTGTGGGAGGCAAACGGGCAAAGCGGCAGCGGACCAGAGCAGACGCAGTTGCTGGTTTGGCTGATTGCAATTTATCGAGGCAAGGGCCAGGAGCAGGATGCCGAGTTCTACTGGCAACGCCTGCAAGGCATGATCAACGCTGCCGAAACTGCGTTGGCAAAGATTAAACTGCTGCACCACGTCAGCCACCAGGCGCTCGCTGCCAGATTGCCTTACATCACTCTTGACACTAGTTTCAAGCTGGACAAACTGGCGGGCGAGACCAATGACCCGCTGATGCGCCTTACTGCGATGCGCGACCAGGCAGCGGCTTACGCCATGCTGGGGCAGAACGAGTTGGCGGTTGCGACCTGGCATGGGGTACTCAATCTGGCCGAGGAGAATGATGAAGTCACCATCGTGACTGACACTCTGGTCGATATCGGTCAACTGTACGAGGCCTGGGGCCGCGATGAGCAGGCCCTGGAATACTATCAGCGCGCCGCGCAGCAGTGCGACGAGAACGGCGATTACGAGACTCAAACCGAAGCGCTCGAACTAGTCGCCAGCATACAGGACAAACTGCACCAGCACGCGGAGGCCGCTGCTACTCGTCTGAAGATCAAAGAGATTGAGGATGAGGAGGTTGGCGACGAGGACGATGCATTGCCAATTCCACGATTCTTAGTTGAGAAAGGAAATAGCGATGAGCAAAGCGAAGAAGGGCCGATCACAGGGCAAGGGGGGCGAACGCGGCAAAGCGCCGAAGGGTCGCCCCACACCGAAGCGCAATGAGGCGATTAACCAGATGCCTCAACATATAACTGACCAGCTGATTGAAAGCATGGCCCGTTTGCTGCAGCGCGGGGAAGCTGAACACCCTGAAATCAAACCCCCCACCAAGTTGACCGAGATTAAACCGCAGCTTGATCAGTATCGGGCATTGGTGCAAGCGGGTGAGTATCGTGAGGCATATGCCCAACTGAATAAACCAGTCGAGCCGCAAGCTGAGGGGAAAGCTGTATCATTGTTGGACAAGTTGAGTAGGCTGTCGGAGGAAGAAACCCAGCGGGAAATGGTCCAACTATTGACCCCCACTGCTGCTGCCAGCCTCGAACCTGACGAACTGGATAAGCTGCTGGAAAAGTTCCGCGCTGAGGAGCCGCTAATGCCCACCGCCCGCAAGATAGCCAATCGTGCCGCAATCTGCATCAGGTTGCTGCCTTTGCTAGAGCAGCGTGGCGATGATCTGGGTCTCTTTGAAGCTCTATCCGCCATAGTTCATGATTATCGGAGGAACGAGCAGTCCAAACTCGCGCTAGAGTATCAAGAGCGGCTGACTAAAGTCGCCGAGCGACGCGGCGACCGCGAGGAGATCATCTGCGAATTGATGGAGCAGGCCCGCTTGCACACTACGCTCAAGCAGCCAGCGGCGGCGGCAGCTCAGTTGGCTAAGATTGACCAGATGCTTGCTGAGGCAGCCAATCCTAGCGAGAAGATTAAGATAATCGGTGAGATCATCCCCTGCGATAGCTTCTTCTCCGCCAACCCGTGGGTAACGGCGCATCGCCACAGCCTGATTGAGCTTGCCCCACAGGCCGATCTATCGCGCCTCGATGCGGAAGCGCTGGGCTGGGTGGTAAACGAGTTCCTCGACCAGGAACGCTACGCCGATGCGCTGCCCTACCAGTTGCACCGTATCGGGCTGATCGAGCAGGATGAAAAGCAAGGCGACCTGTACGAAAGCCTCGATGATTTGACCACCACTTACGAGAAACTAGAGCGCAACGAAGATGCGCTAAAAAGCCTGGATCGCCTGTTCGTCGAGGCGACGAAGCTGCAGCGACCGGATTTGCAGACAGGGGTTCTGAGTTACATCGTAGATAAGCTGATTGAGTGGGATAGGGCAGACGAGGCCCAAACTTACCGCGAACGGCTAGTAAAGCTAACCGAAAGCATCGGTGCGATCAAGCCGCTATAGATCGAGCCAGGGCGAACAACGGTTCGCCCCTACAGAATTATAGCATCGCCTTGGCTAATTGGGATAATCAGTGGTGCTAGTTGCCAAGCCACGCTCAGTAAGATGTGGCCGCTAATGTAGGGGCGAAGATTTATCGCACCTTGATGAGTGTGCCAGTACCTAGAACCAGCATCATTGATTACTTAAATAGATCGCGCTCTGGCGGCAGCAACAGGTCGCGCATCGTGCCAGTGGCGGGCTGATACTGGTAGCCGCGCACTACCGCGAGGGGGCGGGCATCGATCTTGCCCATCACCAGTTCAGCGGCACAGGCCAGTTCATCAGCCACCGCCATGATGCTGGCGTGCATTTCATAGCCGTGGCTATCAGTCTGCCCGCGATAGTCTATGATCGCGTTCATCCCCGCCACGCCAATCGCCACGTTGACAATACCGTTGCGCCAGGGTCGGCCAAACGAGTCGCTGATGATCACAGGCACGCTAAAACCTGCTTTCGCGCTGATCAGCTCATGGATCTGCCGCGCCGAGGCATCGGAGTCGAGGGGTAGCAGGCAGGCAACCTCATAGCCGCGTACGTTGGATAGATCGACCCCGGCGTTGGCGCAGACGAAGCCGTGCCGCGTCTCGCTGATAATCAGACCCAATGCTGGCACCATCCGTACGATGCGTACGCTCTCGCGTAGCACCACCTCGATATGGCGGGGGTCCTTGCCGCTGACTGCGGCGAAACGGATTGCCAGATCCGACGGCTCTATGTCGCGGAAGTCCACTAGCCGCCCCTCGGCCTTGCTCACGATTTTCTGCGTAACCACCAGGATATCGCCAGGGGCGAACTCGAAACCGATCTGCAAAATCAGGGCGGCCACATCGTCGCCGGGCTGCCCCTCTGGGTAGCCGTCGAGCGCAAATACTTGCAAGCTGGGGGCGCTCATTGACCGATCTCCAATCGGGGTAGCACCTCGTCGACGAAGCGGGTAAGGCTATCCAGCTTGGGGAAGCCGATGAAGCGGAACATGATGTGGCTGACCCCCAGGTTGATGAACTGCTGTACTTCAGCGGCGACCTGCTCAGGGTTGCCCGCGATCATGTGCAGGTCGCTGCGGTGGTGGATCTCGGCAGGGTCGTCGGCGATCTGCAAGAAGCCGTAGTAGGTCTGCTTGATTTCGTCGTAGTTGCGGCCCACTGCGATGCAGTGTTCGCGCAGCACCTGCTGCTTGTGGGCCATCTCCTCAGCGGGGCAGAAGTTGATGTTCCACCAGTCGGCGTACTGCGCCACAATGCGGAGGGTCTTCTTCTCACCGGATGCGCCGATCAGCAGCGGGATGATGGGGTCGGGGCGCGGTTCGCAGTAGGCATTCTCTATATTGTAGTGCTTGCCGTGGAAGGTGGCTGGGCTGGTGGTGAACATCGCCTTGACAATCTGGCAGGCATCCTCCAGTTGCTCGATGCGTACCGAAGTGGATGGGTAATCGTAACCGTAAGCACGGTACTCGTCCTCTTTCCAGCCTGCGCCGAGGCCGAGGATGAACCGCCCGCCAGTCAGCGCCTGCAAGGTCGCCGCCATCTTGGCAGTCAGTGCGGCGTTGCGGTAGCTCTGCCCCAGCACGATGTTGCCAAACTTCAGGTGCGGATACTTGGCCGCAAGATAGGTGAGCGTGGTCCAGCACTCAATCATGGGGCGGTCGCCCCACTGTAGGTGATCCTCCACCCAAACGGTGTCGAAGGGTGGCTGCAAGGCAGCGATGAACTGCTCGTTGCCTGCCATCAACTCTTGAAAAGAGGCGGTGCCTTCCTTTGCCGATGCCGCACCTTGCGGGCGGGCGGCCTGGGTGGTGAAGCCGAAGGTTACGTTATTCTTGCCCATTGTTAGTCATCCCTTCTGGTGTAGTGCGGCTGAAAGAGAGGCCGCCGCGCTGCTTATAATCAATCCGCTGCTGACCGCCATAGACTGGCTGGCTACGGACATACTGCTTGTAACCACTTGCCCTAAGCTCAATATCGAGACCAGAAAGCGTATACTTCCAGCTTTTAATGCCTTCGCTGCTGACCTTCTCTTGTTCGCGGTAGATGTGTTGTATTTTATCAGGCGCTCCCATCTGGTATCCTTGGCCTTGCCATTCATTCCAATAGTCGTAGCTGACGTTGATATGCACATCGGAGACATTTTCAAAGACAAGCGTGCAAGGCGCTACCCAGAAGGAATAAGCTCGCGCTGGCGCTATGGGTTCAACCCAGAGAAAGATATAATCAAGGTCGAAGATTAGTTCTTTGGTTTCAAAAGCGGCAGCAAAGCCGTAGACATGGGCATCGTGCCAGCCCATCTGCTCGAAGTCGGCCTCAGTCCAGAGCCACTTTTCCGGTACGTATGGTTCAATGTTGGTTTGGTCGGTCATTGTTTTGTCCATTTCATCTGTTGTCACAAATCCGCTGGCTGGCTGCGCCGACCACCTCAATATCCGGCGGCGTGTCCAGATCCCGCTCGGTGCGCGGTGAGCGGTAGGTGTAGATTGGCAAGCCCGCCAATACAGCCGCTGCAAGGTGCAGTTGATAGCTGCCGGGGCCGAAGTGGAAGCCGATCGCATCTGGCGGGCGCAGCAGCAACGCATTGGTGCCGCTGCCGGTCCAATCAGGGGCAATCACCACCGACGATCGTGTCGACATATCGCGCAGAGCGCTGATGTCTTCTGAGCAGAGCAGCGGCAGGTCGGCGGGGAGGACGAGCAGCGCATCGGCGTGCTGCTGCGTCGCCCACTCGCGGCCAAGTTCTAGCGCAGCGTTCAGGTCGCCAGTGTGCTGTCGAATTGCGGCGACACCCATCTCGCAGGCGATAGCGAACACCGCATCGTCGGGGGTAACTACCGCCAGGTTTGTCACTACCCCGGTCTCGGTGACAACCCGCAGAGTGCGGCGCAGCATACCGACGGCCAACGCCACCCGTTCCTCGGGATCGAGCGCCTCGCCCAGCCTGCTCTTGGCCTGCTCCAATTCCTTGATCGGTACTACTACCACGAGGTTCATCAACACCTCTTTTCACCGTGCCTATACCAATTAGCGGTGGTGCCGCGATAGATTACGGCAGGGCGAACCACGGTTCGCCCCTACAGAACTATAGTATCGCCTCGGCTAATTGTTATTACTTCATCGCTCTGTCTGTGTAGATTATACCATCTTATCCCTGCTTTGCGGAAACAAATAAGCCCTTACCGTAGAACTCGCGGTAAGGGCTGCTTGCCTTTGGCTCAAGCCTGCTCAGGATGAGGCGGGCAGATCGCTGTATATCTCCACCAGATTGCCGTCGGGGTCGCGTAGGTGGACAGTGCGAATACCCCAGTCAGGATGGTCGGCTGGTCGGGTTACGAACTCCAAGCCATCTGCTGTCAGTTGCCGATAGCTTTCGTCCACGTCGTCGGCGCTGAATACAATCGCTACCCGATCGTCGCTGGCTGCGCTGAATGGGGTAATCATCGCCCCAGTCGCCTCAGCCATATCCTGCCGCTTGAACAGCGCAATGCCGCTCGCGCCTTCACCACTTGCGCCTCTATAGAAACTTGCGTAGACACCATCATCATCCTGGGTTGGGGTGAGGCCGATTACGTCGCGGTAGAAGCGGTAGCAAGCAGGGAAATCGTTCACCAGCAGGCGGGTCTGGTTATACTGCATTAGAACCTTCCTCTACCCGCTGATCGGGCTGTGCGTTCAGGCTTTGGTAGATCTCCAGCAGGTTGCCGTCGGGGTCGCGAAAGTGGGCGGCGCGCACTCCCCAATCGGCGCGGTCGGTTGGCTCGGTTATGAACGTTACGCCCTTGCCCTGCAGTTCCTTATAGGATTCGTCGGCGCTGTCCACCTGGAACGACATCATGCCACGGTCGGGAGCATCGGCGGCAACCGGGGTGTTGGCACGACCAACCACATCGGCCATATACTGCCGCACGAATAGCTCGATGCCGGTCATGCCTCCGCCAGTGTCGAAGTAAGCGTAGACATCCTCCTCCTTGCCGAAGGTTGGGTTGAAGCCCATCACGTCACGGTAGAAGCGAAAGCAAGTGGGGAAATCGTTCACCAACAGCCGGGTACTGATATATTTCATCGGGTCTCTCCTTTCCAGATCGGGGTTACGATCGCAACCGCCTACAGTTTGGCGTGTTGCTGGCCGCATTGTAGCACAGTTGTTCGCAAAAAGCAATAGGCTGGCAGCGGCAATTTTACGCGAGTATTACATTGCCTTACAATAGCTTTACATGGGCTTAATTCTGCGCTAACAGAGTAGCGGTATGATGATAACAGTGTCACCCCACCGCGTGCGCACACGGTTAGTGACCAGCAGGAACGAAGGATTAAACACCCCACACCAATCAAGGAGGAGCCTTACCATGCAACCCGTTACCCACAAGACCCAGCGGCTGGCCTCGGTGCTACTGACCGCTATCGTTGCCATCAGCCTGCTTGGCTTCAGCCAACCTGGATCGGCATCTGCCAGCAATGGCAACTGTAACTTCAACTTCGGCGATGTACCCGCCAATCACTGGGCCTACAGCTCGATCCAGTATCTCTACTGCACCGGAGTGGTCAATGGTACGGACACCGGCCACTTCAGCCCCAACGCGCCGTCCACCCGTGAGCAGTTCGCCAAGCTAGTTGTGTTGCTCAATGGCTGGGCGCTGCAGAACCCGCCCACCCCGACCTTCAACGACGTATCGCAAAGCAACATCTTCTACCAGTTCATCGAAACCGCCTACGCGCACGGCGCAATCAGCGGCTATGGTAACGGCACTTTCCACCCCAACGACCCGATTACCCGCGCCCAGATTTCCGTGATCATGGTGCGGGCCAATGGTTGGTCGGGGCAGACCCCCACAACCCCCAGCTACACCGATGTGCCGAGCAGCTACTGGGCCTATCAGTTCATCGAGGCAGCAGCGGGCAGCGATGTGGTCAGCGGCTATCCCGATGGCACCTTCCAACCCAACGCGTTGGTTACTCGCGCCCAACTGAGTCGCATCCTCTACTCCTCTGTTGCTTCCAACCCAGAGAACAACGGCGATGTCAGCGCTGCAGATATGAGCCAGGATGAAGCCCAGGGGCCACCCGAAGGCGCTGATGCCGCTCTTGACGACAGCGGTTTCAGCGGCCTGGCTGGCAGTATCGCCCAGCCGATCAATGCTCCTGCAGTAGCAAGTAAACCTAACCAGATCACCGCGGCGAACGTTACCGGCGTGACCACCGACAGCGTTAGCGGCAACCCGATTAGCGGCACCTTGATCATCGTCCATCAAGTTACGACCGAGTGTCTCACCTCGACGGTCCACTTCACCACTACCACCGCCACCGACGGCAGCTACAACCTGTCGATTGCCGCTGGCACCTACTTCCTATCCGCCTACAATCCCGGCCAGCTCTACCCGCTTACCCACTACGGGGTCATCACCGTCACTGACGGCATGACCATCACTGCCAACTTCAGCCTGAGCGAGGGCGCGAGCATCGGCGGCACGATTAGCGATGGCGCAACCAGCCAGCCAATCAGTGGAGCCAGCGCCTGGGCGCGCACCAACCCCATCAGCCGTGGCTTTGGCAGCTTCCGCTCCGACAGCAATGGCAGCTATCGTATCATCGTCCCCGCTGGCACCTACTTCGCCTTCGCCCACAAGTTCAGCGACACATACCCGCGTGGCGCAGCCAGCGGCAACCCCTTCGCCGTCACGGTCGGCCAGGTTATCACCAACGCGAACATCATGCTGAACAAGGGCGGCACCATCCAAGGTAGCGTCACCGATGCTACCACCAACCAGCCACTAGCCTGCAGCCGCGTATGGGCCACCTACCCTGGCAGCGACCAGGACCCAGTCTGGGCGCGCAACTATGGCTGGCCGCGCACCGACAGCAACGGCAACTACAGCATCGTCGTTCCCACCGGCACGCTGCTGCTACGCGCCCGCAACATCTTCCTCGATTATCCCACCACGCCTTACACTGGCAACCCGATTACTCTGACCGTCGGCCAGGTGATTACCGGAGCCAACTTCAGTCTGACCCAGGGCGGGGTTATCCAGGGCCAGATCACCGACGCAACCAGCGGCCAGCCTATCCCGCTCTCCCGCGTGTGGGCAGCCAGCCTCGACGAAGGTCACAGCTATCAGGCCTGGCCGATGAGCGACGCGCAGGGTTACTATCGCATCCTGGTTCCCGCTGGAGCGTGGAAGGTCTACGCCCAGAACTTCAATGCCTTCTATCCGCGCACCGCTTATCCCGGCAACCCCGTCACCGTCACCGTGGGTAGCGCCGTCAGCGCCAACATCAGCATGACCGAGGGCGGCCTGATCACCGGCCATATCGTGGACAGCGCCACCCACCAGCCAGTGCAAGGTGTAGATGCCTGGGCGCGTCCGCTAGGCGGCGGCCTCAGCTATGGCTGGCTCGACAGCAACGAGAATGGAGTCTATCGCATAGCGGTGCCAATCGGCAGGTATCGCACCTACGCCCGCAGCGTCGCGCTGATGTACCCGCGCACCCCCGCCGACGGTATCCAGGTCATTACCAGCACGGGCCAGACCATCAACGAAGACATCGTCGTGACCAAAGGCGGCCTGATCACCGGCACGATAACCGACCAGAACAGCGGCCAACCGTTGCCCAACAGCACCGTCTTCGCCCGCCTGATGGCCGGAGGCAAGATCTACGGCGACCTCCGCACCAACCAGAACGGCGTGTACGTCATCGTCGCCCCCGCTGGCACGCTGCGGCTGGGCGCGTTCAACATCCCGTTGCACTATCCCTTCCGTGCCTACCCCGACAACCCGGTCACTCTCAGCCAGGGGCAGGTGGTCAACGCCAGTTGGACGCTGGTGCAGTGGTAACCGCTGCGAGCAGCAACACCCCTCTCCCGCCGGGAGAGGTTGGGTGAGGGAGAATCTTTCCCTGTATCAATGCTGAAGTAAACACACCGCGCCAGCAGCCTGCTGGCGCGGTGTTTGCGATCCGCCAGTTGACAAATCACCGCAAACTGCTCTATAATAGGGGCAACGATAGAACCTATGTTTCGTTGATTGACATAATATGCAGAGGGATAAAGCATTGGCAACCCGCAAAACCAGCACAACCACCAGCACCGCGAAGGGAACAAGCAGCAAGCCCCAGGTGGCCCGCCGCGCACCCTCAAGTACGACTACCACGACGGTGAAGCGCACCACTGCGCCCACTCGCAGCCGCAGTCGGCGCAAGGGTGGTGGGCCGGACATCCAACTCAGCCCCACCCAGCGGGTGGAGATTGTCGCGGTCATCCTGCTGGCGTTGGCGATGCTG
>JANXYP010000107.1 GCA_025355955.1 Chloroflexota bacterium
TTCACCACCGGGATGAATGGGAAGATAATCAGGATGAGCGTCAGTACCCCCATCAACGCCCAGATCAGCGCATCGGCGTTGGCGGCTGCGCTGGTGGTGAACGGTGGTATCTGGTACCAGGCAGTGTACAGCCATAGCCAACTCTGCCCCGGATAGTTGTGGGTCTCGTTCATCATCCCCCACTGGTTGCCCAGCAGGCCGAAGTTGCTGGCCTGAGCAGGCAACGCGCTCTCCGACAGGAACAGCAAAGGCTTGGTGAAGTCGTTCTGGTAGAAGCCGTTGCTACGCACCAGCAACCCATCCATCGCCCCGCTGGTCGCCAGCCCCAGCAGGCTGCCCATCATCGTGCCGTAGGGGCCATAATCGCCTGGTGGCACGGTCAGCGGCAAGGTCGGGGTGGTCACGCTGCCCAGTGCGGTGGCGTAGGCATCCTCCCACTGGGTCTGCGAGAGCGCGCTGGCGGCGGTGAAGCTCTTCAGGTCGGTTGCCAGTTTGGGGTCGCTCTGCGCCGCGACGGTCAACGGTTCGATTACGTAAGTCTGGGCCGTATCAATCGGGTGGGTCACGCCTGCCACTTGTTGCAGCGATACCGGCCCCAGGTACTGCACCGAGCCTGTGCCGTTGTTGTAGGGCGGCCCGTACTGCGAGATGATGCCGGTGCCGCTGATTTCCGCCGTCGCGGTGGTCAGGAAGTCCACTGGCTTCTCCTGGGCGTACTGCTGGATGGTCAGCGGCTTGTCGTCGGGCGAGGAGAAGATTGCCGCCAGCGCAATCGCCACCACGATTACAACTGCCAGCGCGACCAATCCTTCGCGAATCAGGTCGTAGGGCATCATCCGTATGCCCTGATAGTAGCTGGTCTGGTCGGAGGGAACTATCCGCTCGGCGACCGGGATGGCCTGCTGCTTCTTGCGCCGCCCGGAGAACCACGACGACCAGCCGGGGCCGAGTGGCCCACCCCACTTCTCTTCCCTGGCCCGCTCTGTCTGGATGTCGGGGGCGTAGGGACGCACCACGCCACGGATACGCACTTCCACCAGGTGGATGACCACCAGCATGACCACGAACAGCGGCAGGATGACCACGTGGAAGCTGTACATCTGCCCGAAGTTCATCGGGTTGAAGAACGCGCCGATGCCCACCCCGTTGAGCGCATCCTTGGCCGAGACCGCGATCCACTGAGCATCGAAGTTAGTCTGCGATAGGTAGCCAGTGAAGGCGGTGCCGATACCAGCGACGAAGGAGAGCGCGCCTACTACCCAGGTCCAGCGCCGACCATGCCGCCACGAGCCTTTGAAGAACTCGGTCCACAGGTGCAGGGTGAGCGAGAAGAAGAAAGCCTGGGCCGACCAGAAGTGGACGCTGTTGACGAAGTGGCCGATGTCCGAATTGTGCCACCACTGCGGGCCGAAGATGGTCAGCACGATGCCGGTGACGATAATCAGTACCAGGCTGGAAAGAGTGATGACCCCGAAGAAGTAGGCTGGTGAGCGCACGAACGCGGGCAGGGTGTCGGGCAGCAGGTCTTCGAGCGGCAGCCACTCGCGTACCTGTTCGCGGATTTTGGTGGTCAGGTTCATCGTGGCACCCCCAAACTGGCATCACTGCCGTCTGCCGCAGCGGTGGGTAGCTCGATAGTCGAACCCTGGTGTGCGCCGGGCCGCCTTAGCGCCACCGCGATGGCGAAGACTACGATGAGCAGCCCGATGACGAGGAGATTGGCTACCGAGATGGTGATAAACCAGAACGTGACGTATTGCGCGGTGTCGCCCATAGGAATTGCCTCCTTGATTACCCTGGCTCATGTGCGTCAACCCGGGAACTGGACAGGGGGTTGTGGATGTATGCAGCCCGGTGCCAAGCAAATGAGTGAGAGGGAATGCTAAACCCCGATATTGTGAGCATTATATCACAGCTGCAGAGAGCCTAAAGCGCAGCAGATGTGGATATTGGCCCTGCAACAATTGTCGCCGAGGTTGGTGAAAATGCGTCTGTATATAGGTGAAAGGTTGGTGAAAATCTGCCATTTAAAGACTGCCTGAGAACCAGTTGATACGTGCGTGGGGGCGGGCTGCGCTCGCCATGGCAGCTAACGTAGTCAAGCGCTTTTTAAGACAGTCCCTTACCGCCTTTATTCACCGATCGTTAACCGCGCACCACC
>JANXYP010000132.1 GCA_025355955.1 Chloroflexota bacterium
AGCGCCAACCACAGCGAAGTCCTCGAAACCGCCAACCTGATCGGCCCCCGCCTGCGGGCGTTGATTGCTGCTATAGTTGCAGGTTGAAGCTTATCGAGGACTTACCGCAAAGCCGTTCCGTGGTGTGTAGAGGTGGGTTGCGCTTACATTTACGTGCTTATACTCTTAGCCGATGAGATGGTGTAATTCGGCAGGGGCGAACCGTTGCTGAAGCTAGCTACTTACGTAGTATATGCTACCGCTGGCCTGATCGACGCTGATGTTGAGCTTGGCGAGCGGCGAACGGGCGGGGCGGCGCAACACCGCGCCATCGTTGGTGGGGTCGAACTCCGCGCCGTGGCAGGGGCAGTAGAAAACGGTATTTTGCGAGTCGTAGTCCACAGTGCAGCCCGCATGGGTGCAGATAGCATCGAAGCCCACAAAGCGGCCATCATTGAGGTGAACAATGTAGGAATCATCGCCAGTATCTGGGGCGGTGAAGCGTAGGCCACTCCCGACCGGCACATCGCTGGTGTGGCCGATCAGCGTCCCTTTAGCGGGAGCGGCAGGCGCGGGCGTATCGGTGGGCGGCGGAGCGGGGACGACCGGGCCAGTCGCTTGCCCAGGTGTGTCGGTGGGCGCAGCGGGGGCAGGCGGATTGGTCGGTTGCGCGGGTGGCTGCACAGCGGCGGGCGTATCGGTAATGGTTGGTTGCGCGACGGTGAAGTTGCCGCTATCAGCAGTGGGAATGTTGGTGGGATTGACGACGTTGGCGTTGTTGATGCCAGCAGTGGGCGCTTTGGTCGCGCCCGATTTATTAACAGCGGTAGTATTGGCGCTCTGGTTGCGGTTGGCGAAGCCGCTGAATACCTCACCACCCGCAATCAGCAGCGCGGCAACTGCGCCTACTGCCGCGCCCGCTTGCACCAGGAAGCGGCGACGTTCACTGTTGGCTTGCGCCTGCGGGGGGGCGAGTTGCTGCTTTGCCTCTCGCTGCTCGTCCACCGAGTAGCGGCCCGCGCCCAGCAGCAGCAGGGTGAACCAGCCAAACATATAGGGCAGATCCCAACTGGTGTAGAACGGCTGCGTTCCCCAACTGGCAGTCAGCCATAGGGTGGCGCTTAGGGCAAAGCCTAGACCTGCCGCCGCCCTTGTGTACAAGCCGATCAGCGCGAGCAAACCGCAGGCCATCTCGCCCAGCGCCATCAACACGCCGAAGATGGTGGCGTTGGGGATGGCAATGCTGGTGAGCAGGAACGACAGTGGCGAGTGATTGTAGGTGACGAAGCCTTGCAACTGCGCGCCGATATAATTGGCATTTTTGGAGTCGAAGAAGGTGGGGTCGGTTATTTTATCCAACCCGGCGAAAAAGAATATTATGCCTAGGAAGATACGAAGCGGGATGCTCTCCATGTGGCTTTGGTTTGAGTTGGGCATATGATCTGCTCCTTGTTATTAGATTGCATCAGCGTAAAATCCACCTTATTCACAATACGCTAATTGTAGCAGGCGTGGATTAAATGAGGGTGAACCCAGGATGAGAACTGTATTAACTTTAATTGCCTTGTAGACTCATACCAATTAGCCAAGGAGATGCTATAGTTCTGTAGGGGCGAACCGTTGTTCGCCCTGCTTCGAACTATAGTGGCACCATAGCTAATTGGTATCACTCCAATCCCTCCCGATGGGCTTATAGTTATCCACAAATAATACGTCCCATAAGCACGAGGGTGCAAGAAAGCACGTCGCGTGCCGAGTTACTGGGGGTTGGGGGCGCAGCCCTTTGTTGCCGTGCTACCCATGCTTATAATCAGCATCGCGGTTGCCCATTACCGGCTCTGTAGGGTAAGCTGCCTAGCGCCTACCCTTTGTGCTACGTTTATCTCGCCCTTTGTTAGCCTGATGCCGCTATCAACATTGGCGCATCGCCTGACTCGATAAACATCGGTGCGCCCGACCGATCGGAGCTACGCTCCCAACCCTCAGTAACTCGGCACGTGGCAGAGTATCCACCACCGCTGCTCCTCTTCAACTTTGTGGGTAATGTTTAGCCCATCGGGAGGGGAGAAACAAATTAGCGGCTAATGATTGGCCCGCGCTGGCAAGTAAAGGGTAAAGCGGCTGCCCTGCCCCAGTGTGCTGGCAACACCAATCCAACCGCCATAGTCGCGGGCCAACGCAGCGCAGATTGCCAGGCCCAGGCCGGTGCCGCTCTGTTCGTCGCGGGTGCGGGCGCTGTCGGCGCGGTAGAAGCGGTCGAATAGGTGGGGCAGATGCTGGGTATCTATGCCGGAGCCGCAATCGCTGATGCTGACTGCAACCAGTGGGCCGCTTATCGTCACCGCATCGCTGCTCACCTCCGCAGGGGGCGGTGCCGCCAGGGTCGCCAGCCGCACCATCACCTGCGCGTGCGGCTGGCTATACTTGATCGCGTTCTCGATCAGGTTGAGCAGGATGCGGCCAAGCTGGTTCTCGTCGCCACGGACGATGGCGGCCTCCTCGGTGCCAGTAAGCGTGAGCGTGATGCCAGCGGCGGTGGCCTTGTTGCTGAGGCGGGCAACGATATTGGCGGCCAGTTCGACCATGTCCACATCAGGTGGTGCGGGCAAGCGTCCGGCATCGCTGCGGGCAAGTGTGAGTAGGTCTTCGACCAACCGCCGCATCACCCCACTCTCGCGCTCGATGGCGGCCAGCGCCGTGCGGTACTCGGCGGCGGGGCGGTTGCGCGATAGGGCAAGCTCGGCCTCCGAACTGATCACCGTCAGCGGGGTGCGTAGTTCGTGCGAGGCATCGGCGGTGAAGCGGCGCTGTTGTTCCACCCCGACCTCGATACGCCCAAGCATTGCATCAATGGTGCTGGCAAGGCCGGTCAGCTCGTCGGTGGGCGGGCCAAGCGCAAGGCGACGGCTGAGATCCTGGCTGCTGATCGCCTGCACCGTCTGGTTCATCGCGGCAATGGGGCGCAACGCCCTGGTGGTGAGAAACCAGCCGCCCAGTGCCGCAAGCAGCAACGCCAGTGGGGCGGCCAGGGCAAAAGCGAACAGCATATTACCAAGCGGCTGCTCGACCGTGTTGGCGGGGCGGGCGATAATGATGATTGTGCCGTCGTCTTCATCAATGATGCGTGCGCCGCGCAGGGCCAGCCCGCCATCGAGACTGGCGGTGTGGATTTGGTCGCCAGTCAGGTTCTGCACCAGTCCTGCCGCCTGCGCGGCGCTGAGTTGGCCGACCAACTGATTGGCTAGCTGGCCCGTCCCGCTATACACCATCACCACTTCATTTGCGCTCAATGGATTGAAGTTAAAAGCGGTGCCTGGTATAGGGCCGGGGCCACCTCCCGGCCCCGTCCCGAAAGCTGGATTGCCACCCGGCCCCAGGTCGTCAGGACCGCGCCGCTGGCTAATGTCGGCCAGTTCGTGCTGCTCATCGGCCTCATGGTTGACGTTGCCCGCAACCTCCTGCAAGCGCTGGCTCAGGCTCTGGTCGAAGTTGCTATACAGTTGAGCGCGGGCAATCAGATAGATGAGCAGGAAGACAAGGGTGAGCAATACTAGCAGGGCCAGGGTGTACCAGGCGGTGAGGCGGGCGCGGATGGTGCGGAACGGACGCATAACTTTGCCTCGCTGGGTGCGCGCAGACGATAGCCCGCGCCGCGCACCGTCTCAAGCAGCTTTAGCTCGTGGCCGTCGTCCAGCTTGCGGCGGATGCGGGCGATATACACGTCGACGATGTTGGAGTTGGGTTGCAGCTCCTCGTTCCAGATGTGTTCCTCCAGGTTGGCGCGGGTGATCAGCCGCCCAGGGTTGCGGGCCAGATATTCGAGGATGGCGTACTCCTTGGCGCTGAGTTCGAGCAACTGGTCATTGCGATGGGCCTCGCGGGTAACGGTATTGATGCTCAAGTCGGTGATGACGAGCAGTGGGTTGCGCCCACTCTGGCGGCGAGCCAGGGCGCGGATACGGGCCGCCAGTTCGCTGAGGGCAAACGGCTTGACCAGGTAATCGTCGGCCCCAGCATCGAGACCGGCGACGCGGTCCTCTACGGCATCGCGGGCAGTCAGAATGAGCACGGGAACGGTGCTCCCGCCGCGCCGCATCGAGGCAAGCAACTCGAGCCCGTCGCCGTCCGGCAATCCCAGATCGAGAACGGCGGCGTCGTAGGCGATGAAGGATAGAGCCTCACGACCGGCGGACGCCGTCGCAAACGCGTCAACCACGAAGCCCGCGCGCCTAAGCGCGACCTGCAGCAGTTCGACGATCCGTGTCTCATCCTCGACCACGAGGAGTCTCATCCGGTCACCCCATCCTTTAAGCTCGATCATTGATCGTATTCGAAATTCTGCTGCTTTTCCTTATG
>JANXYP010000217.1 GCA_025355955.1 Chloroflexota bacterium
TTGCGAGAGCGTGAAACTGATAAACACGCCAACGGCATAGAGCGGGATTAGTTCGTCGGTATTGGCATCGAAGATAAGAATGAGCAACCCGGCCAACACTGCCAGGCTGATGATGCCCGTATTGAAGGCCAGCCGGTCGCCACGAAACATGAACTGGTTGGGCAGGAACCGATCCCGCGCCAGGATCGAAGAGAGGCGCGGGAAGTCGCTGAAGGCGGTGTTAGCGGCCAGCACCAGGATCAGCACTACGCCTACTGCGTAAATGGAGTAGAGGAAGTTGTCGCCCAATGTGTGGTGGGCGATCTGGGATATGACCGACTCACTGCCTTTGAGGCCGAGGATGTGGTACTGCCCAGCGAGAAAGCTGATACCCATAAACATGAAGCCCAGGATCACCGCCATCCAGACGAGGGTAACGCGGGCATTGGTCGGCTCTGGCTTCTTGAAGGCTGGCACACCGTTCGAGATTGCCTCCACGCCAGTCATCGCCGAGCAGCCCGCTGCGAACGCCTGTAGGATGAGGAAGATGCTAAGGTTCTGGCCGAGGTTATGCACCTGGGGGTAGGTGCTGGCCGGTTCGGGGCTGATGTTGCCAGTGATAAACTGGAACAGGCCAATCACGATCACGGCGGTGATGCTGATGATGAACAAGTAGGTGGGCGCAGCGAAGATTGCGCCCGACTCGCGGATACCGCGTAGGTTGCCCAGCACGATCAGGGCGAGGAAAAGCAGCGAGAGGGGTACGGCATATGGTGCGGCGCTGGGAACGGCAGAAACCAATTGCGCCGTACCCGAAGAGATGCTTACCGCTACAGTCAAGATGTAATCCACCATGAGGGCGGAGGCAGCAGTGAGGCCGACGGTATCGCCTAGGTTGTCGCGGCTGACGATATAGCTGCCGCCACCGTTGGGGTAGGCAGTGATGGTCTGGCGATAGGAGAAGGCGACGATCGCCAGCAGCAGGGTAATCGCCACCGCAATGCCCAGCGTGGCACTGGCAATACCAAGGGCGCCCGCGACGGCTAGTTGCAGCACGATCTGCTCGGTGGCATAAGCTACTGAAGATAGCGCATCCGAAGACAGCACCGCCAGCGCCTTGATCTTGGTGAGCCGCTCGTGGATATCCATGCTAGTAGCGATGGGCTTGCCCACCAGGAAGCGCCCTACTCGACCAACCACACTATGGGGCGTGCTGGCAGCCTCATCAACCTGCAGCACCTCGCCCGCTGCACTGCGGGTCAGCGCCTGGCCGCGCGGGCGTAGATACCTGATGTAGCGATCGCCTGCCCGCCCGCCCTGGACATCCACTTCGGTCCACTCCAGATCATGATCAGCCAAAGCTATGGGTGCGCCATCCTCGTTATTCGGCTGGCGCGTAGTGGCGCGATATACCCGATGGTAGCTAGATGGTAGCGGCGAAGCGCCGTCATCCTGCTCGTTGGTAAGCGGTGCGGCGGGCGCTTGCCAGCCAACTGCGGGTTGGGTGCTACCCTCTTCACCACCCTGTTCGCCGTTTGCGCTAACTGATTCGCGTTCATCCATAATAATCTGATCCCCCCGGCGGTAAGTGATGCGGCTTCAAACCCGCATTGTCCGCGAAAGTAATTTTTTATGCCCATAAGCGGGCCAGCCCTGCCTGATGCACAGGCAAGCTTGTGATAATATAGCCGTTCCAACCTAAAGCGGGACTAAAAAAGCGGGTAGTAAGTCTAAAGATTTTCTAAAAATGAGCGCGAAGGTTAGAGCTTATCCGATTAGGGCTGGCGATAAGCATGATCGCGGTTGCGAGATTCTCCCCCCAAACCCCCGCTGGGGGCTTAGTATATTCCAAACTTCGGGATGACTCATGCTTTTCGGAAAACTCTTAGCCTTCAGCAAAGCGGTAGCCGATGCCCGGTTCGGTAAGGATATACTGAGGGCGCTGGGGGTCGGGTTCGATCTTGCGGCGCAGATGGTTGATGAGGACGTGCAGATATTGCGGGGAGCCGGTGTACTCCGCGCCCCATACAGCAGTGAGCAGGGTGCGGTGGGTAACAACCCGGCCCGCGTTCTTCGCCAGGTAGGTGAGCATATCGTATTCTTTAGGGGTAAGATAGATGGGCTGACTGGCGCGGGTGACGGTGCGGCGGGCAAGGTCAATAATCAATTCGCCATGCTGAATTACGCTGCTGGTTGCTGGAGCCGGAGCAGTCGCCAGGCGGCGCAACCAGACCCGCACGCGGGCGAGCAACTCCTGGGTGCTAAAAGGCTTGGTCAGGTAATCGTCGGCCCCCGCGTCGAGCGCGGCCACCTTGTCGCGCTCCTCACCGAGCGCGGAGAGAATTATGATCGGCACATTGCTGGGCCACGAGCGCACCTGACGGGTTATCTCTACGCCGCTTATATCGGGCAGCATCAAATCCAGGATAACCAGATCGGGCTGCTCCACCGCAAGCTGATCGAGCGCCTCCTCGCCGTTGGCGGCGATCAGTACCTTGTAGCCGCTGCTGGTCAGCACCACCCGCAGCATCCGCAGCATTTGCGCCTCGTCGTCTACCACCAGGATACGGATGGGGTGGCTGCTCATTCGGCCTCCTCGCCAAACGTGGTCTCCGGCATATCGGCAGGGTGGATGGGCAGACTGAAGCTGACCCGCAAGCCACCACCCCGCCGGTTGACCGCCCAGATGCGCCCGCCATGCGCCTCGACGAAGCCCTGCGCCAGGGTCAGGCCGATACCCACCCCGCCGGTTGCAGTGTGGCTCGCCTTGTGGCTGGTGGTTGCACCGCGATAGAAGCGGTCGAAGATGCGACTAAGGTCTTCCTGGGGCAGTCCTGCGCCCTCATCTTCGACACTAATCAGCAGGTCATCGCCTTCCACGTTCGCTACGACCGTGATCGTGGTACCCACCGGCGTGTAGTTGGCGGCATTGTCCAGCAGGTTGCCCAGCACCTGCTCGATCAACACATAATCCATAGGCACAAGCGGAAGGTCGTCGGGTAGGTCCACCACCAGCTTGTGGCTAGCCAGGCGGGGCGCTAGTGCGGCGGTCGTCGAGTGGATCAGCTCGACTGGTGAGTAGAGGCCACGTTCCAGGTGTAGCACCCCAGCCTCGACGCGGCTGAGATCGAGCAGGTTGTTGACCAGACGACTGAGCCGCTCCGCGCCCTGGTTGATGGTATCGAGCAACTCACGGCGGGCTTCGGGGTCAAGCGCGGGCTCGTCAGAGAGCAGACTCGAGGCCGATCCCATGATGCTGGCTAGGGGGGTACGCAGTTCGTGGGAGACAGCGGCGAGTAGCGATGACTTGAGCGCATCGGCTTCGCGCAGCACCAGCGCATCGCTGGCCTCGTGCGCCAGCCGCTCTCGCTCCAGGCTACCAGCCAGCAGAGTGCCAATTGTAGCTAGCAAGCGGCTATCGGTTGTGCTGAAGGGTCGCACGTCAACCGTGCGGCGCACGATCAGTAGACCCAGGTTGTGTCCGGTGGTTCGAAGTGGCACATAGGCGAGATTGCTGGCTACTTCCAGCGCGGCAAGCTGCTGATGAGCGGCGGCATCCTGCTGCTCCACTGCTACCGGGGGTGGGTCGCCATAGTAGGCGCTGCGGTATATCCTGCCATCCTCGGCGGTGGCGAGGTAGAGCGAGGCCGACTGCGCCGCGATCGTGGTGGTAACCTGGCGCACTACCTCGTCGGACGGTTCACCCCCTCCTTCCAGTAGCATCGCGCTAAGGGTATTGAGCGCAGTAGTCTCATGCAGCCGCTGTTCGGCATCGCGGGCGCGGCCTTCAGACTGGGCGGCCAGGCGACTGGACAGAAGCGCCACGATCAGGAAAACCGCAAAGGCAATATTGTCCTCAAATCGTCCTATAGTGAAGGTATAGTAGGGTGGGAGGAAGAAGTAGTCATAGCATAGATCGGCTAGCACTGCGGCAGCCAAAGCAGGGCCGAGACCAGTGCTAGTAGCCACCAAGAAGATCACCACCAGCAGCAGCAGGGGCGCACTGGGGGCAAGGTCGAGGGCCAGCGTCTCACGCGCCAAAGCGAGAATGCCACTCAACACCAGCACTGCAAAAGCAGCGGATACATACTTTAGCCAGGTTTGCATGGGGATATTATAGCACTATCCGCCCCATCCATTCCATCCAGCGCGACTAGATGTGCCAGATCGGCTACAAAGGTGTGACCACGCCGTGACGAGATTAAAGATGAAGGATTAAAAATAAAGAGAAAGGGCGCACCTCGTCGGTGCGCTCTTTTGTTCAGCATTGCATTCACTCACCACCTGGCAACGACGTTTTTCCTTTAATCTCAGAGACGCAGTATCGCCTCGTACATCAGCGGACCGTATTCCTTCAGCCCAAACGAGCGGTAGAGCGTCTGCGCCCCATAATTGCCGATCGTGACCATCAGGCCGAGGCGGTGGTAGCCCTTCGCTTTGGCCGCGTCGAGGCTGCTAGCAAACAGAGCGCGACCCAGCCCCTTGCCGCGCCATTCTGGGGCTGCAGAGATGTCTAGTACCCAGGCCAGCCGATCGGCTTCCGCTTTGCTCTCGTCGCCCAGCAGGTTGCTGCATATCAGGCTGCCCACCGCATCCTCGGCGACGAATGAGCAATCGAGGTCGAGGGTGGCATATTCGTTGGCAAAGATGGGCTGCATCAGCGCATCAGCCTGCGCTCGGCTGCTGCTCACCATTTCGCCATCGGGGGTACCTTGATAGTTGCGATAGGCCATCGCGGTAATTGCCGCCTCGTCGTTTAGAGTGGGGTGGCGCAGGGTAATGCCAGCGGGCAGACGTATTGGCTGCGGCTGATAGTCGGCCAGCGACCTTATCATGCGGGTGCGAGTGTTCTGCTTGAAGTAGGCATTGAGAAATAGGTTACTGTGTTTTGATAGATATGTAGCGGTGATAATGTTACCCCGCTCACGGCAAAAGGCGATGATCTGCTGCAACACCGCTCCGCCATGATCAGCAACATGACCCAGCGCTATGTCGAAATCGCGCAGGTCGACCACGTTATCAAGCTGGAGCAAGGTGACGCGGGCAAGCGCGGTATCGCCCAACCAGGAGATATAGCTGCCCCTCTGCGGCACGGAGTCGCCGCCGAACTGTTGCCAGGCGCTAGAGTCGGAGGATGTCGCGGGGCGGGTGGTTAGCGTTGATGCTGTCAATCTACCTTCCCCTACTCTGTCTCATCGCCAATCGGCAATTGCTTGCCGTAGCCCTCGTCACGCAGCACATCGGTGGCGCGGTTGTGTTCGTCGACGAACACGACGGTGGGCGGCTCCCAGCAATCCAGTGTGGCAAAGGTGAAGATGGTAAGGATGTCGCCAACCAGCCCCTGACGGGCGGAGCCACCGTTCAGGCTGATGGTGCCGCTGCCGCGTGGCCCAGCGATGGCATATGTCTCAAATCGTGCGCCGTTGGTGAAGTTGCTGACCAGCACTTTCTCGTAAGGCTCGATGCCCGCCAGTTCCATCAGGGCGCAATCTATGGTAAGCGAACCGATATAGTTCAAGTCACTCTCGGTTACGTGGGCGCGGTGGATCTTTGCGGATAGGTAGGTCTTCATTTATCTCCATGGAAAGGACTTTTAGATAGCCCTCATCGTTGGCCGGGGCGGGGAAGTCGAGGGCGGGTTCGCGGTAGTAGCCGGTGATGTTGGCGCTGCGGCCAGCGGTACGTACCCCGTTTAGGGTCATCTCACGGAAGGTGCGCCGATTCAGGCCAGCATGGTTGGTGCAGGCCAACAACGTGCCGCCAGGGACGATGATGCGGGCAGCGAGCTCGGCCAGTTGACCGTAATCGTGCGCCGCGCTGAAGCTGCTGCCTTTGGTCGTGCTGAAGCTGGGCGGATCGAGAATGATCATATCGAAGTGTTCGTCGCGCTTCTCGAAGCGGTGCAGCCAATCAACCACGTCGCCGAAGATGAAGTCGCGGTCGGGGGCGGCTAGACCGTTGGCAGCGTAGTTCTCTTGGCCCCACTCCAGATAGCGGCGCGATAGGTCGAGGTTGACCACCCGACTCGCGCCGCCGATAGTGGCGGCCACGCCAAAGCCACAGGTATAGGCGAAGCAGTTTAGCACGCTGCGGCCCTTAGCCCAGCCGCGCACGCGGGCGCGAGTCTCGCGCATATCGGCGAACAGACCGACGCTGAGGCCATCGGTGGGGCGGATAATGTAGTTGAGTCCGTTCTCTTTAGCGGTTAGTTGGCCGATGCGTGGACCGTGCGCGGGTGTGGGTGGCGCAGCCAACGCGGCAGTGGTGTCCGACATGGTGGCGGCAGTGCGCGGGCGGCGCTTGAGGTAGACACTGCAGCCGCTATCCGCCGCTTCGACCAGTGTCTCGACCAGCAACCGTTCGATCGGCATTGCGGTATCCTGGTAGAGGCTGAGGACGAGGGCGGTGGCATAGCGATCAACCGTCACTCCCGGCAAACCATCGGCGGCGGCGTTGACCAGCCGATAGATGGTGGTCGCTGCATCCTCCGCCAGGATGGCACGCCGCTCCAGCGCCAGGCGGAACAGGGCGACCAGGGCGGGGCGATCGGCATCGGTCAGGTTATCTACTTCCATACGCGGCGGTGGGGTGATATGACCAACCTTGCGCGGCTGCACAAACGGTGCGGCCAGCCGCTGCGCCAGGTCAAGTTCCGGCAACCCCTCGCGCACGCGGGTGAATATTTCTGGTGGCTCGGCCCTGAAGGAGTTTTGAGCTTTGAGTTTTGAGCTTTGAGATGAGGTTTGTGCGAATTCGTCGTCATCTGCTGAGGCGGGATTTATCAGGCCCTGCGCTTTATTCACGAATTCGTCGTCAGCTGCAGGGGCGGGCGGCTGCGCGCCCTCCGCCCCATCCACGGCTGCGCCATCATCTCCAACTACGTCTGCGTCCTCTTCTGTCGGGTAGAGCGGCTGCCCCCCCTGCGCTTCAACCAAAGCGACGTTGACCTCTCCAACCGCGGCTGTGCCATCCTCCGTAGGGGCGGCGGATAGCACGTCATCATCGGCAACCCTGATTGCGCCATCCTCATCAATAGAGGTGATATTCGTCACATCCGGTTCGGACTCACTCTCTACTTTACCCAGGGTGGGAGTGGGCGCGGTGGGTAGCGAGACGATCATGCCGTCTTTATCTACCGCCCAGCCCCCCCGTCGGTGTGGAGGTTGGCTGGTAGGCAGCGGCGCAGCTTGCACGACCTCGGCCTCTTCCATAACTTTAGGAAGGGAGGAGTCGTTAGTTTGCGTCTCCACGTCACTCCCCTCCCCAGCTTGGGCGAGGGCTGGGGTGGGGGCCAGCACCGGGATGGTAAGCTCCAACGCGTGTAGCATCAGGCGTGAGGCCGGTTTGCCGGGCGGGCTGTAGAGCGCGTCGCCGACAATAGGATGGCCGAGGTGGGCCAGGTGGACGCGGATCTGGTGGGTGCGTCCAGTCAGCAGGGTGACTTCGAGCAGGCTGTAGCGGTTGTCCTTACTGGTGGCAAGCACGCGCACACTGGTGGTGGCATCCTGGGCCAGCTTGTCGAAGACAACGGGAACCAGCCAGCGACCACTCTCCTCGGCGGGGGCAATCGGCAGGCGGATAGATAGCTCATCCTTGTTTGGGGCGGTCACGGAGTAGATCAGCGAGTTGGCGGGCGTAGGCGCAGCCCCCCTCCCCAACCCCCCCCTTTGATCGGGGAGGGGAGGCTGAAATCCTCCCCTTTGATCGGGGGGGGGGAACTGGCCGCGTCTGCTATCGAATGGCATGGGTCGGACTGGGCCACGTCCCAGCGGCACGGGACGACCCCCTCGCTGTGGCGCGGCCATGGGCAAAGGGCGGCGGGGGGGCGCAGGTGGGCGAAACTGGCGGGCATCTTCCAGCGGGCGCACCAGGCCATGCACAATTGCCAGGTAGGTCTTGCCCGCCTCGCGGCCCTCGAAGATGCGGGCTAGTTGGGGGTTGACCTCACGGCGCAGGCTGAACAGCAGCACGCCGCTGGTATCCTTGTCCAGCCGCTGATGGGTGCCAAGATAATCCACTCCCAACTGGGCTTTGAGGATACCGACCAGTTCGACTGCGCCGAGATCATGTTCGTCGGGCGCATGGGTGCTGAGGCCAACCGGCTTGTTGACCACCACGATGTTCTCATCCTGATAAATGATTGGTACTTGCATAGTGGCAATTATACGATATGTGTGAGGCTTTCCGCTAGCTATCCAGGGCGAACCACGATTCGCCCGTACAAACCGATTATTCTGTGGGGGCGAACCGTGGTTCGCCCTTGCGCCTGCAAGCTAATGCTACTCTAATACCGTCGCAGCCTCAGCCACGAACCCTTTTGACCGATCGTATGGTATAATATGTGAAACAAGATTGTGGCTTCGACACTCTAAATCGGTAGAAGACAACCATACACATCTTGTCCTCAGGAGGAACTAACCGTCATGCAAATAATCGCACTAATTATTCAGGTGCTGACCCTGCTCATCTTCGTTCGCGCCATCTCCTCGTGGATCGTGCCTTACGGCAGCAACGCCGAGTGGTATCGCATCCTCTTCGTCAGCACTGAATGGCTGCTCGGCCCAATCCGCAATCTGATGCAGAAGGCGATGGGCAACGTGATGATGGACTTCTCGCCGATCGTTGCCATCTTGCTATTGCAGTTCATCGGCGGCGCGTTGCTCGGCAGGGGCTTATCGTACCCTCAAGCAGCGATGCGAGTAGTGGCGCTATACACAACCGTAAACACGCATACAATAGCCTCCCCATCAGACGATGTTAATCTGTTGGGGAGGCTTTGTTGTCCACGAGCATTCTCTCGCGATTCGGCTTATGGGCAATAGCCTCTGGGCGGTGGCTGAGAGCAAACCTTGGCTAGCATCGTGGTGCGATCACGTCCGCCAGAACTGGTCACATAGCGTAGCACGAAGGAACCGCCCACGAAGCTATCACCATGTCTAGTATCTAGTGGAATGTGGTAGACAAGATGTGCCCACCGATCGTTGGTGTCGTTGGCAGGGCGCGAAGTGTCCAAGCGCTCCACATTGTAGTGAACAATGTCTGGTCCAGGTGGGTAATACTTATCTTGTACATAGGTGTCCATAATTACCGGATAGCTGAGGACGTGAGTAGCGTCGGGTGGAGCTATCAGTTGGATGTAGTTGGTGCCAGCAAAGTCGGCAACGTCGAAGAGGCTAACAGTTAGAGTGCGACCTCCATCATAGGCTGGCACTTTGGTTATATAGAAGTCGTTGGTGCCGCTAACCTCGTTGACTGTGGGCAAGCGCCTGAAAGCGCTGACCTTAACCCCTGGCTGGCTGGTTTGCACCCTGATCGCGTAGTTGTTCTGGGCGGCAACGCCGAGGATAGTGTGATCATTGTCTAGCGGTACGTTAACGTTTAGCCGCCACTGGTGGTTGCCGTTGATGGGGATGAGATGGTAGCCGGGACCGGGCGCGTCGTTGAAGTTGCTCCAAGTCTGGCTGTAGACGTAGCTATGCCCAAAGCCGCTGATCGGGTCAGTGCCGGTGATCGGTGAAGCTGGCACCGTCCATATTCCGTTTGGGGCTACTACATCGTCGTTGAAGTACCAAGGGGTGCTGTCGGGAATATATAGCGAGTAGATGGTAGTTGCGCTCTGCGCCTGGATATCGCATTGGCCGCTGGGCGCGCCAGGCTGGCTATCGCCGGTTTCGACGGCGTTATTGCTGCACCAGCGCGTGCTGATGTTGTTGTAATCGGGTTGGCCTGAAGCTGCACAAGCAAGGCAACGAAATAGCAAAATAGTCCTGCATTGTTCAGCTATTGCATGAATCCAGCGTAGTAAGCTATAATGCGTGCGTCAGGGGTGGGGCGAGCGTGCCGCCACCAAACTTTGAACTTGAAAAGGAGACACGCAATATGAACAAACTACGCAGCCTCCGCGAGAAGAAGGGCTTGACGCTGGGCCAACTGAGCGCCCGCGCCAGCATCCCCTCGCGGCTGATTAACGATTATGAGATCGGCCAGCAGCTGATTCCGCTGCCCCATGCGAAGCTGCTGGCCAAGGCGCTGTGGGTGAAGGTGGAGGACATCCTGCCACCTGCCAATCCACCGGCGGGCATTGCCACTCCGCCACCCGCCCCGCCTCGCCCCACGCCGCCAGCCGAGCAGCAGATGGCCGCGCCGCTAGAGGATGGGCATCAGGCGATGCCGCAGGAGCAGCGTAGCTATCCACCGCGCCCCGGCTGGGGCAGCCCGCCTAAGCCACGCGGAGCCAAACCACCCAGGCCGCTCAAGCCCAAGCCAGAGCCAATCATCCTGCCTGCCACCGAGGGCCAGGTGCAGGAGATTATGCGCCAGGGCCATCGTGCCGGACTAAGCGAGGAAGAGATTGCTGCCGAGGTGGGCAAGCCCCTAACCGAGCTTGACCGGATGCAGGCCCGCGAGTGGATCCGCAATATGCGTGAACGCGCCGCTGGCTTGTCCGAGGAAGCCAAGAAGTCGCCCGCCACCACCAGGTTGCCCGATGACCGCGAACCAGAGTATCTCACCGCGCAGCAGAAGGCGGGCGCAATCTTCAGTTTCACCATGTTCGACGGACAGATTTTCACCGGCCAGATTAAGGAGTACACCCCTTACACCATCGTCATCGATGGTGACGATGGCAACGATGTGGTGCTACGCAAGCTGGCGATTGCCTACTATCAGAGGGTGGGAACAGGCAACCCACTGGCAGTCCTGGCCGCTGCAGAGCATAGCGAGGGCCACCACGACGGCGAGTTGGCACCGCACAAGGGTGAGGTCGCGCCGCCCCACGCGCCCGCTGCCGTAGCAGGGTTGGCCGACGATGGCGAACCAGGCGTATATGGCAGCGACGAACACGCCCTCCGTCAAGAGGAGGATGCCCGCCGCGACGATGTTGCCGACGCACCTGGTGAGGAGCCGCTGCCCGCTACTGCATCCCCCGATATGGGTGGGCATCAGGGTGGCAGTAATGATGGGGTGGCGCTATGAGTCTGAGCGATCACATGAAGCTGCTGCGGGCGCGGCATGGCGGGGTTACGCCACTAGAGATGCAGGAAGTGACCGGCGTACCGATGCACGAGGTTAACTTGATCGAAATGAAGCATCGTCGTATCGGCGAGGATGACGAGATGCTGGGTAAGCTGGCCGCCTACTTCAGCGTGCCGCTAGAGCAGTTGCAGTGGCACCGCGAACGCTACCGCAAGAAGCTGACTGCCGCGCTCTACGAGCGACAGGATGGCGGCGAACCAATTACCCTCAAGCTGGAATCTGGGCATCAACTCAGCGGGCCGGTTAGCTGGTTCGATCGCACGGCAGTGGCGCTGGCCCAGGAAGGGCAGGAGCCAATCGTGGTCGAGCGCCATGCGGTGGTGGACTGGGAGTAATAAGTAGTGCATCAATGCCAGACATAGCAGCGATCACTATGTAATCTACTAGCATGAACACACGTAGTGCGTATGATACTGACCTGACTGATGCCCAGTGGCAATTGCTTGAACACTGCTGCCACCCACTGCCACTTTGAGGCTAGTAGTCAGCGGAACATAGTTCCCAGAGCTTCAGACGCTGGCTTACGCCATCGCCTGTCCTGGTTGGGACATCTGAACACAGCAGAACGTAGGGGCGGGCGGAGGCCCGCCCTTTCGCTACCCATCACCGCCCCTCGTAACCACCAACCATCATGTGGGCAACTGGTTGCTGGCAACCAACCTCAGCTTGCGGCAAAACGGTAAGGTGTTTGGTAAGGTGCATCTGTTATAATGCGTTTGGCATCCTTGTTCAACTCTACAGCAGCCACAAAAGGAGAGGAAGTAATGAACCACAAGCGTAGTTGGCAACAAACCATCAGTGCGGGCCTGGCAGCGATCCTGGTGCTTACCCTACTTGGCTACAATCTGCCATTCGCGCCGCAGCGCGCGCACGCCGCCCCGGCCAAAGCAGCGCAGGCAGCCAACCTTGACCCCCACCGCCTGAGCCAGGCTGCTCCACAAGTACCCACCAACACCCCCACGCCCACCTCCACTCCCTGCGGTGGCAGCCCCACCCTCAGCTTCGCCCCCG
>JANXYP010000075.1 GCA_025355955.1 Chloroflexota bacterium
TAAATGGCGGGAAGCCGCCCACTACCGCCAGCCGAATCCCCAGGTAGGTCGAACCCCAGATAATGTAGACGGTCAGCAGGGCAATCAGCACACCGAAGCGATCACCAAACGTGGCCTGATGTGGGTTGCCTGGTTTCGCCAGGTTGGTAACAGGCAACGAGGCTGCCTGCTTTGGCGCATCGGTGATAATTGCTATTGGGCCGGTTGCTGCTTTTAGACTATCCTCCATGGTGAGTTCGCTCCTCGGTAATTGTATATTGTAGATGGCTGATTGTAGATTGCGATTGCTAGGCTGGATGGTAGGGGCTTATTGCTGCTCTTATTGTAACCCCTATGTGGGGCTATAGGTGGTTATTTGCGGCAAAATCCGACTTTTGGTGTAGGGTTATACCTTCAGGCGCAACTGCGCTTCATCGTTGGCAGCGGCGTTGGCCTTTTCGTTCGCCAGCAAAGTGCGTTTGCGCTCCAGACCCCAGCGGTAACCGCCCAGAGCGCCATTACCGCGTACCACCCGATGGCATGGGATGACGATAGCGGCGTTGTTCGTCGCGCAGGCGTGAGCGACAGCGCGGGCAGCAGTGGGTTGGCCGATGGCGGCGGCGACCGCTGCGTAGCTGCGGGTGCTGCCATAGGGGATGGCACAGAGCGCCTGCCAGACCCGCTCCTGGAAGGCGGTGGCCTGCACGTCGAGGGCAAGGTCGAGGCGAGGCTGCTGCCCCTGCAGATGACGCAGGATGGCAGTCACGGTCGGGCGGAGCGTTTCGTCGGCGCGGCTAATGGTGGCAGCGGGATATTCGCCGCGCAGGCTGGCTTCGAGACTGGCCTCGTCGTCGCCAATGCTAACCATGCTGACCCCGCGTTCGGTGGCGGCCACTAGCAGCCGACCGAGCGGGCTGGTGACGACGGTGTAGGCGATATTCATCCCCACGCCGCCGCGTCGGTAGGTTGCCGGGGTCATGCCCAGTTGTGCGGCGGCGCTGGCATAGAGGCTAGCCGGGCTGTAACCCGCATCGTAAATTGCGTTAGTCACGGTTTCTCCTTGCTTCAGGCTGGGCCTTCAGTTGGCCGCGGCGTTGGCCTAGCGCGTACTGACGCGGGGTTACGCCGACCAGCCGCTTGAAGGTGCGCTGCAGGTGGTAGGGGCTGACTCCAATCTCACGGCCCAGCGCGGTGAGGCTGAGGTCGGCATCAGGATTAGCTTCGATATAGCGGCAAGCGCGCTGCGCCATTTCGGCCTGAGGCTCGAACTCTCGCTGCGGCTGGCAACGCAGGCACGCACGGAAGCCCGCCGCCGCCGCCTGGGCCGCCGTAGCATAGAACCTTACGTTTTCGCGCTTTGGGGTGCGTGCCGGGCAGATAGGGCGGCAATAGATGCCGGTAGATAGCACGGCAGTCACGAACGTACCGTCGCCGTGGCTGTCCCGCGCCAGCACCGCCTGCCAGCATTGCTGCTCGTCGAGCGTCCCCCGGTTGATCTGGTTGATTGCACTAATCACTTGGTTATCCTCCTGTTCTGGCCTAATTATAGCCCAGAACGGTGGCGCTATACCATCGGATTCTTGCGTTCAATGTGGAGAGTTTGCATCGTGTTCATGCTGCTTGACCTGAAGTTTCGTCTTTAGATCGCTAATCAGGTCAGCAGCTGCGTCGAGCGCGACCTGTTTCTGCCAGAGCAGCGCGTAGGCACGGCGTAGCTCATCTTCATATGCTGCTAGTTGCGCCCTCAGCTGTTCCGCCTGGGCTACTGGCGGCACCACCATACGCGATATGTATCTGTCCATCAATATTACTCCCATCCAGGATATTGCCTTGCCCCTCCAGCAGCCACATTCGGCTGGTTATAGTATAAACCGAAACGGTATAAATGTCAAGGTAGTTTATACCAAATAGGTTATAATCTTTATGGGTAAAGGCTATGGTATAATTCTGGATGAGGAGGAAACAGCGCTATGAGCATGAAGGATTTGGGTGTGCTGATCAAACAGGCGCGTGAGCGCAATCAGCTAACCCAGGCGCAGGTCGCCGCTAAGGTGCCGAGCCTGAGCCAGAAGGTGGTGAGCGACATTGAAACTAATCTGGTTTACCTACCCGCCCCCGACATCCTGCGCGGCATCAGCAAGGCGATCGGGTTGCCCTACGCCGATATGCTGGCTGCCGCCGAGGTGCTACCGCTGCCGCAGGAGACCGACGAGGCGCTGGCCCGCCGCCTGGCGCTGGTTGACTATTTGCGCTGGAACTACCGCCCCCGCGACCCACAACGGATGGCCGAGGCGATCGACGCGCTTATTCAAGGTCTACTGGCCGCAGAAGGTAAAGCGGGGTCAGGGCAGAATCCCGTTGGCCGATAACGCGGCGTTGGCGCGGCGGATCAGTAAGGAAGACGCGACGGGGCTGCCGCTGCTCGGCAGTGGATAGCTCCACCGATCGCTCGGCGTTGGCAAACAGCTCACTCCTGTAACGCTCACCACGGCCCTTGCCCTTGAGCCATGTGATCACGCCAATCATAACATCACGCTCGGTTTGGTTGAAGTCGGATGCTTTTATGGTCATTGGTTGCCACCCTCTCGTTAGGTAGAACATTCGTTCTACAGATTTGTGGTGATTATACCAGCAACCTTGCAAATCCGCAAGGGTGGAGTGAACCGCACCCCAGACTTGACACGAACTCGCTGCCAACCGTATAATGAGCCGACGGTACGCTGATTGATTGGCTATTTCTACCCTGGGTAAAGGCGGGTAATTCCTTATGGATGACCATGACGATTTTCTACCCCTGTTTCCGCTGAATACGGTGCTGTTCCCCTATATGTACCTGCCGATGCACATCTTCGAGGATCGGTACAAGCTGATGATCAACAACTGCCTGCACGGCAATCGCGGCTTCGGGGTGCTGCTGGTTGACGATAGCGACGACGGGCGGGGAATGCGCCCCTACGATATTGGCACGGTAGGGCGAATTACCGACCTGAACCGCCTCAGCGATGGACGCTTCAACCTGATCCTGCAAGGGGTGCGCCGCTTCCGCGTGCTTGAGTACGACACCAGCCAACCCTACCTCAGCGGCAGGGTGGAAATGTTGGAAGACGAGCCAGAGCTAGCTGCACCAGCGCTGGTCAGTGCAGTGAGCCGAATGTTCGGCGATTACCTCAACACCCTGCTGAACATCACCGGCCAGGATACCCGCAATATCCCCTTGCCCGACGATGCCGAGGTGCTTTCCTACCTGGTGGCCGACGGCTTGCAGATCGAGTGGGGCGAGAAGCAGGCGCTGCTCGAGCTAATTTCAGCGCAGCAGCGGCTCGATGTTGAAGCCACCATCCTGCACAAAGAGGTGGTGTTGCTCAAGCGGCTGAAGACCATCCCCACCCGACTGCTGGATCATGAGCGCGATGCCTTTTCACTGAACTGAACTTTAGACTACCGCGTAACGTTTTGACCGAATATACGTATTGATGAATGGAATGGATTGGTAAAGGACGAACAACGGTTCGCCCTTACATAATTACTACAAAACTAATCGATCCGTGAGGTCTGGGGGTTCAGCGCCCAGCTGCTGTCCACCCCCAATGCTGCAAGTTTTTGCCGCACCTTTGCACTTACCGATAAACAAAGACGCTGATTACAATGGGCATTATCCTTATCCAGCTAAGGCTGAACCCACCGGCCCCCGCGCTGATGCCCAACTCTATTAACTTGCTGGGTATGGGCCGTGTCGCCCTGCCGACTACCGCATCTGCTTGTCAAAATCATCAGAATACAACAAAATCGCATGGGCTGAATCGTCAGCCGCTTGCGCTAAACAGGAGGGACGCAGTGAGCGACAAGATATCCACCAAAAAGTCAATCAGCCAAACCGTGGCGCTGATTGGCGGGTTGCTAGTGGCTGCCATGCTGTTGTTGGCGTTGGTTGCCACGCCTCGTGCCAGCGCCGCGCAAGCCGCCCGTCTCAGTAGTAACCCACTCGCCCAGACTGGCTCAACTAAAAATGCAACCGACCCCAACGCCAATTATGTCGCCCAGTATCTAGCGAACAAGGGCTATACCGTAGTAGATGTTGGCTACCTCAAGGATAACAATGGCAACCTCAACACCAACCAGGTTGCTGTGATCATGAACTTTGCCTCCACCAAGTATAATCCCAGTAGTGGGCTGCTGGCCACTGATCAAGATACTATCAATCAGGTGGTTCTCGGCTTCTATGCCCTGCATAAATATTTCGTCAAGCCCTCGACGCTGGTGGTTGCCCTCGCCTATCAGAACAACTACACCTTTGTTTTCTCCGCCAATGCCTCCGACTGGCAGACGGTGCTGGACAACCCCAACGACACCACCCAGGCCAACAACTTCTGGCAGAACGTGACCAACAACTTCATTATCCTCGACGCGAATGGCAACCAGGTGGATCCCAGCGGTTTTAGCAATAAGAACTTTAATGGTGGTGACTTCACCGGCCAGAATAACGGCCCCACCCCACCCACCAATAACCCCACCAACAACCCGGTAGATCCTGCCAACAGCCACAACCCGGGCGCGGGCTATCTGCGACTGATGCTATCTAGCGCGTACCTGCCCAGTAGCGGCAACGGCTTTTACCTGATCGGCGTGGTTAGCGACAAGAGCTACAACCCGGCTGCGGGCCAGAAGGTGGCCTTCTCACTGAAAGTAACTGGCAACCAAGAGCAGCAAGTCGGCAGCGTGAAGCAGACCGATAACAACGGCACCGCCAGGGCGCAGGTTGGGCGGAGTAACGCCAAAGGTCAGGTTGCGGTGAAGGCGTTTTGCGCCGCCAGCAACGACCTTACCTCCTGTGGCGATGTCACGGTCGACGGCCCCGCTTCAGCGGTGGTGCTGGTGGGTAGTGACAACCTCGACTCCACAGCAGGCAAGCAGGCGCTCAACGACGCGATCACCGCCCAGGGTTACACTGTGGAGCAGGTGGATTATCAGGAGAGCAAAGGTGTGACCGGCGACACCATTGCCGAAGCTGTGCTGGTGGTGGACATGGCCTCACCGCGCTACGACCAGACCCTTCGTACCGAGATGTTCAGCGGCTTCGGCACCATGTTCACTATCTTCCCTAAAGCGACCAACAGTCTGCTCGGCCTCGTATATGCTACGGGTGGCAAGACCTACATCCTTGTCTATCAGGTAAATCGCACCGACTGGGCTGCATATGTGCAAGGCAAGATCGACGAGGCCGGGTTCTGGAAGCAAGTGACCCTCGGCCAGGTACTCGACGCGCAGAGCGGCAAGCCCGTGCAGGGTGGCGCTGATTTCGTCAACAAGAACTTCACTGGTGGCGCTAGCAGCGGCGGGCAGACCCGCACTCGGCGGGTGGAGAGTACCCTGACCGTCGAGGACTGGGGAACGCAGCCCACCGACGACAACATCATCGTGCCGCTGGGCGGCTACGCTGATAGCTTTACTGTCAATGCCCAGGGTAGCAAGAGCCCGACGTGGAGCATCTATTCCGTGGAGGACACCGCGCACCCGGTCTACCAGTCGAAGAGCGACAGCGACGGCTCCAAGCTAAGTAAGCTGATGCTGCCCAGTGGCAACTACATCCTGATGGTCGAAGACCCCGACCCGCCCCAGGGTACGCCCGCTGGCACCGTGGTCGAAGACATCAAGGTACAATACGCCGAGCATCTTCAGTGAGTCAGGAGGAGATAAAGCGATGAACAAACGCAGAGCGATATTGCAGACCGGCTTGCTAATTGCCGTGCTGGCCTTGCTGCTCAGTGGCAGCCATAATCCGGCGCAGGCGAGTAACGCGCAGCAACCCCCCGCCGCCAAGCTGGCCCAGCCTGCCGCAAGCAAGGCGCAGGCTCCCACCCGCCAGACCAATCGCAACTTTGAAGTGATCCAGGCACTGGTCGACGAGGATCTGATCGTGGGCAAGGATACGGTTGCCCGCGTGGTCGGCGGCGGCAATGTCACCATCAAGGTCGACGGCGGCGATTGCCGCACACTGTTCCAGGACGGGCAGTGCAGTAGCCGCAGCCAGGACGAAACCGGCGCGACGGTAGTGACGCTCGGTCGCCCGGTGAGCAGCGCAGCGGGCAAGACCTTCACCATCAGCGATGGGCGAGACAGCGTGCAGCGCAGCGTGATTGTGGTCAACACCAAACTCAACGTCTTCTTCCTGCCGGTGGACTGGACCACCGATATGCGCAGCAATCCTGACTACGACTACCAGAACGCCATTCCACAGATGACTAGCGCTTCGTGCGAGTTCATGAAGGCGGTCTACCCGGTGCCGCCCGACAACGTCACTTGCAATTACACCCTGGTGCCTTATATGCTGCGCCCGTTCGAGGAGGCAGTCGCCGATGCCAATGGCCAGATTAACTGGACCGCGATCAGCGCGATGTACGCCGGAGTGGGCGTAGCCGGGCGACGCTATCAGCCGGACGCGACGGCAGTGGTTGGCGTGCTGCCGCCCGAATGGTTCGCCAAGCATATGAACAGCGCCAACACTCTCGGCTTGGAGCTTCAGAACGTCAAGGGTGCAGTCACCTCACAGATTACCCCTCACTTCCTTAACTACCAGGTGGCGGCGCACGAGATCGGCCACACCTTCGGCCTGCTCGACGACTACAACTTCGGCATCAGCCCGCCGCGCAACGGCTGGATCATTGACCGCGACGGCTACTGGCCGAACAAACCTGCGGCGGTACAGACTCCTCACTACTATGCGGTTGACGACACTAGCAGTCAGTTGGGCGGCTACATCAGCTTCATGGGCGCAGCGGGCGCACCGATCTGGGTGGACAAATGCACCTACGAGTTCCTGCGCGATGCGATCGTCACCAACAAGCAGCCCGCCAACCTTGACTGCGCCAACAGCCCAGGGCCAAACGCCCAGCCCGCGAATGGACAATAAATCAGCGCTGAGTCATGATTGACTACCTCGTAATCGGCCATATCAGCAAAGACATCCTGCCCGACGGCGATTATCGGCTGGGCGGCACGGTGCTGTATGCTGCGTTGGCCGCCCGCAACCTGGGCAAGCGGGTGGGGCTACTGACCCGCACCGCAACGGGAGATAACGAGTTTGACTGGCGGTTGCGCCAGGCGTTGCCCGGCATCGACGTAATCAAGCAGCCCGGTGCGGCGACTACCACCTTCGAGAATGTCTACGACGGTGGCAGTCGCCAGCAGTACCTGCACGCCTGGGCCTGGCCGCTCAACCTCAAACTACTGCCCGCCTCATGGCGGCAAGCCCCAATTATCCACCTTGCGCCGGTTGCTGGTGAGATCGCCGAGGCCGAGGCGGTCGCTCTATTGCAAGAGCGGCAGGGCGGCTTGTGCGGCATCACCCCGCAGGGCTGGCTGCGCGAGTGGCGCGACGATGGCGGCAAGGTCTTTTTCCGCCGCTGGGAGGCAGCCGCGCAAATCCTACCCCTCGCGCACGCGATTATCTTCAGCGAGGAGGATGTCGCCTCCGCGCCGGAGGTAGGGGCAGAGTTCATCCGTCTCACTGCCACCGCCGCCGTCACCCGTGGGGAACGTGGCGCGGTGATACATCAGCACGGCAACCTGGTGGTGGAGCAGCCCGGCTTCAAGGCGAAAGAGTTTGATCCCACCGGCGCGGGAGATGTCTTCGCTGCCGCCTTCCTCTGCACCCTGCACGACAGCGGCGACCTGGCCGCCGCCGCCCGCTTTGCCTGCGCTGCTGGTGCGCTGACGGTGGAGCAGGCCGGGCTAGCTAGCGTGCCAACCCGCGCCCAGATACTCAAACGTATACTAGAAGCAGCAGCATTATACCCATTGCCCCGGTGACGCTATAATTTCTGTAGGAGCGAACCGTTGTTTGCCCGGCCCGGGTTAGCAAAACATATTGCGTCCTAATTAAATGCGGGTGTGATACAACTTATTCGGTGGCTAATTCGCGCACCAGGGCGGGCCACTGCCCGCCCCTACGTTTGCCCAATAACTGGTAACACCCAATTAAATGCCAACCCCTTGACTCCCAGGCCATTCAGTGCTACTATATCATTAGTGCCGCAAGAAAGCGGCTACCAGTATTCGGCTTAGTTTGTTGCTCCTTTGTGGGCAAGAGAGGTATAAGACTATGGCAGCGGAAGATCGAACCAGGTTGCTCGCCGAAGGAATTGCCAGAGCGATTGATCGGCGGGCTTTTCTCAAACAGGCCAGCACAACCGTTTTCGCGCTTATTGCCGCGCTGGTGCTGGGGCGATTGAGTGAGGGCAAGGCGCTGGCCGACGACAATGGCTGTAGCTGCTCCCCGCCCGGACCCTACTGCAGCAATTGCCGGGGCGCAGATTGCTATATGCACGATGGCTATATGTGCTACATCAATCGCGAGTTCTATCCAACCGGCTGCTGGAGCAGCTACTGCAACGGTCGTGGTCGTGCCCCTGGCTACTATCTGTGCTGCGATTGCTTCTGCAATGGTGGCAGCTTGAGTTGCGGCTGCCGCGACTTCCGCACCACCGGCACGCCCGTCACCCGACCGGTACATACAGGGAATAGCGCCAGCTAACCGTGCCATGATACCAACCGCCTTCGTCCAACAGTAGACCGTTGGCGAGGGCGGTTTGTGCTGCTGACCCTTGCAACCTTGCACCCTATTTGGGCGTATAATAAAGCGCAACCATCCGCGCATATTCCCTGTCGCCCACTCTATGATTAACCGAGGGAGACTTACCCGTGCAACCAGCAAGTAGCAAACCGCCAAGCGATTTCAGCAGTGACCCGCAGTATCAGCAGTTCCTTGAATGGCAGGCGCAGGATAATTCCCCATCGCACCTCGATGAAACGACTGACCCTCAATACAGACTATTCCACCAGTTTCAGCAATTCACGCAGTTCCTGGCGTGGCAAGGGCAGCAATCGGATCAGCAGCAAGCACCGCAACATGATGAACAGCAGCAACAGAAGGAGCAGTTGCTACAAAAGCTGCAATCCCAGCTAGAACAGCTAGAGCAGCAACGCATACCTCAGCCAGCGCCGCCGCAAGTACCGCCGAAACCGCGCCAGTCCAAGCCGCAGCCCAACCCATATGAACTACTGCTGTCCCAATCACAGGCGCAGCCTCAAGCCACAACTACAAAACGGCTGCCCATTGGCTGTATTATCACCATAGCAATACTCGCACTGATTATAGGTGGTGTGCTCTATCTCATCTTCGGCCTGCCCCGTGCCAACCTGGTAGTCGCTTCCTACCAGAACTATAGCGACACCAATGGCGACCTGCACTTCATTGGCCTGCTGAAGAATATCGGCAATGGCGATGCCAGCAACGCCACGGTCAACGTGGTGCTGAAGGACAGCAAGGGGCGGCAGGATGGCAATGGCGACGATAGCCTGTTCGGGTCCAAGCTGGGGCCGGGGCAGACAGTCGGCTTCGATATCAGCATCAGCGAACCGCCTGGGGATTGGAAGAGTGTGGCGTTCAACACCACCACCGAGGACTCTAATCTTAGCCCCGCGACTGGCCTGCAAGTCAGCAACAGTTCGATCGGCAGTGACCAAAACGGCTTCGTCATCACCGGCACGGTGCAGAATAACGGCCAGAACGATGCGAAACGCGCCACTATCTTTGTCACCGCCTACGATACCGCAGGTGCAGTGGTGGCGGTTGCCACCGGCTATAGCGATAGCAGAGACGGAATCAACTCCGGCCAATCCGACAGCTTCACGGCTAACATCTATCGCAAGGACATCAAGATCGCCCGCTACGATACGTTCGTGTACGCCGACGCGAAATAGTACCAAATCGGTTGGTTGATGATGTAAATTGTACCAGGGCGAACAACGGTTCGCCCCTACATTCATCCGCAAATTGTACCAGGGCGAACAACGGTTCGCCCCTACATTCATCCGCAAATTGTACCAGGGCGAACAACCGTTCGCCCCTACATTCATCCTCCCACCACCACCTTCAGCCTTCCACCTTCTGTCTTTTACCTTGTCACTGCTGCACCTGGGCGATGTTGTACTCCAACGCGACGGCGGGTGGCGGCGCGGCGGTGGCAAGTACCACACCGAGGGCGATTGAGGCCAGCTTGGTGGCAGCGGAGTCGGCCCGCGAGGTGATGATGATGGGGGCGGACGCGCCTACCACCACGCTGGCGGCCTCAGCGTGGACGAAGTAGACCAGCGCCTTCGCCAGCACGTTGCCCGCCTCGATGTCGGGAACGATCAGGATGTCGGCGAGTCCTGCCACCGGCCCTCTCAGGCCGTGTGCAGCGGCGGCAGCGGGCGAGATGGCGGTGTCGAAGCCGAGCGGCCCATCCACATAGCCGCCGGTAATCTGCCCCCGATCTGCCATCTTGCTCAGGTTAGCAGCATCTATAGTCGCAGGTATCGCCGGACTAACCATATCGAGCGAGGCCAGCACCGCGACCTTTGGCTGCTCCACACCAAGCTGGCGGGCGGCATTGATGATGTTCTGCACGATCTCCACCTTCTGGTCGAGGGTCGGCTTGATCACAATGCCCGCATCGCTGAGGAAGAGCAGTCGGTCGAAACCCGGCACCTGGGCAATCCACACCACACTGAGCAACGCGCCGGTGCGTAGACCGTATTGCTTGTTAAGCGCGGCGCGGATCAGGTCTGCCGTCTCCAGCCTGCCCTTCATCAGCACCTGGGCATCGCCATCGTGAACCAGCTTGACCGCCATCAATGCCGCCTCGTGGATCTCCTCACTATTAACCAGGGTGAAACCGTCGAGGCTGATGCCATGTTCGGCAGCGATGCGCTGCATCTGCAGCTCGTTGCCGATCAGGATGGGGTGAATGATGCCTGCGTCGGTCGCCGCTCGCACTGCTTCTAGCACGTGCAACTCGTGCGCGGCAGCCACCGCCAGGGTCAGCGGCCCGCGCTGCTGTGCCAATGCGGTTAGCTGGGCAAAGTTATTAATCGGCGGCATTATTCTCCTTCAGAGATGACCCTAACTCCCCTCCCACCGGGAGGGGCTTGGGGTGGGTGCGAAGCATCCCCCCTCCCACCGCGAGGGGCTGAGGGTGGGTGCGAAGCGTCTCCCCTCCCACCGGGTGGGGCTGGGGGTGGGAGCGAAGCATTTCCCCTCCCACCGCGAGGGGCTGAGGGTGAGTGCGAAGCATCTCCCCTCCCACCGGGAGGGGC
>JANXYP010000323.1 GCA_025355955.1 Chloroflexota bacterium
GATCCGGCGCGGGTTTCCTGACGAACCAGACTGGCGAGAATTTTGGCCACGTCCGGCGATGCATCGTGGAACGCGGCGCCCAGGAATCGGTCCGCGCTGTTTTCCCGCTTCGCAAGCGCGGCAGTCTGCGCGTCGGAGGCAGGCCAATCATAACTACCGCACCTTGCCTGGCAACTGAGCCTGTAATACTAGGAACTCTCGTTCAACACTGGACAGCTCACGAGATGGCTCATCCAACTTGTAGTCAAGCAGCGAGAACACAATGCGCCATCTGCTCTCAACTAGTATCACAGTCATCTCAGAATCAGCATGATAATCGACGATAGTATCATCTTTCTCTCTATTGTACTTGCGGCATAGAGGTTGGAGGTTGGTCTTGGTGTTATCACCCCCACATGAGATAGGGATCACATGGTCAATCGTGATGTTCACGGAGGCTCCGCATTTGAGGCACTTGTTACCATACCTGCTAAGCACGTCCTGCCAGTCAGCCTCGGTATAGCTCACGCCTGCCAGTTGCTTTCTGGAGCGGCGACGATTTGGCTTGGCCATTGCTTACTCTCCTTCCCTCCGGTTGTTCACAAACTAGCGATACAACAGATCTCGATTGTAGCACATTTGTGCTACATTGTTAATGCCGAAGCTGATCTACCCGCTCATAATTGCAGAAAGTAACTGTGTCATTGGCCCGGCTCACGCACGGTCGCCATGGCGCAGCCCAAAATAGGGCGAATAATCCTTATCTATGATATTTACGAGCTGGTAATGGCACCTATGGCCAAGAGCGCTACATAGATAGGAATAGCCCCGGCGAGCTTAATTCTGTTATTTTGTCTGCCTTGCACGGGGCAATGCTTTGGCTAAAGCAGAGTATAGTACAGGGATAGCATTTTATTACAGCCAATTGCTTTAGCCAAAGCATATTCGGGTACCGCTGATTGCTTTGACTAAAGCTTATATGTGTGCCTTGATCTAACCTCATGGATAACTATATGCTTTGGTCAAAGCACAATTTATCCAGGCCACTATGGGACAGCGCTCTGAGATTAGCAACAGACCTTCTCTTGAGGATTAGTAATGAACTAGCAGCGCTGTCATTACACATACCTGACCATGGTGAAGGTTGATCTCTCTAATAGCTGAATCTCAGCCTTAAGTAAATATTGATGCTCGGGGGAACCTATTTATAATGGGTGCCGCTGCTCGCTCGGGAGCGCGCTTTGGTCAAAGCGTTCTTCTATATATGCTATCCCCATTTATTTTCACCTGGAGTGCATGAGCTGCTTCGCTGATACGATTACGAGTTACGCACGATGCGTTATAGTAAGCAGGTATTAAGCGTGATCTTCCGCACCCAGGATGGCAAGATGAGCGTATCTGCTTATACACCTAGTCTCAACAACCCGCCTACTACAAGGCCGTATACGTAACTCATAACAATGTTGCTTTATCAACGTCCTAGGCTGCAAACCCGAGCAGATGCAGCCAAGCTCTACAAACTATACATTACTGCTTTGGCCGAAGCGTTCTTCTATATGAATCACAGTACAACTTGCCGCTTTGGCCAAAGCACCTCCCTCTCCTCTTAAGCCGGATATTTACTTTCGCAACTAATCAAATCCCCAGAATCTGCTCGTCATAAAACTTGCTTCAGATTCGGTGCAAAACCCCCTTGACGAGTGTCGCCAAATCTGCTATTATAGTGGCAACGTAACGACATTAGCGACAGAAGTGGTGAGGAGAGAAGATGGCAAGGACGACGAGTACCTTCCTGACCAGTGACGAGGTGGCCGAGATGCTCAGGGTGGATGAGCGTACTGTGCAGCGCATGGTCAAGGATGGTACGATCGAGGCAGTGCGGGTAGGGCGGCAGTACCGCATTACTCCTGGCGCGCTCCAGCGTTACCTGCGAGCCCAGGGTTTCATCGATATGGCCGCGCCGGAAGCAGCCCCCGCCGAGATAATCGCGGTGGTCAACCAGAAGGGCGGAGTGGGTAAGACCACCACCGTGCTGAACGTAGCGGCGCTCTTTGGTGCAATGGGACGGCGTTGCCTTGTTGTTGATCTGGACCCACAGGCCAACCTCACCCAGAGTTATGGCTTCAACCCAGAAGACCTGGCTGGCACCGTTTATGATGGGATGCTGGCCCTGGCCAAACCAACCCGCCAGAATCGTAATGCTGTAATCGGCGCTCGCGGCATCGATGAGCAGGCAGTAGCAGATAATCTCAACATCCTGGATGCAGGCGGTGGAGTGGATCTACTCGCCTCTAATATTGACCTCGCCTCTGCCGATATGGACCTCGCCGCCGTACCCTATATTCGAGAGCAGCTCCTAGCCAAGCTCCTGCGCCCACTTCGCAGCCGCTATCAGTACATCCTGGTGGATTGTGGTCCCAGCCTCAGCCTGCTCACAGTCAACGCCCTGGTCGCCGCCCGATGGGTACTGGTTCCCACCCAGGCGGCCTACCTCTCCATTCGCGGCATCCAGGCGCTGCTCAACTCAATCGTTGGCGCACGCGAACTCAATCCCAATCTTGAGATACTCGGACTACTGCTCACAATGGTGGACGAGCGGGTGCGGTTGGCCCGCACAACAGTGCAGAACGTGAAAACCCGCATGGAGCAGATGGGCATCAGGGTATTCGATACTGTTATCAAGCGGGGGGCTACCTTCGAGGAAGCATCATCGGAGCGCAAATCGTTGCTCCAATACGAGCCAGGCAGCCCCCATACCCAGGCTTACCAGAATCTCCTCGCGGAGATGCTAGAGGTAATGGACGGGGAGCAGACAGAGGTAGCGGTACCTGCTTTCGCGGGGGTGGCTGGCAGCCGCGCATAGGGTAAGATAGAAGGGCGAGATGGCAAAGAAGCAGACCAATGACAGCAGTATGTTCGATGGTATGTCCGGCGCAGCCCAGGCACTGGGCCGCAGCCAGAAAATGTTCCATTCGATGCCGCCGCGCCTGGCGGATGTGATCGCGCCGCCACAGATGCTGCCTATTGATCAGCTCCTAGATAACCCCTACCAACCCAGGGGGGAGATTGACGCAGAAGAACTTGAAGGTCTGGTCGCCAGCATTAAACATTATGGTTTCCGTGGTTCGCTGCTGGGTAGGCCGTCACCTACGGATACTGGTTACACCGAGATTGCATATGGCCACCGCCGCCGCGAGGCCGCCAGGCTGGCCGGTCTTGCCGAGCTGCCGATTGAGCTTGCCGATCTAAGCAACCGGGAGATGGCTGCGCTGGCAGCGGTGGAGAACATCCAACGCGAAGATCTCTCCCTTCTGGAGGAGGGCCGTCTCTACCAACTGATGATCGACCATATGGGCTACACACAGGATGAGGTAGCCGCAGAGATAGGCAAGAGCCGAGGATACGTAGAGAATCGTCTGCGGGCCGCCCAGGCTCCCATCGAGATACAGGAGATGATCAAAAAGCGGCCCAATACCCTCCACTATGTGCTGAAGCTGACCAGGATGGATGAGCCAACCAGGCGACAGGTGATCGAGGCGGTGCTGGAGGGTCGGGTTATCGGTGAGGGGATCGAGGAGTATGCCGCAGGCATCGCACGCGGCGATCACGAGAAGCGGCTACCAGGCACGCATTCCCGCCCTAAATATAGCCGCACCAGCCTCGATGTGGCGCTCCGGGCGGTGGATCAATTCCGCCGTCACACCGAGGTACGGGAGGCGGTCACTACCGAGGAGCTGGTCAAGTTGCGCCACATCCGTAATGAGCTAACCGAACTGCTTGCCCAGTACGATATTGTAGGCTGATTATGTGGCTATTAGCTGGGGCGAAACTGGTTGACAGATTCAGATACTGACCTGGGAGGGCAACCTGGGAGGCTGATAGGGAAGCGGCACGATTTGATGCGGAGTTATATCCTGTCTGCCGGTGGTGGCTGAACGCTAATTGTTTTCGCGAAAACAATTGCACATAAGTTAACCAACACCGCAAATCATAAATGATACCTGGGGGAGCGCAGTGGACGCAGAGACTTCAAGGCACGTATCGAAGGCCGAGATCAGAGTGGCGCTGGTCAAGCGGGGCAACCAGCAGCTAGCCGTCATCAACTGCCCGCTACACCAGAAGCGCGCATACCTTGCCGAGTCGGCCAGCCCGAACAATATCGTCATCTCCGGCTGCTGCGACCAGTTCATCACTAATACGGCGCTAGGGCTGGGGTTTCGAGTGGATGGACAGGTCAGGGGCGGCGCACCCACCAGGCTACTGTCGGCCGGGCTACAGGTGCTGTAGACGATGATATCAAGGTGGTGCACGTAGCCGCCCCAAACCAACCTTACGTGTAACACATAAGGTTGCACAGCAGGTGGTAATGGGCGACCAGGTGATAATTCCAAGTGTACTGAGCGAACAGTTCCGTTGGCATAACACCAATCGAACAACTGCTTTCCGTTGGTGTTACACCAACGGAAAGCCAAGGCGGGATCGATGTCTGATACAGACGAATTGGCGGCAACGCCGCAGGTGGAGAAGATTGTGGATTTCTACGGGGATCAGATTCCGGTTGCCCAGGTTAGCGATGAGCTATTCGTGCCACTTCGCCCGCTAGCAACTTTCCTTGGCCTTGATCAAGCAGGCCAATACCAGAGGGTACAGCGTGACGAGGTATTGTCGAAGCGGGTGCGCCGAATTGCAATGCGAGGAGTCAGCGGTAGGATGCGAGAGCAACTTTGCTTGCCGCTCGACCTGCTGCCTGGATGGTTGTTCGGCATCACCACCGCGCGGGTGCAGCCAGAGCTGAAGGTGAAGCTGAATCGCTACCGTGAGGAGTGCTTCAGGGTGCTTTGGAATGCCTTCAAGAGCGACATCCTGCCCGCCACGCCAGTGCCTACCAACCTTACTCCGGCAGAGCAGATCTTGCAGCAGACAGAGGCAATGTACAAGTTGGCTTTGCAGCAGGTTGAGCTTGAGCGCCAGTACAAGGTGATGGCCGACTATATGCGTAGCCACGTGCAGCGCACTAATGACCGTCTCGCTAATCATGACGTATCACTCACCGACCACGAGCAACGGCTGATCTCAATCGAGCTTCGCCTCGACCCCGCCGCCAACATCACCGACGCTCAGGCCGCTGAGATAGCTCTAGCAGTCAAGAACGTCGCCCACGCGATGGAGGAACACGGAAAGACCGGCGGTTATGGTAAGGTCTACAGCGAGATCTACCGCCGCTACCGAATCAGCAGCTATAAGAACCTGGCGCAGTCAAAGTACAATGAGGTCATCGCCTGGCTCTCCAGGTGGTATGAGGAAATCACTGGCGAAAAGCAATAAGCAGAGGAGAATCAGATGACACAGGTTACTGATAAGCAGGCCGAAAACCCTTATATCTTTGGCGATGCAGAGCTCGACCGCCAGCGCCTGCAGACGCAAACCAAACTGTTTGCAGGCTACCTCCGCCATCACGCCCGTGAGTTCTGCGGTAGTCGGGTAAAGAGTATCCTCGACCTCGGCTGTGGCGAGGGACAGCTAGGATTTGTGCTGAAGGAGGTCTACCCTGATGCGCTACTGGTCGGCGTTGACCGCGACGCTAAGGCGATTGCCAGGGCCGAATCCCAGGCCGCGCTGCTGGGTCTGACCAACACTCGCTACGAAGTTCAGGACATCGAACACGAGCTTTCCGCCGGTCAGTTTGACCTCATCTACTGCTCGGTGATCATGCTGCATATGCGTAGCCCCCAGCAGGCAGTAGCGCGGGCTTACGCCGCCCTCAACCCCGGCGGCTACCTCTGGGTCAAGGACTTCGATCCCGAGATACTCGCCGACAGTGAAGTAATTCGCTTTCTGGGTGGCAGCAATGTCAGAATGATCGGCCTGCTCACCGACGGCATGGCCAAGATCGGAAGACACCCATACTTTATGGCCGAGCTACCCGCCTGGCTTGAGCAGTTGGGGGCAGAGAACATCCGAAGTGAGCGCGAATACTATCCACTCGGTGGCACCAGCGCGGAGGGGATTGCCACGCTGGCGATTGGCCTGGGCGCGTTCCTGACGGCACAGCCACGTTTGGCTAAAGCACATGATATCAGTGAGCGTGAGCTAGCGGCACTGTACTCCGAGGTAGTAAATCGGGCGCTAAGTACAAAGGAAGGTTCCCAGGCTTTCCTCGGCAATATCATCGCCCAGAAGCCAGCGGCAGCAAGTAACGGAGGGATGGCAGCTGGCTAAGATCAAACCATGGTTAGCACGCCCTCACCGCAGGGGCTAGAGTTTGCGGCCAGCAGAAAACCCACTGGGTCAGCCTGGCAGCAGTTCAGTGGGTTTCTTGGGATGAACCAGACGCTCCTCGCGGACGCGCCCGGCAGATTATTGCGCTTTATGCGCTGATTATACAACAGCCGAGTCATGATGTCAAGAGGCTAGCCAAGAGATTGCTGGAAATTGGTGCAAAACCTACTTGTCAGGAGCAAGGGACTCGGTGTAGAGTCCGACTCACAACCGGGGATGATGATCCAAGGTAGCGGCGGCAAGCACTATGTTCGCCATGTGCGATGGTGCAGGCCGTTACCAGATACGTGAGAAGCTGGTAAGACGATAATCGGAGCTATAGAACAAAGGAGACTGTACAACCAGGAGTAACTAGAGCGTAGGAACCAACGCCCTCACCGGAGGGGCTTAATTCCGGCCAACGAAAAACCCACTGCATCTGCGGCCAAGCTAGACAGTGGGCGATCGTTCCAACTACAACCAGCCACCGCCTCGCGGCGAGTGACCAGCTAGATTTTTGCTTTCTTATTGAAGGCATTATATCACGGTTGATCCTTGCTGTCAAGGGGTTTGGTGGCGTATTGCCCAAAATTGGGCATGGAAAGGGCCAAATCCATGTTTCCAGCATCCGCCCGACCGCGTGAGAACGGTCGGCAGCACACCGTACCACCTTACCCACAACCTGCGGCAACACATATCACATCGCCTGCTGATTCCGCAGTCCGCAGTCCGCAGTCCGCAGCCCTGTGCGCTACTCCCCGCAACATCCACGCCTCGGCTGGTTGGCTGTGGCAGGAGAAGAGCGCAATGCGCATTATTAGCCAGACGTATTCCGGCCAGAAGCTACTCGCCGCTCGCTCCATCTATCTTGCGCTCACCGAAATTGCCAGCAATCAGTTCACTCCTACCCGCGCCCACACCTCCTGCGCCTACCTGGGCATCCTGGCGGGGATGAAAGAGGCGGCTGCCCGCCGCTATATCCACGAGTTTGCCCGGCTTGGCCTGATTGAAGTCGTGCCTGGCGTGCATCAGGCCAACACCTACATCCTGCTTGGTGAAGCTCCTACGCCTCTTGATAACCTGGCAGGGGCCGCGATGCCGCTTGCCGATGGCGTGGGCCAGAGCTTTTCTATGGCGACTGATAGTGGGACGCATGGCCTGGCAGGTGTCGTGCCGCGCCATCAGGTTAGCGCCAATGCGCTGAACGGCGCGGTGAGGGGGATCCCTGGCGATCGCGATATTGCTAGCCCTGCGCCGCAGGTGGGTAAGTCCAGGGCCGCCAGGGGGGCCGCTGGTGAGAGCCTTACGCACGATGTCGCGGTTATCGGGCGGAGTTCGGCGACAGCAAGGGATGTCGCGGGAGATCCCCCTCACCAGGCTGCGGCTGAACACTCGACCACCGCCAGGGGGATCCGTCGAGATCGCCAAATAACAAGAATCTCCGAATCAAAGAATCAAAAACAACCAACAAACAGGGGTGGTGTTGATGTCCCTGTTGGGGAAGTTTCGTGCGAAACTTTTCGCGCCGAGCAGCTGGGCAGTGTGCTACTTATCGCAAACGTTTCGCCACTCAACAACGAGCAAATGCAGGCAGCTCAGTCCCTGACCGGCATTGGGGTACGGCGGGCGCGGGCCGAAGAGGTGGTGCGGCAGCATGACTCCTCTGAGATCCTCGCCTGGGTGCGCTATGCGCTGCGCTGTGGCGGCCTCAAGAGTAGGGCCGGGTTCGTGCTGTCACGCCTCGCTACTGGTGAAACGCCACCCGATTATCCCCCCTCTGGTGCGGCGACCTGGCAGACTAGCCCTGCCACTCCAACTGTCCAACAGCCATCCTGGGGGTTGACAGAGGCATCCGCAGAGCTGAGGCCTGATGGCGAGGCAGCGAATGGGCAGAGGGCTACAGCAGATGCTCAATCTGGCGATGCGCCGAATGAGAGTAAGCAGGAGGAAGCTTCCTCCGCAATCGACAATAGTACGGTCGAGGCAAGGTTGTGGCGGGTTGCCCGCGAAGAGTTGCACAAGGCGCTTCCTCAAGCGGTCTGGACATTGTGGCTGGAGCAGGTGCAGCTGGTAGCCTGTGCAGGCGGTGAGGTATGGCTGGCAGGGCCGCCAGTCGGGGTGGCAGGCCAGTATGCCAGGCGATACGGCCCCGAAATACAGCAGGCGCTATCTGGCGTGATGATGCGCGAGGTCGAGATCCGGTGGATGGCCGGGTCGAGGCGGCAAGATTGATCCTACTCGCAGCGGTTAGTGTGGACTTCTCTCGCAACGCGTACCTGCATCAGCACTCAAGCTTGTTGCCAATTTTTCTACTTGCAAGGTAAGAACAATAGTGCTAATATACTGTTGACCGAGCACCTAAAGTAGTAAGATTGTTGGACGAAGAGTAATACCCATTAGCTAAGGAGATGCTATAGATGAGGGCAGACCGGCGAGGTTCTCCTCGATCCACTTCCAACCTGCTAGCCGCTGTACCCGCTCACTGTCCGCCGCCAGCTCGCTGATGAACGTCTCTATCGCCGCCTGCTTTTGCGCCACATCGCTGTATATTCGCCCTTCCACCGCCCGCCGCACTTCCTCGAATACTCGCTCCGCCGGGTTCAACTCCGGTGAGTACGGCGGCTCAATTAGCTGCTTGACCGCCACCGCCTTGGTCAGGTGGGCGCGATGCCCCTTCGCCCCATCCCACACCACCGCTGCCACGCCCGCACGGCGAAACAACTCCAGCGTAGCCGCGCAACTTTCCTTCTTCATGTCGCTTTGCCAGCTCCAGTACAACTTGCCCGCCTGCCCATCCACCGCTAGCGCTAGATAACCCCGCTCCCGCTTCATCTGGATGCGCTGCACTGGCCCCCTCCCGCGCACCCCCCACACTTTGCGTACCTGCCCCATTAGACCAAGGCACATCTCATCGCCCCATACCAGCACCATCGTGCTGCCTACCCCCAGCTCCTCTAGCTCCCACCCCCGCCCCCTTTTTTCCACTCCGCCTGGGCGTGGTCATCGGCTTGCACATGATGAGGGCGCGGTACCTTCTTCTTCACCCTGGCGCGGCGCAGCAGGCTGTACACCCCGCTACGTCGGTAGTTCGCCCCGTAGTTGCGCTGCAGGTGGTCCTTGATGTCCTCAGCAGTGTGGAAGCGACCATCTTCAATCTCGCTCAGAAGTTGGCGGTGCTGGTCAGCGTTGAGCCAGCCAGGCCGACCTTGCCTACCACCAGTGGGGTGCTTTAGCACCTCGACGAGGCCGCCCTTGCGGTACCAACTGAGCCAACGGTGTACGCTGCTATAGGCAACCGCGAGCAGGAGCGC
>JANXYP010000324.1 GCA_025355955.1 Chloroflexota bacterium
GAGCAGGAGGAAGAGCAGCAGCGTAAGATGGGCGCGGGCAAGCTGGGCCGCAATGAGGCGCTGGGCCTGGAACTAACCGAGGCCGAGGAAGAGGGCAGTGGCGGCGGCGCAAGCCTCGAACTACCCGGCGCGGGCGGTGGCGGCGAGGATGCGCGTTCGCCAGTACAAGCCGAGGAACGGGCCAGTGCGGTCGACGAGGAACGCGACGAGCAGAACAAGACTCGCATCGTCACCCGCATGCAGCACAAGTTTGATGGCGGTGGTTGGCTGGGCTTGGAGCGTAGCCACATTTTCCTGATTGATGTGCCACAGCCGGAACAGCTCGCCGGGTTGGAGCGAGTATTGCGTGAACACGACCTTGCCACCACTCCGCGCAGCGATAAGGATAAAGCCAGGCGCGAGAGTGAAAAGCGTAAGGAACGCGACCCCCGTGACCGCTCCTACCAGCTAACCAGTGGCGATTTCGAGGATGCCCAGCCCCGTTGGTCGCCCGACGGCCAACACGTCGCCTTCGTCAGCGATCGCGACCCAGAATGGGATTGGCACATTGCGGTCAACGACATCTTCCTCGTCAGCGCGGACCTCAGTGGCTTCGCGGCGGGCCAGTATCCCGAACCGCGCCAGCTAACCCGCGACCGCGGCGTGTTCTTCAATCCCAGCTTCAGCCCCGATGGTAGCAAGATTGTCTGCTTCGGCTTCCCCGACGGCAAGCAAGAGGGTGGCGGGCGCGACACCAAACTGTGGCTGATTGATGTGGCCCAGGGACGCGATGTCGAACCGCGCTGTCTTAGCGAAGGCTTTAACCGTAGCTTCGGCGACCATGTTGGCAGCGATATGCGCGAGAGCGTTGGCGACGAGTCGCCGGTGTGGAGCGCCGATGGCCGCCACATCTACGCCACCGCTGGCGATTATGGCAACACCAACCTATTTCGCGTCGCCCTTTATGATACTGCCGACGAGCCGAAGGGCGCGAGTGGCCCTGAGCAGGGTCTGCCCATCGTCCGCGTCATCGGTGGCGATCGCGAGGTGCTGACCTTCAGCCTGAGCAGTGACAACAATCATATTCTGTTCACAGTGGCCGACCCTTCGCAGCCCAATGATCTGTTCTATGCCCGCGCCGATGGCAGCGAGGAACGCCGCCTCACCAACGTCAACGCGCCGCTGCTAGATGAGCTGGAGATTGCCACGCCCGAACCGATATATATCCAACACGATGGCGTGGAGGTGCAGGGCTGGCTACTCAAACCACCCGGCTTCGACTCCAGCAAGAAGTATCCACTAATACTGGAAATCCATGGTGGGCCGCACAGCGCTTATGGTAACACCTTCTACCATGAGTTCCAACTAATGGCCGCCCGCGGTTATGTGGTTCTCTACACCAATCCGCGTGGCAGCGTCACCTACGGTGAGGATTTCGCCACCTCCATTCGCAACGACTGGGGTAACGTAGACTACAAGGACATTATGGCCCTGGTGGACAAGGCGCTGGAGGGCGGCTACATAGACGACACCCACCTGGGCGTAACCGGTGGCAGCTACGGCGGCTACATGACCAACTGGATCATCGGCCATACTGACCGCTTCAAGGCGGCAGTTACTCAGCGCAGCCTCAGCAATCTGGCAACCTTCTGGGGAACGAGCGATGCTGGCTACTACTTTGGTGAAGCCGAGTTCCCCGGCCACCCCTACGATGGCGACAATATGCAGTGGTACATCGAACACTCGCCCATCACCTATGTCGACCGCATGAACACGCCACTGCTGATCCTACACAGCGAGAAGGACTACCGCTGCATGATCGAGCAGGCCGAGCAACTCTTCGTCGCGCTCAAGCAGCGGCACAAGGATGTGCAACTGGTGCGCTTCCCCAACGAGTCGCACGGCCTATCGCGCATGGGCCAGCCCCGCCACCGCATCGAGCGCCTGGAGCGCATCATCGGCTGGTTTGACGCGAAGCTCTGAGAGCTGAGTGCAAAAAGCCTCTCTCCTTGCGGGAGAGGTTTGGTAAGGGGTGATGGTGAAGCCCATTAGCGCTCATCGGTTGCGGAAAGACGGGCAAGCTATCGGTGCTGAGAGCTGAGTGCAAAAAGCCTCTCCCCTTGCAGGAGAGGTTTGGTGAGGGGTGATGGTGAAGCGCATTAGCGCTTATCGGATAGGGCAAGGCCGCCGAGTTATTGCGGTTTGGTGAGGGGTGAGAGGTGAACGAGCCTGCCAGCCGCCAACTGAAGCTGCTTGCCGAACTCGGCCTGCTGATCAGTATCACCGCTGCCGCGTTTGACATCATTGCGGTAGCCGCCTCGGTTGCCACTGCCGATTGCGAAGGCGCTTGCCTGCCTCATGCCAGCATGGCGCTGCCACTCGCGCTGGCGACGGCGGGCGTGCTGATCAGCGCGATCGGCGGGTTGATGGTAATAAGGCAGCGCGGCGCAGCGCGGACAATCGCGCTAGCAGGGATGATTATCGGCCTCGCCAGCTTCTCTGCAGCGGTGCTGCTGGGGCGCTAATATAACAGCCTCAATTGGCAGGCAAGATGATGTAGTTACGATTGGTTTAGATACTTGGCGGCCAGGCGTATGCGATTCGCCCCTACACCAATATGGCGCTAATATGCCAGGTGAGGCTGTAATACTAACTGGCGGCCATTATGTATAAAAACCAGCATTTTATGTAGGGGGCGCACTGCGGTACGCCCTTGTTCGACTACGATTGGACAAGGCGATGAAAACTAGGGTATTCAGCGGCGCACGACCCACTGGGCGGCAGCATATTGGTAACTACCTGGGGGCAATCCAGAACTACGTGGCCCTGCAGAACAGCGGCGAGTTCGACTGCCTCTACTGCATTGTGGACTACCACGCCCTCACCACCATGGAAGAGGTGGGGGTTAGTCACCTGCGCGGCAACATCATTGATATGGCGGCGGACTGGCTGGCAGCGGGCCTCGACCCCAACAAGGCGACTATCTTCGTGCAGTCACACGTGCCGCAGGTGACGGAACTAATGCTCTGCCTCAGCATGGTCACGCCAATCGGCCAGTTGATGCGTTCGCCCAGCTTCAAAGAGAAGGTCAAGCACCACCCCGACAACGTAAACTACGGCTTGCTCGGCTATCCAGTGCTGATGGCCGCTGACATCCTGCTGTACAAGGCTGAAGTAGTGCCGGTAGGCGAGGATCAGCTAGCCCACCTGGAGCTTGCCCGCGAGATCGTGCGGCGCTTCAACTACCATTTCGGCCCTACCTTCCCCGAACCGCAGCCGCGCCTGACCAGCTTCCCCCGCGTGATGGGCATCGACGGCAAATATAAGATGAGCAAGAGCCTGGACAACTACATCGAGCTCGCCGCCGACGAGCCAACCACCCGCGAACTGGTCGGTCAGATGGTGACTGACCCCACCCGCCGCCTGCGTACCGATCCCGGCCACCCCGAAATCTGCAACGTCTACACCCTGCACCGCTTCTTCAGCCCGCCAGCGCGAGTGGCAGCGGTGGAGCAAGGCTGCCGCAGCGCGGCGCTGGGTTGCGTGGAGTGCAAGGCGATGCTGGCCGACGACATGAACGCTCAACTCGCCGAGTTCCGCGCCCGCCGCGCCACCTTCAGCGAAGATTACATCCGCGACGTACTGAATGAGGGCGCTAAGAAGGCCGCGCCTCTCGCCGAGGCTACCCTGCTGGAGGTCAAAGGCAAGATGGGGCTGGCTTAATTAAACCAAACCTCCCCTCCCAGTAAACTGTATTATCTTTGCCAGATGATCGGGCAAGCAGTCGAGCTGAGCAGGGAGGTAGGCTATGAGCGAATTGCAGGAGCAGAAAGCGGGGGGCAAGGGAACGGGCCGGAGTAAGCGCAACAACTGGGCGCTGACGATGATCGTGGCGGGTATTACCCTCGCGCTGTTGGGGGGGCTGATTGCCCTGCTGGGCGGCGCGGCGGGCGGGGCGCAGCAGGCGCAAAGGCCAATCCAGGGTGATACACGCGGTCGCACCCCAGTCGCGCAGAGGTTGGTCACGCCAGGTGTCAACCCCAGGCTACGCCGCGCCACCCCCACCAATGCGCCGCCACCCGTGCCAGCAGTTACGGAGGCTTTGCCTAATGCCACGATGACTGCCACGCTGGTGAATACACCACTGCAAACCTCGACCCCTATGCAACCAATGCCAACTGCCACGCTACAAGCAGCCGACACTCCACTGCCCACCCCTACGCTGCAAGCAGCCTACACTCCGCTGCCCGCCCCCACACAGCAAATAATCACTCCTACTGCTATCTACAGTGCCACCCTCGGCAAGTATATAACCCCGACGGCAGTCGGGTCGGAAACCCCGGTTATAGTTGGCGAGACTGGGGTCAAGGGCGTGATCAGGATTGGCGTTGACTTGCCCACCAGTGGCGCGGATTCCAGCGATGGCCTGCCCACCCGCAACGGCGTGCAACTCGCTATTGAGCAGGCTAACGCCGCTGGCGAGATTATCCCCGGCTACAAGCTGCAGATGTACGCGCTTGATGATGCGTTTCACGGCAGGCACGACCCCCAGCAAGGCGCGTCCAACGTCGCTCAGTTCATCGCCAATGAGGACACGGTAGCGATGGTTGGACCCTTCAACACCAATGTGGCGATGTCGGTGATGCCGATGCTGAACGAGGCCGATCTCGCCAATATCAGCCCTTCGAATACCAACGAAACGCTGACCAAGCCGCAATACAGCAAGCTCGATATCTACCGCCCAACGGGCAAGGTAACTTACTTCCGCGTCATCGCTACTGACGACATTCAGGGGCCAGCGGCGGCGGACTACGCCTACGACCGACTGGGTTTGAAGAAAGCATTCGTGCTTGACGATCAGGAGGCTTACGGTCAGGGGATGGCTTACGCCTTCGTCAATGAGTTTACTAGCAAGGGTGGCAACGTCATTGACGGCTCTTCGCATGGCGTACCATGGGTTTCATTCAACTTCGGCAGCGTGATCAACACCATTGCCAGCACCAGGCCTGATTTCGTCTACTACGGTGGCACCACCTCCAACGGAATCGGCCTATTCCGCAAGCAGATGAAGGACAAGCTGCCAGGCATGACTCTGTTCGGTGATGATGGCATCGTCGAGCAGCAGTTTCTCACCGATGGTGGCGACAACGCCAACGGCGCTTACGGCACTGTAGTGAAGGTTGACGTTACCAAGTTGCCCGATGCGAGGGCGTTCATTGACGCATATAACGCACATGGCTTCATAGAGCCGTTCACCGATTACAGCGCCAACGCCTACGATGCCACCAACATCATCATCGCTGCGATCAAGAAGGCGGGCAGCAACTGGAGCAGCGATGTCAACGCCAACCGCGAAGCTGTCCGCGCCAACATTGCCGCAACATATGACTATCACGGGGCGCTGGGCAGCACCAGCTTCGACGAGAACGGTGACACTACCAATCGTCTGATAAGTATCAATCAGGTGGTGAACAACGATTGGCAAGTGGTTGACGAGATTCGCTTCGGGGGTCGGTTAGGGTTAGCGTATCCGCCCTGCACCTCCCCTCCCTTGTACATTGAGCATCAGCATGATATAGTCAGCGCCAACAACCCCGTCGGCTTGTTGCGCCAGCATATTGCCTCCTCCCATACCGTAGGTGGTAGAAATGCGCGATGAGTGAGCTAGCAAGGCGCGGGTTGGTTCGTCACCGGGCATCATCTTGGGGCCGCAGGGCGAAGGCTATGTGCGCTTCAGCACCGCCTGTGTCCACGCCGACCTGACTGGCGCGTGGGCCACAGTGCGCGAACTGTTCACTGGCGCGTAGCAAAGCAAGTCGAAGCAGGCTAAAAGTTGCCCCACTCCAATCTTCGGAGCGGGGCAATTGTATGGTATAGCAATTCGCCGGTAAGGGTGTAATACCAATTAGCCGAAGAGATGGTGATTATTCCGTAGGGGCGAACCGCTGTTCGCCCTGGTCCAATTTACACTAGCAACAAACGCAATTGGTGTAAATTGGACCAGGGCGGGCAGCCGCCCGCCCCTACGATTTGCCAGCAAAGATTAAATCTCCTCGGTGTCAATCTGGGCGCGCTGCAGCTTGCCACTGAAGTCCACGTAGAGGGTCTTCCACTCGCTGAAGATGTCCAGCACCGCCTGGCCGCCCTCGCGGTGGCCGTTGCCGGTGCCGCGGGTGCCACCGAAAGGCAGGTGTACCTCCGCGCCGATGGTGCCAGCATTGACGTAGACGATGCCAGTGGTGATGTCGCGCATTGCGGTGAAGGCATTGTTGACGCTGGCGGTGAAGATGCTGCTAGACAGACCAAACTTGGTGTCGTTGTTCACGTCAATCGCCTCTTGCAGGCTGTCCACCTCGATGATGGCTGCGACCGGGCCGAAGATCTCCTCCTGTGCGACGCGGGCGTTGCGGGTAACGCCGCCCAACAGGGTCGGCTTGAAGAAGAATCCCTTGTGCAGGTCGCCGTCGGTAGCAATACCGCCGCCGGTGAGGATTTCTGCGCCGTCATGGTGCGCGACTTCCATATAGGAATTGATCTTGGTCAGGGCCGCCTCGTTGATGACCGGACCAACGTCGGTGCTGTCCTTGAGGCCATCGCCCAGGCGCAGTTTGGAGACGCGGGCAACCAGTTTCTCAGTCAGTTCCTTGTTCACGGCCTTGTGGACAATAACGCGGCTGGCGGCGGTGCAGCGCTGGCCGCTGGTGCCAAATGCGCTCCACACAATGCCCTCCACCGCCAGGTCGAGGTCGGCATCGTCCATCACGATGATGGCGTTCTTGCCACCCATCTCCAACGAAACGCGCTTGAGGTGTTCCGCTGCCCTGATCGAAACGTGGTGACCTGCTTCGGTGCTGCCGGTGAAGCTGACCAGCTTGACCTCGGAGTGGCCGATTAGCGCATCGCCAACCTCACCGCCGGGGCCGGTAATCAGGTTCAGCACGCCCGCAGGCAGACCCGCCTCCTCGAAGATGGCGACGAAGGCGGCGGCCAGCGCGGGGGTGTCGCTGGCGGGCTTATAGACGACCGTGTTGCCCAGGATGAGGGCGGCGGTAATCTTCCAGCTAGGGATCGCAACCGGGAAGTTCCAGGGGGTAATTGCCGCAACCACGCCAATCGAGTCGCGGATCGACATGGCGTACTTATTGGGCAGCTCGCTGGGAACGGTGTAGCCGCTCATCCGCCGCCCCTCGGCGGCCATGTAGTAGGTCATGTCGATCGCTTCCTGCACGTCGCCACGACCCTCGGCCAGCACCTTGCCCATCTCGCGGGTGACTAGCCGACTCAATTCTTCTTTGCGCTGCACCAGCAGTTCGCCGACGCGGAAAAGCAGCTCACCGCGCTTAGGCGCAGGCATCGCCCGCCACTTGGGGTAGGCGCGGGCGGCGGCTTCGACGGCGCGATTGACATCCTCGACGCTGCTGCGGGCCACCTCGGTGATCACCTCGCCAGTCGCCGGGTTGATGGTCTTGAAGGTTGCGCCACTACGGGCGGCTACCCACTTGCCATCTATGTAATTCTGGTTGTGCATAACTAACAACTTTCTCCTCTCTGAGTAAAGCGGGCGCAGGCAACCGCGCCCCATATGCTGAATGAACGCCGATATTATAACATATTTAGCCCAGCGGATGCTGATCCATGGGGGTGCAGTTCACCGTTTTGCCGTTGCATACCAAGGGAGCGTAGCCCACTCCTGCACCAGCCACGCATTGCAATTTGATAATAACACTCTACAACTTTGACTAAATTGCCGGGCTGGGTTATACTTGCACAAACACCAACGTGCAAGGAACACTATGACTATAGCAACCCATACTCCCCCCGCGACCAAACGGGAGACCGTAGTAGAGACGCTACATGGGCAGGAGATCCGCGACGAATATCGCTGGCTAGAGGACGATGCCAGCGCCGAGGTTGCCGATTGGATGGCGGCGCAGAACACGCACACCCGCCATGTGCTTGATACGGTGCCGATGCGATCGGCGCTGGAAGCAAGGATGCGCCAGCTGATCGCCATCGGTACGCTTGGCACCCCGGCAGTGCGCGGTGAACGTCACTTCTACACCCGCCGTGAGGGGGAGCAGAACCAGCCCATGCTTTATATGCGCGACGGCGTAGACGGCCCTGAGCGGGTGCTGCTCGACCCCAGCACTGTGCATGAGCTGGCAACAGTTGCGCTCGACTGGTGGTACCCCTCCGTCGATGGCAAGCTGCTGGCCTACGGCTACAGCGAACACGGCGACGAGAAGAGTACCCTCTACGTACTGGAGGTAGATAGCGGCAAGCGGCTGGCCGAGCAGATCCCCCACACCCGTTACTCTTCGCTGGCCTGGGAGATGGATGGCAGCGGTTTCTACTACACCCGCAATCCCGCGCTCGGCGATGTGCCTGATGGTGAGGAGAATTATCATCAGCACATCTTTCACCACCGCCTCGGCGACGACTGGCTTAACGATGCCAAGCTATTCGGCGCTGGCCGCGATATGACCGAGCAACCTTCCATTGTGCTTTCCCCCGACGGTCGCTGGTTGCTGGTCATGGAGTTCATCGGCTGGACGCAGAGTGCGCTCTATGTGCGCGACCTTAGCCAACCGCATCGCCAGTTCGTCCCGCTCGTCGAAGGGGTCGACGCAATATTCTATGGCGAAATCCTGCATGACCATCTCTATTTGCTGACCAACCAGGGTGCGCCGCACTACCGGGTGATGGACATTGACTTGAACCGCCCGCAGCGGATCCACTGGCGCGAAATCATCGCCGAGCGCGAAGATGCTACCATCGTCGGCTTCAGCATTGTGGGCGAACGGCTCATCCTCGACGAGTTGCGCGACGTAACCTCCAGCGTTAGCATCTATCGACTCGACGGCACGCGGGAAGGCGAGATTGCCCTACCCCCGCTGGGCAGCGTCACCGCGCTGGGCGGTGAGTGGGATGGAGAGGCGGTTTACGTTGGCTACGAATCGTACACTACCCCACCCACCGTCTATCGTTATCAGCTTAAAAGTGGTGAGCTGAAGGTGTGGGCCAAAGTGGACGCGCCGATTGACAGTAGCCGCTTCGAGGTCAAGCAAGTCTGGTACAAGTCGAAGGACGGCACGCCTATCCCCATGTTCATCGTTGCGCCGCACGGCCTGGCGCTTAATGGCAACCATCCCGCAGTATTGAGCGGCTATGGAGGCTTCAACGTCAGCCGCACCCCCTTGTTTACCCGTACCATCCTCGCCTGGCTGGAGCGGGGCGGGATTTATGCAGCCGCCAACCTTCGCGGTGGCGGTGAGTTCGGCGAGGACTGGCACCGCGCCGGGATGCTCGAACAGAAGCAGAACGTGTTCGACGACTTCATCGCCGCCGCCGAGTATCTGATTGACGAGGGCTACACCAACCCACAGCGGCTGGCGATCGAAGGGCGTAGCAACGGCGGCCTGCTGGTCGGCGCGGCAGTGACGCAACGGCCAGAGTTGTTCCGTGCCGTCGCGTGTGGCGTTCCTTTGCTGGATATGCTCCGCTACCACCTGTTCCGCATTGCCCGCTTCTGGATTCCCGAGTACGGCAGCGCAGAAGATGCTAAACAGTTCGCATACCTACACGCCTACTCGCCCTACCACCACGTCCGATCCGACACTCCCTATCCGGCAGTGCTGCTCTATGCAGCTGTGTCCGACAGCCGTGTAGACCCACTGCACGCCCGCAAGATGGCGGCGGCGCTACAGGCAGCCAGCACATCTGATCATCCCATTCTGCTACGCATGGAGGAGGAGGCGGGACACGGCATCGGCAAGCCGCTCTACAAGCAGGTCGCCGAATATACCGACACCTGGACTTTCATCTGCAGCCAACTAGATGTACCATTGGACGACAATGCTGAGTGGTGAGTGATAAATTGCGGCAAAAAGCCCCAGTAATGCTCAGGGTAGCAGTGATAAATTGCGGCAAAAAGCCCCCAGCGGGGGTTCGGGGAGAAACGCCGCCCCCAGCAATGCTCAGGGTAGCAGTGATAAATTGCGGCAAAGGCCCCCAGTTATGCTCAGGGTAGCAGTGATAAATTGCGGCAAAAAGCCCCCAGCGGGGGTTGGGGGAGAGATGCTGCCACCCAGTAATGCTCAGGGTAGCAATGATAAATTGCGGCAAAAAGCCCCCAGTAATGCTCAGGGTAGCAATGATAAATTGCGGCAAAAAGCCCCCAGCGGGGGTTGGGGGAGAAACGCCGCCACCCAGCAATGCTCAGGGTAGCGTCGTTCTTCACTAGCGACAATACAAGGAGACATAAGTTGCGTAATATTCTGTTGGGGCTGGGCATCATCTGTTTGCTGGGCGGCTTGGTGTTTCTGATCCAGGGTACCCATCTGCTGCCGTTCGACAACACATTCTTTCTCTACCGCAGCTTCATGACCGGCCAGCCGCTGTGGGGCTGGATTGGCGCAGTGATGCTGGTGGTCAGCGTGGGGCTGTTCTACTTTGGCGCAACCATGCCGAAGCGACGGTAGAGGCAGTGCTGAGTTTTGAGTTATACAATTTTGCTAGTAGTACAGCCTCAGTTAGCGTTAATGCGCTAGAATGGTGTAGGGGCGAATCGCATACGCCCTGCCGCCCTGTGTCAAAGCCATTAGTAGTACAGCCTCAGTTAGCGTTAATGCGCTAGAATGGTGTAGGCGCGAATCGCATACGCCCTGCCGCCCTGTGTCAAAGCCAATCGTAACTACGCGGCGTAATCAAAGTTCAAGCAACTCCAGGCGACGGCGAGCGAGGCGGAGAGGAACGAAGGTAAAGAAGAGGACAATTAGCAGGCCGATGAAGATACCAACGAGGCGGGCGGGCCAGGGACTGTGAGGAAAGATAGGGTCGAGCAGTAGATGGAAACTGTACACGCTGTAGACGCAGGTGAGCAGACTCATAAAGTAGACCATCAACAGGAAGAGTGAGACCACGCTGGCAGCGAGGCTGATGATGCGGGTGGGCGCGTTAAGGCGCGGCACGATAGCACCTACCCCCACCGAAATCGCGGCGGAGCCGATACCCCCAACCACAATCGCGAAGAGGAAACCGATCATCTGCCAGGTCGCCGCGCCTGCTACCCAACCGTAGAGTAGGCTGAAGCTGCAGCCGAAGACCAGTAGCAGCGCATAGGTGAGCGCAAACTTGGCGAGTAGTAGGCGATTGGCGCTAACCGGCGCGAGCTTGAGTATCCAGATGCTTTTCTGTTCGCGGCTGAAGGAGTTGAGGCCGAACAGCCCGGCAGAGAAGCTGCTGAGGAACAGCATCCACAGGCAGGAGACGATGAACGCCTGCTGCTGCACGCCTGCATCGAGGTCGTGCAGATTGGCGCTGGTGCGCCATTGCAGCACAAAGACCAGGCCGATCAGGGTGGGGCCGAGCAGTTGGATAATCGCAGTCGGTTCGCGGCGCAACTCCTGGGCATCCTTGCCCAGCACCGCTCGCAAAATCGCGCCTAGCGGCGGCAGCGCTTTCCCCGTGTGGCTGCGGATGGTGTCGAGCACCTGCGCGGCGCTCTGCGCTGGCGTGGTGGGTAGGGCGATTTGGCGGTGCGACTTCGCACTGATGCTGATGCCCACCCAGCCAGCATAAAAGATGCGGGTGGCAATTATCGCGCAAACAACGAATACGCCCACCTCGATGAGCAGATAGGGCAGCCCCCAGCCGATCAGCGCAGTCCAGTCGCCCGTGCCAGCACCCTGCAGCGCGGCCACCGCCCAGCTGGTGGGCAACCAACCGAAGCTGTTGGCGCTGGCGCTGGCGCTAATCAGCCCGCTGGTGGCTGCCGCCTGGCCGCTGTTGGCCTGTAGGCCCAACACCACAATCACGCCTGCCAGCCCCAAGCCGATGATGCCGCCGATCACCTCCAACGCCTCGCTGAGACGGTATGCGGGGATACGTCGTACCAGCGCGGCGGTGAGCAGCGCACCCAGTCCGGCTGGGATCAGCGGCAGCAGCAGCAAGGCGAAGATGATAAATAGATAGTAAGCCGCACCGTAGCCCAGGCCGAGGCCTACCCCTACCAGGTAGGGCAGGCCGAAGCCGAACAGCAGCAGGTAGGGGCGCAGCAAACCGAATAGTAGCTTGGCGCTGAACACCGCCTCGGTCGGCAGCGGCGAGGACAGCAGCAGGGCAAGGTCATTGGCCTGGTACAGATTAGGCAACGCGCTACTCATCGCATCGAAGAGGAGGAAGACGAACGCTCCGATGAAGAAGAAGTTTAGCACCTGCCCCACCAGCCCGTTCAGGTTGAGGCTGCCAACCACCGCCTGGATGTTGGCGTTATTCAGGTTGATATGGGAGAGCAGCTTGGGCAGGTTGACAATTAGGAAAGCGAAAAATAGGTTGCCGACCACCAGCAACACGCCGAACGCCGCCGCCCCGCCGAAGATGAGCCGCTGTCGTTGGTTGGCCCATTTCCAGTTGTTGAACGCGGCGGTGCGTTGCACCGATAGTAGGGTTAGGATGTCACTGATCATTAGTTTTGAGTTTTGAGTTTTGAGTTTTGAGTTGAAGTTAGAGATATGGGTTCAATCGAGTGCAACGTCATTAACTCAGCACTCAAAATTCAACATTCATAATTGAGGTTAGATTTCCATTTGCTCGAAGTGGTCGGCGGCCATCTTCAGCGGCAGCCAGATGGCAGTCACGGTAATGGCGACACTAAGCAGCACGCCCGCGATGGCGAAAACCGGGAAGGGCGTGCTGATGTACGCACCCAGGGCTACGCCGCCAAGCAATGCCCCACCCGCCAGCAGTGCGTAGAGGATGAACAGGGGGAAGTAGAGGCAACCGGCGGCGGTGCTGTTCTGCCGCTGCGGGTTGTCCCAGTCGAAGCGCGGGGCGATGCCGCCCAGGCCAACGGTGATGCCAGTCAAGCCCAGGCCGAGCAGCAGCACGGTGGCGGTGGAAGCAAGCTGAGTAACCAGGTCGAAGTGCGAGACCAGACCATAGGCGATGCTCATCGTGATGCCGAACAGGGCCAGCGGGGCGTAGGCAACAATGAACTTGCCGAGTATCAACGACCAGACGTGTACTGGCGCAGTCTTCAGCATCCAGATGGCCTTGCGTTCACGGCTGAACGCGCTAATACCGAAGTAAGCGCCAATGCCGCTGCTGGCGAATAGCACAATTGCAGTGGGGCCGAGGAAGCGCAGGCTGCTAATAATGCTGCTAAACTGGCGGTAGGTACCCCCGCCCAGGTTAGGGCCGGAACCAGAGCCGGTGGCCTGATTGATTTGCAGCATGAACACCACCGAGACCGCGATCGGCCAGAACAGTTGGGTCAGGCCGGTGGGGTCGCGGCGCAGCATGGTGGCATCCTTGCCCAGGATTGCGGACGCGCCCCGCGTCAGTAGCCCCTGTGGGGGGCGGACCTGCTGCTCGATTGCCATTGGCGCTTCGGCAATAATGACTGAGGGATTGGTGGGGCTGGCCGCTACGCCGTTGCCGCTGAATGGTGCGGCAATGATGGGGCTGCTGGATGCAACGGGTGCGGAAGTCTGCGCGGCGCGACGAGCGCGATCAGCCTTGAGCCGCGCCCGACTCTTGCCGCCTACGATGTTGACGTTGGCCCAGCCGGAGTAGTAGAGTCGCTCGGCGGCCAGCAAGCAGACGATGTACAGCCCAATGGAGATACCGAAGTAGAGCGCGCCCCAGAACAGCAGTTGCGGCCAGTTGGCCTCGCCCGCTGCCTGCATTGCGTTCGCGCCCCAGGCGGGCGGCAGGAAGGTCAAATCAATCCCTCCCAGGCGGCTCACCAACGCGGCGGTGCTGCTGGACACCGGGCCATTGCCGCGTAGCAGGCTGGGCAATTGGCCGAGCAGGTAGAATGATACGCCAATCAAGCCGCCAACCACGGTGAGGATCTCGCGGATGCGACCTGGTGGCAGCACCCGAACCAGCGCAACGGTTGCCAGCGCACTCAACCCTGATGGCACCAGCGGCAGAGCCAGCACCGCCAGCACGGCGATTGGATAGTAAGACCAGTGGTAGCCGAGACCCAGGCCGGTGCCGATCAGGTAGGGCAGACCGAAGCCAAGCAGCAGGAAGTAGATGAAGGCTAGTCCGGTGATGAACTTGCTAACGAACACCGCCCGCATCGGTATCGGGGTGACGAGCAGCAATTCCATGTCGCCAGAGAGATACAGGCTGCTAAGGGCGGTGCCGAAACCGCTGAACAGCAACATGATGAAGACACCGACGAAAATGAAAACGATAATGTGGGTAATCGAGTCACGCAGGTCGTTAATGTTAAAATTGGCTGGCAGGTTGCCGAGCCGATCGGCGGGGATGGACTTGATCAGGTTGGGCAAGTTGCCGATGACGAAGGCGAGCAGAAAGCTGAGGACCATGAGCAGCAGCACCGCCGCCACGCCGAAGGCCATGCCAACTTTCTGCCCCGTCTTGGCGTGCTTGATGCCATTCCAGAATACCTGCCAGCGGGCCGCCATCAGAATACCGAGATAACCGAACATTCGCTAGCTACTTTCTGCTGCCAACCGGCTCAGGGGTAGTATGCTCCTCGGCCTCGGCTTCCTGGGTGAGCCGCAGGAATATATCTTCGAGGCTGACATCCTTGTTCTGATCAATCGCCCGCAGCTGATCCATGGTGCCGAGCGCAATCAGGTGGCCCTGGTTGATGATGCCGACCCGATCTGCAAGCTGTTCGGCAATCTCCAGGATGTGGGTAGTGAGGAACACGGTTACGCCCTTGTCGCGCAGACCGCGCAGGGTGTCCTTCATCTGGCGGGCGCTCTTGGGGTCGAGGCCGACGGTTGGCTCGTCAAGGAAAATCACCGCCGGGTCGTGCAGCAACGCGCTTGCCAGCGCCACCTTCTGCTTCATGCCGTGCGAGTAGCCCTGCAAGAGGTCATCGCCCCGATCGCTGAGGCTGAAGAAATCGAGCAGGCTATCGGCGCGGACCTCGGCCTGCTTGGGGTCGATGCGATAGAGGCGGGCGATGAAGCGCAAGAACTCGCGGGCGGTCAGCTTCTCGTACAGATAGGTGTCGTCTGGCACGTAGGCGATGCGAGCCTTGGCCTCCAGCGGCTGGCGCTGAATGTCGAGGCCATCAATCAACACCTGGCCGGTACTGGGCTTGAGCAGGCCCACCATCATCTTAATCGTGGTGGTCTTGCCCGCCCCGTTGGGGCCGAGGAAGGCGAACAGTTCGCCGTTATTGACGGTCAGGTTTATATTATCAACTGCCAGGAAATCGCCGAACTTCTTGCTCAGGCCAATCGTCTGGATCATTACCCCTCCCAGCAGGCCGCCGTGTGGTTGTGGCCCGTTCTACAGCTATTCTACCAGCAAGTGGGCTTCTGTGCAAGGTTGACAGGACGCGGGTTATGGCAGAGGGTGAACAACGGTTCGCTCCTACGATGCTGTGGCAAGGGGCGGGGTTGATACGGTGGCACGGCGCGGGCCGAACAACGGTTCGCCCCTACGATGCTGCGGCAAGGGATTGTGATCCGAGTTATAGGGTAAACGTAGGGGCGGGCGGTGGCCCGCCCTGGTGAGGGAGCTAACCACCGCAGGGCGAACAACGGTTCGCCCCTACGATGCTACCGCAAGGGGCGGGGTTGACAGGGCGGCGCGGCTGACCTATACTCAGCGCAGCACAAGCAAGATTGCAGCGGAGGTATCAAGAATGAGCGACCTGGCAACCCTGGGCGGCACGCATGGCAGCGAACTATACTTCGAGCGCGTGATGGTGCGCGGTTACGTGGATGTGATCCCCTACCGCCGCTTCACCGATATGCTGAACCAGAAGGAACGCGCCTTCCTGGTGGTGCGTAATGGCTTGAGCCAGCCTGCGGAGCGCCCGCCCAGCGAACAGGATGGGCAATACGACATCATCGTGCCGCGTCTGTCGGTATTGTGCGCCACTATGTTTAAGGAAGCAACCGCGCCGCGTTCGTTCAATGCCGCCGAGTACCGCATCAAGAAGGAGGCGCAGGCGTGCTTTGTCGCGTTCGGGCCATACGCCGCACTCGGTTACTTCCACATCCGTGCGGGCCTCAACCTGGTGGAAATGATGGAGATCTTGCAGGACGATTACCTGCCACTAACTAACGCCAATCTCTACTTTCTGAGCCAGCCGCAGACCCCGCCACGCAGCCTCGACCTATTGGTCGTCAACCGCCATCGCATGGAGGCGTTTTATCTAATGTGAGAGCGTGGGTTACAAGTTATTGGCTGGGTATCTCGCTTACCAGGGCGGGCCACCGCCCGCCCCTACGTTTACCCAATAACTCGTAACCCACCCAATATGAGATTAGGGCTTGCCAAATCCGATAATATCTGATATAATCACTGGTGTAGGGAAACAAGCAGGCAATAACGGGGCGTAGCGCAGTCCGGTAGCGCACCTGAATGGGGTTCAGGTGGTCGGAGGTTCAAATCCTCTCGCCCCGACCAATATAATTGAGGGATGGCTAATCAAGCCATCCCTCATCTTTTTGCGTCCTTTAGCCCTGGCTCTCAGCAGTCAGGTCGTTGACCCGACGGCGGGCGATCAGCGTGGCCTTCTGCTCCAGCGCGGCGAAGCTGTTGATCGCCTGGCGATCGAGTTCCGGCTCATCGGGGTTGGTCTGATAAGAGGCGGCAAGGTAAAGCAGGTCGCGGTAGCTCTGCTCTGGGGAGAAATCTACCGTGCGGCTGCCATCAGGGCTGCTTAGCGTCCAGGTGTTATCGAAGCCAAACAGGTAATCGGGCGCGTCGGTGCGATGGTTAGCAACCACCTGCCAGCCAGCGGTGGCGATGCGTTCCAGCAGGAGGCGGCTGATAAGCACGAGGGTGCGTTGGGCGGCTTCCTGAATCGTCTCCCACTGCGGGTCCATGTGGTAACGCTCATAAAGCGCACCTTCGTTGGCGAGGCGGGTAGTGGGGCGCGCTTCGCGCTTGTGACGGAAGCCGAGGTGGGATGGCTGACCCGCATTAGGGCGGGCTGGTTTGCCTGCGCCGGGCCGCGTAGGTCGTGTCGCCCCACCACCAGCGCGGCGCGGCGGGCGGGAAGGCGCATCTTCGCTGCGATGCGTGGGGCGGGTTGATGCTGCACCCTCATCGCGTTTGCGTGGGCGGCGGGGTGGGCGGGGAGCCGCATCCTCGTCGCGTTTGCGCGGTGAGCGGGTCGATGCTGCTCCCTCATCGCGGCGAGGCGGGCGGGGCGGTTGATTGTGGTCATTCGGCTGGTCGGGCATGGTTGCTCCTTTGGGCGATTGTAGCTTGTACTGAAGTCTGAACTAGGCGAACAACGGTTCGCCCCTACTACTCAGCACTCAGCACTCAGCACTCAGCACTCAGCACTGCCTTATTTGCTGGTCTGCGGCGCAGTTATGCTAAACTGGGCGTTGAACTGGCTCCACTTGAGGGTGAGGTCGAAGCTGCCCGCGCCGCTTTGCAGGTTGCCGCTGAGGCGCAACTGCCGCACGGTGGGGGTGGCATCGGTGGACAGCCACAGGTCAATGTTGCTATTAGTTGGGTCGGCGTTGGCGATGAAGCTGAGGCCAGGGATGGCGCTGCTTGGCAACACCAGGTGGCGGGTGTCCGCACCGTCAATCTGTTCGGTATATGGGTTGCCAGCACGGAGCGCGGCGGTGGCCTTGTCTATATCCGCCTGCTGCGGCTTGGCCCACATCCCACTGAGGCTGACGATGGCGAGGTCGCTGCTGCCGGAGGTATCCTTGCTGAACACCGCGTTGGCCGCGCTACTGCGATCCCTGGTGTAACGATCGCCGCCGACAATGATTACATCATAAAGCTGCTGCCCGCTGCTCGAGTTGTAGGTCTCATGGTCGCTATAGCGCTGGTTGGCAACATCGAAGTCGCCACTGAGCGCCACCTTCACCCCGGCCACGCTGCCAGTTTCGTCGATATGGTAGCTCTTGAGCGCCTTCATGTTGGCAAGCGCCTGCTTGAACAACTCGACGCTGGGCAGGCTGGGCGCGGGCGTAGGTGTAGCGTTGCTGTCGCAGGCGGCGAGTAGCAGCAGGGTGAGCAGCAGGGCTGGCACTAGGTGGTGGTGGTGGTGGGTCAAGCAATCTCCTTTTATCAGTGCAGCTTCAGTTGCTTTATCAATGCAGTGACGGTCATCACTTTCATCGGCCCGCCCTTAAACTTTACATCTCTGGTGATGATTGCATCAATATTAGCTGCGATCGCACAAGCCGCTTGCACATTATCCTCAAAATCTTCGCGGGGCAGCGTTAGAGCCTGCTCCAGAGTTTGGCGCTCAACAGTGCAGATTTGGAAGGCATCAAGGCAGATCTGTACGTCCTCATAAGCACGCTTTACCGCATCAGCACGGCCCAGCCTGGGCTTAAGTTGATTCACTGAGACGTAGAAGACAGTAACCAGGGAGAGCGAGGCTATGTAGACGCGAATCTTTCCATCAGTGCTAGCCTGCCATACAAGGCGGGCATCTTCAGCCCAGGGTTGACGCTTGAGCAACCCATCCAGGATTATGTTAGTGTCGAAAAGCACGTTCATCATCCGTATTTCTCCGTGCGATGCTCCTCCATCCACTGCTCCACTTCATCATCCGTTGGCACAGGCAGGCCAGCATCAGGACGAGCCATTACCCGCGCCAAAATGTCATCTTTGCGGCGCGACGGCTCTTCTGCACCCAACTGCATATCGGCAACGTCTCTGATCAAAGTGGTACGCAGCCTGGGCGGCCAGTGCTGAATTACTTTGATCACTTCCTCGTAGCTGGCGGTCTCCAGCGGGTTCGCAGTCTCATGCTGGTTTGCGCTCATAGCTTCCCTCCTCGTTACTCTGATAGACAGATTTTAACCGAGATAGGCGCAAGCGTCAACCTGTCGGGGTTGGCACTGGGGTGGGCGCGACGTATGGCGGGCCGGACGGGGTGGGTTGGAAGGTTGGGCAGACAGCCACTTGCGCTGGCGGTTGGATATTTAGCGGCTGGTTGAACTTGCTCCACTTGAGGGTGTCGTGGCTGGTTGGGTAGACCGATTTTGGGTCCGGTGGGTAAGTATAGTTTAGCTCGCGCACCGTCGGAGTGGTTTCGCTGGATATCCACAGATCAACTTTTATCGCCGCGAGGCTACGAGTGTCAGTCACATAAATGGATGGCGGAGGTAGCTCCAATCCGCTAAGGGTAAGGTGACGAGTGGGTATGCCATCAATCTGCTCTGTGGGCGGAGCGCCGTCGCCTATACTGCCGCTAATTCTGTCTAGAAGCTCCGGCGTAAATGTGTTCCAGAATGATGCTCTGGACATATTTGCCACATTGCTGGCATCTCCGGGGGTATCAGAAACTGAAAGCTGGCCGCATCCTGAATCCGAGTATATCCTCTTGCCAATCTGGATGGAGTGATAAATATCGTCAACTCCTCCCTCGGATATGTGTTCATCAGTAATGCTCGATCTACTATGAACCTGGTCAACATCACCGCTTATCAGATCGTGTGCTATGCCCATGTTGATTTGCTCATCAATGTGATAACTCTTCAGCACCTGCATATTAGCAATTGCACGCTTGAGCAAGCTGGCTCGCGCAATGTGGTCAGCCTCACTATCGCAGCCAACGAGCAGCAGCAGCAACGCTCCTACATTCACCATGATGCAACCTTTTGCTAGGTTTCGCATACCCGCTCCTTCCTACAAATCCCCACGCCCATATGTTATAATCCCTTGCAGACCAGTATAACATTATTAACGCACCAACATTCAGGAGGGTTACTAAACTCAATGGAGAGCGAAGAGAAGATTACATTGCAGCAGCCTTATATCGGCAGCGCGATGGGTAAGTTCGATGGCAGCGCAATGCGCCGTGAGCATGACTCACTGGGAGACTTCGATGTACCGCAGGATGCTTACTACGGCGTGCAGGCGGCGCGGGCAAGGCTGAACTTCCCTATCAGCGGGCTGGGGCCGCACCCTGCCTTCGTCCGCGCCACCGTGACGGTGAAGAAGGCGGCGGCGATGGCGAACGCTGGCACGGGCCGCTTGCCCAAACAGAAGGCCGACGCGATTATCGCTGCCGCCGACGAGGTGCTGGCAGGCAAGCATCTCGCCCACTTCGTAGTGGACGTGTTCCAGGCGGGCGCAGGCACCAGCCACAACATGAACAGCAACGAGGTGCTAGCCAACCGCGCCATCGAGTTGCTGGGCGGCCAGCGCGGCGATTATAGCATCGTCCACCCTAACGACGATGTGAACATGGCGCAAAGCACCAACGATGTGATCCCCACCAGCATGAAGATCGCGATGCTGGATGTATTGACGGGGTTGCAGGACTCGTTGGCGCATATGCAGGCCGCGCTGGAAGCGAAGGCGAAAGAGTTTGACACCATCCTCAAGTCGGGGCGCACCCATATGCAGGATGCCGTACCGATCCGCCTCGGCCAGGAGTTCGCTGCCTATGCCCTGACCATCAAGCGGGCCAGCGAGCGGCTGGCGCGAGGCAGCGAGGCGATTAAGGAACTAAACATCGGCGCAACCGCAGTTGGCACCGGACTGAACGCCGAGCCAGATTATATCATCGCAGTAGTCGAGAACCTGCGTAAGCTGACCGGCTTCGACCTGCGCGGTGCGGAGATGCTGGTGCAAGCCACCCAGAGCATGGGCGGGGTGGCCGAGTTCAGTTCGGCGATTCGCGGGCTGGCAATTGACCTGAACAAGATTGCCAACGACCTGCGCCTGATGTCCAGCGGCCCATTCACCGGCTTCGGCGAGATTGTGCTGCCGCCAGTGCAGCCAGGCAGCAGCATCATGCCCGGCAAGGTCAACCCGGTGATGGCCGAGATGCTCAACCAGGTTTGCTACCACGTGATCGGCAACGACCTGGCGGTGGCGTTGGCCGCCGAGGCGGGCCAACTTGAGCTAAACGTGATGATGCCGATGATTGCCTTCGACACCCTGGAGTCGCTGACCATCCTCAAGAACGCGGTACGCGCCTTCACCGACTTCTGCATTGTGGGCATTACTGCCAACGTCGAACACTGCGAGTATCTGGTGGAACACAGCAGCGGGTTGGCGACTGCACTCGCGCCCTACATCGGCTACGAGAAGGCGGCGGCGTTGGCAAAGCAGTCGGTAAGCGAGAACCGCACCGTGCGCGAACTTGCCTACGAGCAACAGATCCTGCCCCATGACCAACTCGAAGCCATCCTCGACCCCCACGCGATGACCAGCCCGGGGATTGCTGGCAAGAAGTAAAGGGTAAAGGGTAAAGGGTAAATGATGTTGTCATGGTGTAGGGACGGATTTCATCCGCCCCGGTCAAACGCACCAACGCCTACCGGAGCAACCAAAGCAAAAAGCCTCTCCCCAGCGGGGAAACCCCTTGTGGGTTCCCTGTGGGTAGGTTTGGTGAGGGGAGAACTCGCCATACCAATAACGCTCATCTAAGCAATCAAAGCAAAAAGCCTCTCCCCAGCGGGGAAACCCCTTGTGGGTTCCCTGTGGGTGGGTTTGGTGAGGGGAGAACTCGCCCCATACCAACGCCTACTGGAGCAACCAAAGCAAAAAGCCTCTCCCCAGCGGGGAAACCCCTTGTGGGTTCCCTGTGGGTAGGTTTGGTGAGGGGAAAACTCGCCAGGCATCAACACCCATCGAAACTACGCCCTTTACACTATTCAGGAGAGAACATGGCAGCAAGCAATCGTCCAAAACGTCAGCAGTCCAGCAGCCTCAAAGGTCAAAACGTGACACGGGCAGCGAAGGGCGCGACGGGCAACCCGCCGCGCCGCACCACGGTGAGGCCGCGCGGCGTACCGATCTACTTTTACGCTCTGCTGGGGCTGCTGGTAGTGGTCGGCGGGTTCGTCCTCTATACTTTCATCAGCGGCAACAACCAACGCCGCGAGGGCGACGCGCTAATTTCCGCCCAACAGGTGGCCGACAAGGGCATCAGTCGTGGCAGCGCCACCGCCAAAGTTGTGTTCGCCGAGTTTGGCGACTTCCAGTGTTCCAGCTGCTCCGACTATGCGGTGCAGGCCGAGCCGGACTTCAAGGCCAAGTATGTTGACACCAACCAGGTGCGCGAGGTGTGGATGGACTACCCCCTACCCAGCCTCCACCCCAAGGCGCTGAAGGCCGCCGAAGCGGGGCGTTGCGCCAACGAGCAGGGCAAGTTCTGGTCGTTCCACGACGTGCTGTTTGCCAACCAGGATGCCTGGGTCAAAGGCGACGAGAACACGCTGTGGAAGCAATACGCCACCCAGGTCGGCATTGACCCAGGCAAGCTGATGCAGTGCGTGCAGGCCAACAAATACGATGCCCAGATTCAAGATGCAATCAAGGCGGGCGACAGTGAGAAGCTGCACGGCACCCCATCGTTTCTGATCAATCATGTGCTACTGTTCGGCATTGGCCCCGACGAGTTGAACAAGGCCATTGCTTCTGAGGCCATCCGCTAACCATGTACCTCCCGCCAAACTATAGCTTCGCTGATTACATGGAGCGCCGCGCCGCCAAGCGCGATGTAATCAACCCCGGCGTGCATAACGTCGAGGTTGCCAGCCTCACCGAGGAGCGAGTTGAGGATACACTGGCCCAGCTACGCGACCTCACCATCCCCTTCAGCGTGCATTTCCCCCTTACCGTGCCGCCCTGGTATCCACACCCACCCCGCGCCGGGATGTTCCTCAGCCCTGACCCACAACTGCGAAACGCTGCATTGAGCCTGCTCGAACACAACCTCAAGCTGGCGGGCTGGTGGGGCGCAAGGTACATGGTCATCCACCTGACCGATGCGGACAACGCCCCGGCGGTGGGTGACGGGCCGACCCTGGCGCAGCAGATTGGCCGTAAGTTGGCGCAACTTGGCGAGTATTATAATGTGCCGCTGCTGGTCGAGTACATCGGCAAGGCGGAGACCTTCCACAGCATCGCCGACTTCACCGCGATGTTCGCCGCCAACCCAGGGCTGGGTTGCTGCCTGGATAGCGGCCACCTCTACAAGCACAGCCTGAAATACAACACCGATTACCTCGAAGATGCCCGCCAGTTGCAACCCTATGTGGAAGCCATGCACCTGTGGCAGACGCGCAAGGGCGACAAGCACAAGCACGTGCCGGTCGAATCCAGCCTCAAGCCACAGGACGGCTGGATTGA
>JANXYP010000330.1 GCA_025355955.1 Chloroflexota bacterium
GCCTACTACCCAGATATCATTGGCCGCCACTCCCGATAGGCCGTTGACGAAGTTATCAGGTGAGCCAATCTGAGCGCCATTATGGTTGAAGAAAGGTGTCTGTGTCAGCGGCATACAACCCTGATCACCAGTGGAGTAGTAATCGCTGCTGACGAAGGAGATGACACCACTAACGCGGGTGTATGAGCCGCAACCGCCAGCTGGCTCGTCCGCTGCCAGTTGGCGGGAGCGAGAAGCAGAGTCGAGACTGGCAAACTGCCACTGACCGCCGCTGTAGTGCAGGATCGTACTGTTAGACCCACCGCCGCCATCATAGAGTCCCATCCAACCCTCATTGGCGTTGAGCATATAGATGCTGATTGGATAGATACTGGTGTTGGTGAAGGGTAGCGTAACCGCCGACCAGTTACCGCTGCTGTAGTGGTACGCGCTGTTGCTATGACCCGCGACCCAGCAATCAGTGGCGCTGCCACAGGACATCTGGTTGAGGCTGATGCTGCTCGGCACGACTGGGGTAGAGACTACCGACCATGCTCCGCCACTGTAGTGCAAGATTACCGAGGGCGCGTCATGGTAATACTGATTGTCGCCGAGCGCCCATGCCTCGCCAGGGGCGGCAACTTTGACATCAACCAAAGTAGTTGTCAGCGGCGCGGGGCTGGCGACCACCTGCCAGTCGGTGCCGACCAGTTGTAGGATGGTGTTGTTCGCGCCCACCGCCCAGCCGTCGCTGCCGTTCACATCCACAGCATAGAGTGTGTTGGTAACCGGGCTGGGATAATCACCCCAGCCACCGTTGTAGAGATGCTTGATGTCGCCACCCTGCCCCACAATCCAGCCGCTGGTGGCGCTTACCATCTTGATCGCGTTATAATCAGGATAGGGATTATGCCAGGCGGGTGCCTGGGCAACCTCCGGACGGTTGGCTGAGGCGCTGGTTGCCAATTTGCCTGATGTGCCGTTAGTAGGGGGACTGACCACTACTGCTGATTTGGCGCTGGCGTTGCCGCTTGCACCGCTAGTTGCTAGTATCGCCAGCAACGCGAATGAGACGATAAACCCAATCTCGCTGCGTTTCATCGTATTTACCCTTTCTACTTTGCTACCTCAACCATATACTGGCCCCTGACTATATTAGTCAAGGGCCAGCGATTCGCTTCATCTGAAAGGGTGGTTTATTTGCCTTTGCCATAAGGCGGCTGCTGCAGCAGCCGCTCGGTATCGAAGGCGCGCATCTGGCGCACGATTGCGGGGGGGGGGATGGGGGTGGTTGGCACGTCGGTGGGGATGAGCAGGTCGAAGCCGGTGTTCTGCTGCACCTGTTCGAGGGTAACGCCGGGGTGCAGTGAACGCAGGCGCATCCGCTTGGTCGCGGCATCGAAGTCCATCAGGCAGAGCGGGGTGGCGACCAGTACCGGGCCAGTGGAGGTGAGCGGGGTGGGGCGGGGGAATGTGCCTTGCGGGCTATGTATATTAACCTGCGCCTCGGCGTATGCTTCCGGGCCGGAGAGGAAGCCGGGGCCGGTGCAGAAGTCCACCTTTGGCACAAAGATGCGGCTGGTGTGGGCGGCCAGATAGATAATGGTGCGGCCAAAGCGGGACATGAACGGCAGGCTGGCCGCGCCAGGGCCGCGCAGGATGGGCCGCTGCCAGTCGGAGCCAATGCTCGACAGGTTGCAGTTGCCATACTGGTCAACCTGCATCCCGCCCGCGAAGAAGACGGTGACGAAGCCGGGCCGTCCCTGCAGGGTAATCAGGTCGGGTAGAGCAATGGTGGCCTCAGCGGCCAGGTAGCTATAGTCGCACGACGAGGCGACCAGTGGCTCGACCAGTGAGTTGATCGCGCCACCCCCGCCGCCGATAAAGGTGAGATTGGGGGCATGGGTAAGCTGGGCCAGGCGGCAAGCGGCGACGGGCATCATGTTGTTCGCGCCGGTCAGCGCCACATCGTCGTCTCGCAACTCTAGCGCCAGGATGTAGGCGAGTATCTCACCGATGGTATATTCCGGCTCCCGCTGAGGGTTCGTGCCGAATAGGCTAAGTGGTTGGCCCATAGTTTTTGAGTCCAATGATTAAAGGTTAAAGACGGTTTGTCGTAGGGGCGAACCGTGGTTCGACCTGGCCCAGCAGGCAATTGTTGTAGGGGCGAACCGTGGTTCGACCTGGCGCAGTAGCCAATTGTTGTAGGGGCGAACCGTGGTCCGCTCATAGGCATCAAGCTAAGGAAACAGCAGCCTACATCATGCTGATTTGAGCCTAATGGTGATGGCTCTCTGGGGGTCTGGGGGTTCAGCCCCCAGCTGCTGCCCTGCCGCAATGCTGCAGGTTTGCTGCACCCCTAGCCTGACCACTGCGCTAGCCACGCTGATTACGATTGGCATATTCACACTTCAGCAGCTAGCGGCTAACCCCTAGACCCCCGCGCTCATCCCCAACATTCTTAACTTGATGCCTATAGAGCGAACCGTGGTTCGACCTGGCGCAACAGGCAACTCAAATGCCAAGTTCGGCGCGTACGAAGGCGCGGATTTGCATCATGTTCTGGTAGGCATCCTGGGCCTCGGTCGGAGTGGGGTCGGTGCCGGGATAGCGCGGGTCAACCGCATAATCTTTCAGTTTACCCGTCACCGCACCTTGCAATTGGGCAAAGCTGACATCTACCCTCTGGCAGAGCGCCAGCAGCGCCTCCAACTCGTGGGTCTTGCCGGAACGCGCGCCATGCTCCTGCAAGTATGCCTTGAAATACTTCTCGGCACACTGCTGGGCGTGGTAGCAAACACCATCATCAAGCTCACCATTGCCATACTGCAAGTCAAGTGTCACTTGCAGCAGGTCATGCTCGGCTTTCTTTACCCACTCAGCGGTTAGTTTGTTCAAGTATGCACTTCCTACCTGTTCGTATTGCGGCCCTTGTACCGGCGAATGGGCAATCGCAGCGGCGACTATCGAACGCCCGCTGTCGTATAGCACCTTGCCATGATATGTGATCTGCTCGATGAAGAAATCGCCCAGCGCCAGCCGCTCGGCAAAGTAGGTAGGGGTACGCACCAGCAAGTCCAGCGGGAAGTCGAAGTCCACCGCAGCGCGGATCGCACTGGCTTGCTGCAGCACGTCGTCGGCCACCATAATCACCATCAGATCAACGTCGCTGTCGGGCGTAGGCTGGCCGTAGGCGTAGGAGCCGAACAGGTAGATACGCTCAGGGTCGAAGCGGGTGGCAATCTGCTGCGCCAGCCGCTCGATCTGGGGCAAGATTAGTCGCCCCTGCGAAGGCGCATATACGGTGCCGCTGTGTACCTGGGTAACCATAACAAACCCCCAATCTACCTTCTACCTTCTACCTTCTACCTTCTACCTTCTAAAGGGATGGGCTAGTAAAGCTGTCCGGCGCGTCGGCGCGGGCGCGTTCGATATACTCGCGGTTGTCGGCTGGCTCGTAGACGTAGCGTTGCAGGTAGCCGCGCATCCCTTCCTCGCTAGCAGTCAGGCGCAGGTAGTCCTTCAGGTGCTGCTCGTCGTGGTTGTAGTAGCGATGCGAGGAGGTGGGATGGCAACCGAATGCCTCTTCGACCACCGCCGTAATCAGCGCTGCGGGAATGGCGACCTGGGTGCTGATGCCGTAGAGCCGCTCGGTACGCAGCACGTTCTCCACCTGCACAATAGTACGTTCGGCGGCGAAGGCCATCAGCCGATCGGTGAACACTGAACCCTTGAACAGGGCGTTGCCGAAACCGTCGGCCTCCTGGCAATGAATGAGGGCCACGTTGGGGCGCAAGGGGGGAACTGCCAGCACGGGAGCGCTGGTAAATGGGTCGGTAGTCCATTTATAGAAGTCGGGGCTAGCGGCGGGAACATCCGACAATTCCAAGCCAGGCGGCAAGGTGGCAAAAGGCTGCCCGGCTGCGGCCGCCTGTAGACCGAAGCTGATCAGCGGCGCGTCCACCTCGATCAGCCGCAAGCTGCCGCTCTCCACAGCCCGCCGAAACGAGGGCGCAAGGCCGAGATACTCGAAGCCAATGTAGCTGGTGATCACCTCGTCCACCAGTCCCGCGCCAATCAGCAAATCGGCCTGAATGCTGGCCGAGGGGCTGGTCAGCAGCCGCTCGATGTGGATACCCTGGCGCACAACTTCGCGCACCAGCGTCATCGGTGCGTTGTGCATATGCATCCCACCCACCGCTAGCAGCGGGCAGGGGTTGGGGATTAGCTCACGCACTGCATCGGGCAGGGCCATCAGCTTGCTGCGGCGGACGATTGGCGCACCGGTATCCATGCTACGCTCCTCCGGGTTAGGCTTCCTGCTTTATCATAACTGATAGCGTTGGGTTTGGCAAGCCAGGGTAGCCGGGCGCGTGTGCGTAACGTTTTTGCATACCTGACCAGGGTGAACAACGGTTCGCCCCAACGCTTATTCAATAACTCGTAACCCACTTATTTAGGGCAAGGTTATTGACAAAGCGCCAGCCAGGGATTAAACTATTAGTCATGACAGCCCCCTCAATGATCAGGCACGGTCGGCTTGACGACGGCTACAATATAGAAAGCACGCTGCAAAAGCTGCTGCTGCGGGTCAGCGAGATGGTAAGCTGTGACCACGCGGGCCTGGTATTGCGCGATCCGAACACTGGGGAGTTGTACATCGCCGCGCAGTGCGGCATGGAGGCAGATGGCGAAACGCTGGCGCGGATGATCAGCGAGGAGCGCGGCCTCATCTACCAGGTGGTGAACACGGGCCGCCCACGCTTCATCACCAACACCAGTCGCGTGCCGAGCTATGTCAGTATCATCCGCGCTAATGGCGAGGAGGAAGTGGCCGCCGAACACTCGCGCGTCGCCGTGCCGTTGTTCATCGATGGCGAAATTGGCGGAGTGTTGCACCTGGAGAGCTGCGTTCCCGATTCGTACAGCCCTGCTGATCTGCGCCTGCTCAACCCGCTAATGGATATGGTGGCGATGGCAATAAAAGCCGCCCGCCACCAGCGCCGTCTGCGCGACGAACACTACGCCCTGCAAGCCGCCTATGCCGAGCTGGATGAGCGCAACCAGGATATGGAGCGGCAGGTAGCGGAACTGGGCAGCGCCAACACGCAACTGGCCGCCCAGGAGCAGCCGATGCTGCGCTTGCAGCACGTGACCGAGAGCATCAGCAGCATCTTCCAGCAGCGCAAGATGCTGCAAGCGATGGCCGACGCACTGGTGCAGGATTTCGGCTTCGAGCGCAGTGCCATCCTCTTGAGCCATGGCGAGCAGCTACTCGCCGAGGTCGGCGCAGAACGAGGCAAAGAGGAGAGTAAGCCGAGCTTGCGGATCAGCATCAAGGACGAGGCATCGCACTGGGCTATGTTCACGGTCAAGCGTCGCGCCATCTGGTGCAACCGCGACAGCAGCCCGCTGAGCGCAACCCTGCTGCAGCGTCTGCGCCTGCACAGCGGTATCCTCATCCCGCTGGTCAGTCGTGGCAAGCTGATTGGCGTGGTGGTTGCGGGCAACAGCCAACCCACTGCACCGCTGGTGGGCGACGAGCTACAAGTATTCGACATCCTCAGCGATTATCTGGTCAAGGCGGTGGACAACACGCGGCTGTTCCGCGAGACCCAGCAGCGCGCAGCAGAGCAGGAGATCCTCTACCGCACCGTCAACGACATCGTCAACCATCGTGACCTGTGGCAACTGCTGCCGGTTATTACTCAGCGGGCGGTCAAGTTGCTCAACGCGCATAGTGGCACCATCTATATGCACGACCGCGCCCATGGTCGCCTGGAAGTAGTGAGCTGCTACAACATGATCCCCGACCAGGTGGGCGCGACCTTGAACATCGGCGAGGGGCTGGCCGGGCGGGTGGCGGCCAACCGCCGCGCCATGAGGGTCAACGATTACACCAAATGGCAGGGGCACGCCGCCCGCTACGATGGGATGCAGTTCGGCGCAGTAGTCGGCGTGCCATTGTTGAGCAAGCAAGGTGAGCTGATTGGTGTGCTGGATGTGGTAGGCAAGCGCGATGAGCGCATCTTCGACGAAAGCGACGAGCGGCTACTGACCTTGTTCGCGGGCCAGGCTTCGACCGTAATGGAAACGGCGCGACTCTACACCGACCTGAAGATTGCCAATGAGAGCCTGGCCGCCGTGAGCAAGCTGAAGAGCGAGTTTCTGGCAAACATGAGCCACGAACTGCGTACCCCCCTCAATTCGATTATCGGCTACTCTGACGTGCTGCTGCAGGGGGTATACGGCGACCTGAGCGAGAAGCAAGCGGGCGCGTTGAACAAGGTGCAGCGCAACGCTCGCAACCTCTTGCAGATGATCAACGATGTCCTCGATATGGCAAAGATTGAGTCGGGTCGCTTCGAGTTGAACAATCAGGCGTTCTCCCCCCGCGAAGTGGTGGATATCGCCCTCAGCATGGTGGAGACTCAGGCGCAGCAGAAGGCGTTGGCCCTAACCTACGAGATTGACCCGCTGCTGCCGCGCCAGTTGGTCGGCGACCAGCTGCGCTTGCAGCAGGTGTTGCTCAACCTGGTGGCGAACGCGGTCAAGTTCACTGAGGCAGGCGAGGTCACGGTCAAGATCAGGCTGGTCAACCCCGAATTGTGGGCAATAGTGGTGGTGGATAGCGGTATCGGGCTGGAGCAGAGCGACTATCAGGACATCTTCGACGAGTTCCGCCAGGTAGATAGCTCGGCCACGCGACAACATGGCGGCACTGGCCTGGGGCTGGCGATCACCCGCCGTCTGGTGAATATGATGAGTGGCACCGTGGCGGTGTGGAGCAAGGGTTTGGGTCAGGGCAGTACCTTCACCGTCACCCTGCCGCTGGTCGAGCCACAGACGCAGCGCAGCATCATCGAGGAGGCGGTTTGGCGCGAAGAGACACGGCGCATCGGGCAGGTGGACTGGGAGACCGCCCGCATTATGGGTAACACTCTGAAGTTGCCTAGTGGCGATCTGCGCTTGTCGGGCGAGGATGATGGCAACGAGAACAGCGCCAACCGTGCCGAGGAATTGCTACTTAGTGAGGCTACGCTAACCCCCGTATCCTTCGCTGAGCCCGAGGCACCAGCCACCCCCAGCGCGCCGCGCTCATTGCGAATGATGCCCTCGCTGCAAACCGGCGAACTGGCGCACGGCTCCGATGCCGAAGCCGAAGCGCGACCGATGCTGGTGATGACCCCGATCCAGACCGGCACCTTCGAAGCAAACATAGTGGACAACTGGCAGATAAACGCCGAAACCGCTACGCCGCAGGTGGGGGTCAAGCCTATCATCGTGGTGGACGACGATAACGATGCCCGCGATATTATCAGCACGATGCTGAGGCGCGAAGGTCATATCGTGGTCGGTGCCAGCAACCTGGCCGAGGCAGCCGCGATGATTAACCAGGCCACCCCCAGCCTGCTGATTATTGACCTGAATATCATCGATGGCAGCGGGTTGCGCCTGGCATCGGCGGTGCGGGCGGTAGAGCGCACCCGCAAGCTGCCGCTCGTGCTGATCAGCGCCAGCGAACCCTCCACCGAGGAGCGCGACCAGATCCACAACCTGGTTGATTATATTGTGAACAAGAGTGGGCTTGCCAGCGGCGAGTTGACCGACTTGGTCAGGGTACTGAACTGGCAGGACAAGGAGGAGGCGAAAGAGTGATTACCGCAATCGTGCTGATCAACACCGCTCGCCAGCGGGTCAAGCAGACCGCAGAGGCATTGCTGGAGATTGACGAAGTGAAGGAGGTCTACTCCGTAACCGGCGAGTACGACCTGGTGGCAGTCCTGCGGGTGAAGGAGTATGACGCGCTGGCCGATGTGGTAACCAGCCGCTTCGCCGCGCTGGCTGACATCACCAACACGCGCACCATGGTCGCCTTCCAATGCTACTCGCGCCGCGATGTGGAGGAGATGTGGTCAATCGGGCTAGACTTAGGGCAGGGTGATTAGTGATATGTGATGAATTGAAATAGGGCTACGCAGTTGCCACCAAAGTGTGGTCATTTTGTAGGGGCGAACCGTTGTTCGCCCTGCTCAAATGTGTAAGTCTTATTGAAAAGAGGCAACCCCATAGCGTTCGGGCTATGGGGTTGCCTTGTTTTAACTCAGTCCTCAGTCCCCAGACTTCAGTCCTCTGGATGCAGTCGGTAACAGTGATGCCGGGCATACAGCCGATGGTATGAGCGCTGTAGACGGTGCCGTTGTACCACATCCCTGAGCAATTTGCGCGAGTTTGTTACCAACCAACCGTGCCAGCGCCGCCTTTGAAGGGGCCAACAATGTTGCTGGTAATCCAACCGCCATAGAAGTCACCCTGCTGCGCTTGCACCTGCTCGTCGTCCACATAACAAGCCTCCATCTGCGCGGGGTAGAAGGCGATCTGCCCCTTCAGGCTCTCGTAGCCGGGCGCGGGCTGGGGGTAGAACCAGGCGGCGTTGGCCGCGCTCTTATCGCCCACCCTGATCGTATAGTAGCTGGCCTGACCCTTGAACTCGCAGAAGCTGTGGCGGGTGGTGACTTGCAGATGCGTCATCTTCACATCTTCGGGTGGGATGTAATACACGGGCGGGTGGCTGGTCTCCAGCACCCGCTTCGCCCTCGTGCTGTCGGCGATAACCACCCCATTGAAGATCACGCGGACACGCCTGCCGCTGTCTTCGACGCGGGGCGGGCGCGGATAATCCCAGACCGACTCCTGGTCGGAGTCGGGTGGGTTGTGCTGCTGATTATCGTCCATGATGTTTTTGCTCCTTTGCGCTTTTGCCTGCTACCTACTGCTCTACCACCGCCCCCAGACCCGCCGACTCCAGGTCGGCCTGGGCCAGCGCCGCCCCCCACATGGGCGGAACAAGCGGCTGAAAGTAAACGGCAGGGTTTGCATCACTGTCGAGGCATCAACGAGCGTAATCATGGTTGCATCATCCTTTCATCGGGTTCGAGCGCTGCCTGCCCAGGGAATGGGCTAGCGTCTGGCCTGATCGCATCGTTGGCAAACAAAGCATACGACGGAGCAGCAGTGTTGTCAAGATGCCACCATTGTAGCAACGCTGCGTTAAAGCCACATGAAGCCGATGTAAAAGGTGTGTAAAAGGAAAAGCTGAATAAGGCGCTATTCAGGCGCAATTCAGGCATTATTCAGGCGCAATTCAGGCTTAAGCGGCCAAGCTAGTACCTATAGGTATGGGTTAGCCCCCCAAAAGTAACTGGCGAATCCGTTTACAGGGACGGAGAGGTATGATAGAATATTTAAACAGCAGTAATATCGGCTGCCAATTGTGGCCGCCAATGGCGAGAATCGGGCCAACATGGCGCGGTTGCAAGTCGGACACTTAGAAGGAAAAGCAATGATGGGCAAGCTCCCCGCGGGCATACGGCGGTTCGGCACGGCGATACTGGAAGTGGTTGCTGCGCTGGCGTTGGTCAGCACTACGCTGGCGGCCAGCAGCACCAACTATACCGATCACTTCGCCTATATTGGCGCGGGTGGTGGCGAGAGCAGTCAATCGGCCAACTACCGTGCATCTTCCACTCTCGGTCAATCTGGAGGAATGGCAAACAGCGTCAACTACCGCGCCCACGTCGGCTACCGCCAGGCGTGGAGCGTAACTACCCCATCGCCGACTCGCACCGCCGTCCGCCCCACCAACACCCCCACCAATATCCCGGCCAGCACGTCTACAAGCACACCCACCAATACCAGAACGCCCTCCAGCACACCCACCAATACCAACACGCCTACTAACACGCCTACCAATACCCCGCTGCCAACCCAGACCCCCGGTGGTCCTAGCGCCACGCCGATACCAACCAACACCCCCACGAACACGCCCACCAATACCAGCACCCCCACCAACACGCCCACTAACACTGATACTCCTACCAACACTGATACTCCTACCAACACTGATACTCCACTACCAACCCAGACTCCCGGCGGTCCTAGCGCCACGCCAATGCCAACCGATACTCCAACCGATACCCCTACCAACACGCCCACCCACACCGACCCGCTCTCGCCAACTGCTACACCTGGAGGCCCGACCCCGACCGACTGCCCCAACCCCTTCGTGGACATCAACAATGACATCTTCTACGGCGCAATCCACTATCTCTACTGCCGCCATGTGGTCAATGGCACCGATGGTTCCCACTTCAGCCCAACTCATAGCTCGACCCGTGGGCAGTTCGCCAAGGTTGTCGTACTCGGCTTTGGACTCAACCTATTCACCCCGCCTGGTGGGGCGGAGGACTTCAGTGATGTGCCGCCCACCTACTTCGCCTATGCCTTCATCGAGACTGGCTTCCACAACGGCATCCTCAGCGGCTTCGACCCCAACACCTGCTCCAGCGTGGCCCAACCATACCCTTGCTATCTTCCCAACCGTTCGATTACCCGCGGCCAACTTACCAAGCTCGTCGTCAACGCTGCCCACTATCCGCTGTTCACCCCCACTGGCGGGGTGCAAACCTACAGCGATGTGCCGCCCAGCAACGTCTTCTTCGTCAGCATCGAAACCGCTCACAACAAGGGCGTGATCAATGGCTACAGTGATCACACCTTCCGCCCCAACCAGAACATCCAGCGCGACCAGATGTGCCAGATCGTTTACAAAGGGGTCACTACTCCTTGACCCCACCGCCCTTATTATCCATAACAGTCATAACCGGCCAGCGGCTGCCAGGGCAGCCATCAACCAGATTGGCAGAACCAAACATTCATTATGGAAGCGGAGAAATCAGATGAAAACAAGAACTATTACCTCATTCTTTGTCCTTGGTTTGACACTTATCGTCGTGCTGGGGCAGGTATTCAATGGCGGAGCCAGCGCCGCGCCCGCCCCGGCCAAAGCCAGCTTCAATGCCCAGGTCAGCCAAGCGACGCTAATGACCCAACCGCCAGCAGGTGGCTACAATAAGCCGATCGCCCCAGGCGCACCGGCTGACCAGGCTCCCTACCACATGACCGTGCAGGGGCGACTGACTGATGCCAACGGCGGCCCACTGCCAGCAGGCAACTACAATACCACTTTCGCCATCTATCAGGTACCCAATGGCGGCGCTCCGTACTTCATAGAGGGGCCAGTGCAGGTTGCAATTGATGACACTGGCCTGTTCACCTACCAGTTGGGAACGGCGCAGCCGATCAGCTTGATCACCCAGCAACTATTTGTTGGCAAGCTCTTCCTGGGCATCAAGGTTGGCACCGACGCAGAGATGACCCCTCGCTTTGAGCTTACCCCCGCCCCCTACGCCTTCAGCCTCGCTCCCGGTGCGGTAGTGCGTGGCGCGGTGCCAAATTATACGCAGCCCTGGTACGGTGTAATCAACGGCATCAACGACGACCCCAATAGCACGCTAGATGCCGGTCTATTCGGGCAGGGTCTGATCGGTGTATATGGTGCGTCAGGAAGCGGGGTCGGGTTGCGTGGTGATACAACTGGCAGCCTACCAACCGAGCAGAGCGCTGGTGTTATCGGCACCACTAATGATGCCAGCGATAGCGGCATCTCAGCGGGCGGTATCTTTACCGCCGCTGTTCCTTCCGGCTATGGTGTCTTCGGCTGGGGGGGGCGGTTCGGCAGCCATGGCCTGGGGCGTGGGGTGCAAGGTTACGAGAGAAACGCAACCAGTATCGGCGTAGCGGGCAATAGTGTATGGGATAACGGCATCGGGGTGGAAGGCAGCGCCTTCGACTCGCTCAACAACAGCGCTGGCCACTCCTCGGCGATCGGCGGAGAGTTCATCAGCTACGACCAGGGTTCCACCCATGTAGCGCTCCAGGCATATGGTCAAGGTCATGCTACTGGCGGCTGGTCGACCGGCCTTGGTTACTACTTGACGGTCAAGTACAACGGCAGCCAGCCGCTCCACCCTGGCGACGCGCTGGCCCTCGATGGCAACAACGCTCAACTCGAAGGCACCGATGTGATGGGTACGGTCAAGGCGACCAGCAGCGCCAGCGCAACGGTGGGGGTTGCTCAGTACCGCTATCAGGTGATTAGCGCGCCACTGGAAGTTCCCGGCAACCTGGCGCAGCGGTTGCAGGTAGACGACCAGGCCACCAGCTTCCAGGCGGGTGACATCATAGAGGTGATGGTTGTAGGCCAAATCAGAATGAGCTTGAGCGGCCTGCCCGCCATCGGCGACCACGTAGCCATCGGCAGCGACGGCAGCCCGATGGCGACCAAAGCGGCAACCGACAGCATCGGTCGGGTCGCGGGCCTGCCCGATAAGGATGGCCTGAGCCTGGTGTTCGTCAACTTCAAGTAGCGAGTTGCGAGTTGCGAGTTGAAGGAGCGCCATCTGCTGATGAGCGCTCCTTTGCTTGTGATACCAATTTGCCGAGGCGATGCTATAGATCTGTAGGGGCGAACAACGGTTCGCCCTGGCTCAATCTATAGCGGCACCATCGCTAATTGGGATGATTACTATATTGCGCGTTGCAAACCCCAGGCTATGGTCCGATATGCTAATACCGCTAGCGCAGTCTGTGGTTGCTCCTCGGCAGGGGGGGTGGCAGTCTGCGCGTGTTGCTCATATTTGCCGGGCCAGCCGGGCAGCATCGCGGCCAGCAAAGTTGTCACAATCGCGATCACCAGGGTGATGGTGTAGGCAGCGTGCAACCCATTGATATATTGGCTCTGAAACTGGTGGTATGCCTGTTGTGCAATCGGTGGCAACTTGCTGAGGTCGAATGAGCTACCGCTGGCGCTGGCGAATTGCTGCGGAATCTTCACCGTAATTGCGCTGGTTAGTACGGTAGCCAGGGCAGCAACACCAACCGCCTGGGTGATCTGCTGTGTGGAGTTGACCAGCGAGGTGCCGCGCGCTAGCTTGGGCAAGGGTACGTCACGTAGCGCTGCCACGTTGGTGTTCTGGATTACCAGGCCCAGGGCCAGGCCGCGGATCACCAACAAGAAGGAAATAAAGCCAATGTCGGTGTTCAGGTCAATTTGCGCTAGCTGCCAGGAGTTGAGGGCAAGGATGGCAAAGCCCGTCACCACCAGTACGCGAGGGCCGATCTTGTCGGCGATGAATCCTGAGATAGGGATGGAGAAGCCTGCCGCAATTGCCAGTGGCAGCAACACCAGGCCGGTGTCGAACGCACTCTTGCCGCGCAGGATTTGCAGATAGAGCGGCAGCAGGAACTCGGCTCCAAACAGGGCGATGACCCCCACCCAGCCAACGATGTTAGCGATTATGAAGTTACGAATCTTAAACAGCCGCAGATCGAGCAATGGCTCCTCGACCCGCAACTCAGTAATGGCGAAGGCAATCAGGCTGACCGCGCCGATCGCGAAGACGGTAAGGGTGCGGGCATCCCC
>JANXYP010000341.1 GCA_025355955.1 Chloroflexota bacterium
TTGTGTAGCCCCCACTGGAAGCTGAAGTTGCGGTTGTTGTCGGTGCCAAGCTGACTGCCAGTCGGCGGGAAGATGGTGCAGCCATTGGTGTAGTTGGCGTTCTTGCGCTGGAGGTAGGGGTTGTCGCCACCCTGCTCCACCAGGTGATGACCGTCGGGGTTGGCCGTGGGCATCACCCAGATGTCGTGGTAGTCCACCAGCCAGTGGGCATCGGCATCGGTGTTGTAATGGCTAAGGAGGTAGTCAATGTAGCGCATCGCCACCTCCGGCACGGCGATCTCGCGGGCATGGATACCTGCATCGTACCAGTAGACCGGCTTGGGTCCAGCAATGCTTTGGTTGGTGATGTGCAGCACGTACAGGTTGTAGCCGTTCCAGTTGGGTACCGTGTTGACAACGCAGGGGGCGTGCAGCGCGCACCACGATTGGCCGATGTTGATCTTCTCGGCAAGGTTGGGGTAGGCAGCCACTTCCTGGTCGAGGAAGGTTTGTATCTCCTCTACCGTCTTGTAACCACCGTAGAACGTATCGGGGCTATTTTTGCCGAACAGATTTCTATTGTTGGCTTGGTGGGTGGTTACCTCATCAATAGTCACTTGCAGGCCCGCCGCCAGCATTTTATTGTAGCCATCGCGGTCGGTCCAGACGGTGAGGTAGCCGCTAAGGGTGTTGGTCTCTTCAGCCCCCCACTCGGTGGCTAGCCGATCGCGCTCGGCATTGTTGTGGAACGCGAGGCGGACGACCAGAACTTCGGGGCGGGTGAGGCTGACGGTTGCGCCGCTGGCCTGGGCGGGCTGCGGGGCGATGCCATTGTTGGCGTTACTGCTGATGCTCCAGATCAGCATCGCGTTGACCATTACTGCGACTAGCGCGATCACTGCTACTATGCGAGTTGCTCTACGCTTCACTAGTTTTCTCCTTTTCTTTTGCTGCATCAAGTAATAGGGAAATCGCCGCACCGATGGCACGGTCGTTCAGTTGCTGGCTCAAACAGGGGTGAGGATTATCATGGGGGTATGATATGGGGCGGACATCCTCATGCCACTGCATTGTAGCACGGCTGGGATATTATAGCAGCAAGTAGGGATGGGCGCAACTGCGTCAGCTGATCAATTTGCTAGTCACGGTTTTGTATAACCGACCAGGGCGAACAACGGTTCGCCCCTACCGAACTCTTGATCTACTAGAACGTGACGCGCACCTATATGATCAATTTGCCGTTCATCCAGCTCTCGCCTTTATTTCATCCAATTCCAATCCCGCTTTCACGTCCAACTAATGCTCGCTGGTTACACTGGTATTATCAATCAGCGCCTACATCAATGCTGATAATCCCTTCCACCAAAGAAAAGGAGAATTGCTTCCATGGCCCAACGTAAATCACTGCTGATCGCGGTTGCTCTAACCAGCTTTATTCTGGTTATCCTCATCGCGGTGACCATCCAAATCACCCCGCCCACACCTGCCACCGCTACTTCAGTGCCGATTGCCGACACCACAACGCAGCCGTCTTCCGCGCTCGACCCCGCCATCCAGGCGCAAATCAATCAGCGTGAGGCCACCTACCAGCAGCAACTAGCGGCTGCTACCCTGCGCTTGCAGCAGGCCAACGCGCAACTGACCCAGGCTTATAGCAAGGAGCAGGCGCTGGCCGACCAGCTAGCCGCCGCGCAGCAGGCGCTCGCCGCACAACAGAACACCAACGTTGCCCAGGCCACATCTGCTCAGTACGCCGTCTCCGTGGCGCAGGCAACACAGACTGCGCTGATCGCCGCGCCAGGGTCGACACTGGTGGATAGCCCGACACTGGCTAGCTACAAGGGTAACGCTGCTTACAAGGTCGTACTTGACCGCGGCACTATCTATATAGATGCCAACAGTGGCGCAGTGCTGTACGATGGCACTACGGCAGCGACCAGCGGCGACAACTAAGAGATTGTCTGATAACTCAGTTGACTGGGCTTGGCAGCAGGGCGCACGTCAGTGCGCCCCTACGGGTTTATCTACAGGTTTTCAGAGACTCTCTATTATTACAACTCACTTGGCTGGCAAGATGACGTAATTACGATTGGCCTGAACACTGGGTGGCAAGGATATGCGATGTGCCTCCACCCCGATCTGGCGCATTTATGCCAACTGAGGCTGTAATACTAAACAGACGGGCGGGAATAGCAACGAAGGATGTGGCGCGCCGCGCCCTACCTCTGCTGGCCCAAATCTTGCAACAAAGTTGCAGCATAGCGATAGTGGTGCAGTACACCGCATTGCAATCGCGCACGTGGGTAAGTTCAGCCCCACCCTATATCAACCACGTTTTGCTACTTGATGAAATGCACCCTAGACATAGCAGGAGTTTGCACTTCATTGTATAATTGCGCCAACCCACCTTAAATGAACGGATTACCACCAACCGCCTCTATGCACAACTTCCTGAAAGCCTGGCTGCCCACTCGCAAAAACAAACCAGCGTCCGCCGCCTATTCCTTGCCAAAAAACCATGCGGCTCCCTTGCTACTGCCAACCGCGCAACTCGACGAGTATGCCCGCCGCCTGGCGGCAACCCATCGGCTGTCGCAACGCGCCCAGCAGGGTCGTCCACTACTGCGTCACCTTGGCGATGCCGCTGCCTACCTCGACCACGTTCACACCATGCTGGCCCGCGATGCGGAGGTGGCTCAGGCAACGGTGCCAGCGGCGGAGTGGCTACTCGACAATTACTATATCATCGAGGAGCAGATTGCTGAGGTCAAGGTCGATCTACCGGAGCGCTACTATCGCCAGTTGCCCAAGCTGGCGGCAGGCGAGTATGCAGGTTATCCGCGCATCTACGGAATGGCCCAGGCACTGCTATTCGCCAGCGATGGGTTGCTCGATGATGAGCGCATCATCACCTTTGTGTGTGGCTATCAGGAGGCGGGCCACGAACTGACTATCGGCGAACTCTGGTCGGTGGCGATTATGCTGCGCCTCAGCCTGGTGGAGCGCCTCAGCGAACTTGCCAGGGAGATGCTAGCCATCCACCAGCAGTGGCAGGCGGCTGACCGCATCGTGCGCGACATCCTCAAGCGGATTGGCAGCAACCCCACCACCCCAATCGCTCTGCCTGCCAGCCTCAGCAACATCACCACCCCACTTGGCCCCGTGTTTGCCACCCGCCTGCAGCGCTTGCGCGAACAGGGCGAGGCCGCCCGCCCGGTGCTGGATTGGCTGGAACGTCGACTCGAAGTCCAGGGTACCACTAGCGCTGAGATGGTGCAGCGCGAGGTGCGGCTGCTCACCAGCCTGGAGGAACTGGTCGGTAATCTGGTCACCAGTATGCGCCGCCTCTCTGCGATGGACTGGGCTAGCTTCGTCGAGGAGTTGAGCATCAGTGAGGCGACGCTGCGCCGCGATCCCGCTGCCATATACCCCCAGATGGACTTCGCTACCCGTGACCAATATCGCCACGCCATCGAGCAGTTCGCCCGCTATAGCCGCTATTCGGAGGCGCAGGTTGTCGCACAGGCGCTGATGCTGGCCGAGCGTCCACCCCAACCGCTTGTGGATGAAGCCGATCCCGGCGCGACTCACAACCCGGAAGCGGCACAGCACATCGGCTATTATCTGATTGATGGCGGACGGCAGCAGTTGGTGCAGGCAATTGGCTATCAATCACCGCCGCTGGAGCGGGTTGCCAGCAGCGTCGAGGCCCACCCCCATCGCTACTACCTGGGCGCGCTGACGGCAGTGGCGGGCGGGTTGGTGGCGGCGGCAGCCGCCTATGCTGTCCGCCACGATGGCAAGCGCGGGGCAATCGCGGCTGCGGCACTCGCCACATTGCCTGCCAGCAGCCTGGCTACTAGCCTGGTAAATCACCTGATCACCAGTATCATCAAGCCGCGAGCGTTGCCCCGCCTGGCGCTAAAGTATGGCATCCCCAGCGACATGAGTACAATGGTGGTGGTGCCGGTGCTGCTGACCAGCGTGGACGGGGTGCGCGAGATGCTCGAACACCTCGAAATCCTGGCCCTCGCCAACAGCGATGCCAACCTCAGCTTCGCCATCATCAGCGACTTCGCCGATGCCGATAGTGAGGAGCTACCCGATGATGCGGACTTGCTCCGCCGCATCATCAGCGGCATCAATGACCTGAACGCCCGTTACGGAGCGACGAGTCGCCGCTTCTACCTGTTCCACCGCGCCCGCAAGTGGAACCCCGCCGAGGGCAAGTGGATGGGTTGGGAGCGCAAGCGCGGCAAGCTGACCGAATTCAATCACCTGCTCGACACTGGTGATGAGCGGGCCTTCGCCCAGATTATCGGCGACCTCGACCTTTTGCCGCAGATTCGCTTCGTCATCACCCTCGATGCCGACACCGAACTGCCGCCCGGTGCGCCCTTGCGGCTGGTTGGCACTATGGCCCACCCGCTCAACCGTCCGCTATTCGACCCGCACACCAATCGGGTCGTGCGCGGCTATGGCATCCTCCAGCCGCGGGTGGAGACCACCCTGATCAGCGGCAATGCCTCACCCTTTGCCCGCCTCTCCTCCGGCCACACCGGGGTCGACCCCTATACCACTGCCGTCTCCGATGTCTATCAGGATTTGTTTGGCGAGGGCATCTTTATGGGCAAGGGTATCTACGATGTGCAGGCGTTCAGCCGCGCCATGAAGAACCGCTTTCCCGAAAACTCGCTGCTCAGTCATGACCTGATTGAGGGAGTCTACGCCCGCACCGCGCTGGTGAGCGATATTACCCTCTACGATGACCAACCCAGCCGCTACCTGGTGGCTGCCCGTCGCGCCCACCGCTGGGTGCGCGGCGACTGGCAGATCATGCCCTGGCTCTTGCCTCACGTGCCGAACGAGCGCGGCAAGGAAGTACCGAACGTGCTACCGCTAGCCGCTCGCTGGAAGGTCTTCGACAACCTACGCCGTAGCCTGGAAGCGCCCGCTTTGCTGGCGATGCTGGTCGCGGGCTGGACCGTGTTGCCCGGCCGTGCCGCCGTCTGGACCGCGCTTGCTACATTCGTGCGGGCCTTCCCCACGGTCGTCAATCTGTTGTTTGCCATCCCGCGCCGCCCGCCCGCCACCCCCTGGCATCGGCACATCGGCTATGTGCTGCACGAAACCGGCCTCAACCTTGCCCATCTGGCGATGACCACCACGTTGCTACCCGACCAGGCGCAGCAAGCGCTCGATGCCATCAGTCGCACCCTGGCGCGGATGTACTTCAGCCATCGCCACCTGCTCGAATGGCAGACTGCCGCCGACACCCAGCGGCGGCTGGGCAACCGCCTGCCCGACTACTTGAAAGCGATGTGGGGTTCACCCTTGTTTGCCACGTCGCTGTTTGCGCTGATACTGCGCCAGCGGCGCGCCCGCCCGATAGTCGCCGCGCCATATCTAGCCGCATGGGCGGCTGCGCCATTCGTCGCCTGGCGACTGAGCCAGCCCAAACCGCCGCCCATTGAGCTTGCCCCCGCCGATGCGCTCTACCTGCGCCGCGCTGCCCGCAAAACCTGGCGATACTTCGCTACCTTCGTCGGCCCTGATGACCACTGGCTGCCACCCGACAACTATCAGGAAGACCCTCGCCCGGTCATCGCCCATCGCACCTCACCGACCAATATGAGCCTGGCGCTACTTGCTACCCTCGCCGCCCGCGACTTCGGTTATCTTACTACGGGTGCGATGACTGAGCGGCTGGAGCAGCAGCTAGGCGGCATGGAAGGGCTGGAGCGCGATCGCGGTCACTTCTACAACTGGTACGACACCCAGACCGCCAAACCGCTGCTCCCCGCTTATATATCCACCGTGGATAGCGGCAACCTGGCGGGTCACCTGATTGTGCTGAAGCAAGGTTGTCTGGAACGGATTGATCTGCCGATCGTTGGCCCCGAATTGCTCGCTGGTCTCGCTGACAATCTCGCGCTACTCGAAGAAACGATTGCCACCAACAAGCGCGCCCATATCATGCCCGCTGCCTTTGTCACCCTCCAAAATCTAAAATCCAGAATCCAGAATCCCCCCGCCAACCTGCCTGAATGGGCGGCGCTACTTGCCGCAATTGCCCGTGATGCGACCGCGCTTAAAGAGGCAACCGCCAACCTGCCCGCGCCGAAGGCTACCACACCGACCAGCGATGCTGCTGCCGAGGTACACTACTGGGCAGGACAACTAAACGAAGCCGCCACCACCGCTGCCGCCGAGTTGGATACTCTCCTGCCCTATCTCACGCATTTGATCAACGTGCCTGCCGTGCTGACCGTTGGCAACGACTCCGAACCTGCCACCCTCTGGCGCGAACTGTCCGCCCCGCCGCCTGACCTCTCGCTCAGTCGCAGTATCGGCTGGTGTGCCGAGGCGTTGCCCGTGCTACGCCAGATACGCCAGGCAATCAGCGTCGCCCTGCCTGCTGCCGAAGCGGTCGCCCCTCTGCAATGGCTGGAAGAGTTTACCACTGCCGTCGCTGCCGCTTGGACTGCCTGTGAGCAACTTACCACCCGCCTGCGTGACCTGGCCCGCCAATGCGAATCCCTGATCGAAATGATGCGCTTCGACTTCCTGTACGACGAAGGCCGCGACCTGTTCGCTATCGGTTATAACGTGGCCGAGCAGCGCCGCGACAAATCGCATTACGACCTGCTTGCCAGCGAAGCTCGCCTTGCCAGCTTCTTTGCCATTTCGCGGAGAGAAGCGCCGGTGGCCCACTGGTTCAAGCTGGGCCGCGCCCGCACTCCCGCCTGCGATGGCTACGCGCTACTCTCCTGGACCGGCACCATGTTTGAGTATCTGATGCCTAACCTGGTGATGAACAGCTACCCCAACAGCCTGATCGACTCCTCGAATCGCGCCGCTATCTGCCGTCAGCAGCAGTATGGCCGCGAACGGGGCGTACCCTGGGGCATATCCGAGTCGGCCTTCAGTGTGCGCGACCGCGATCAGAACTACCAGTATCGTGCCTTCGGTGTTCCCGGCCTTGGCCTCAAGCGCGGCCTGAGCAGCGATCTGGTGGTTGCGCCCTACGCTTCGATGCTGGCTCTGCTGGTAGATCCCACCGCCGCCACTGCCAACCTGCGCCGCCTCGCGCCTGCCGCCGATGCCCGTTACGGCTTTTACGATGCGGTGGACTACACCACCTCACGCTTGCCGGTCAACCAGGACTACCTGCCCGTACGCAACTATATGGCCCACCATCAAGGTATGTCGCTGCTGGCGTTGGATGAGGTGATCCACGGCAAACCAATGGCCGCCCGCTTCCACTGTGAACCGCAGGTGCAGGCGGTCGAGTTGTTGCTGCAGGAGCGTATCCCGTTGGAAGCGCCGATCACCCAGCCGCGCAGCGTGGAGGTCGAATCGATCCGCAGCCTGCGCCGTCTGCCACTTCCCGCTATGCCGACCCCCCACATCCAGCACTTCGACACTGCTGCCACTGCTATTCCCGAGGCGCACCTGCTCTCCAATGGCCGCTACCATGTGATGCTCACCAACAGCGGCGGCGGCTATAGCCAGTGGCAGGATCTCGCCGTCACCCGCTGGCGACCCGATGCAACTAGCGACAATTGGGGTAGCTTCTGCTACATCCGCGACATTCGCAGCGGCAGGTTCTGGTCCAGCGCGATCAACCCTACTGGCGTTGCCCCGCAGGGTTACGGCGCAACCTTCGCGCTGGACGAGGTGACCTACTGGCGGCGCGACGATGGCATTGAGACGCGCACCCTGGTGGTGGTCAGCCCCGACGATGCTGAGGTTCGTCAGGTGACGCTCACTAACTACAGCAGCCGCCCCCGCGAGATTGAAGTGACCAGCTACGCGGAGATCGTGCTAAACCAGGCCGCCACGGATGCGGCTCACCCCGCCTTCAGCAAGATGTTCGTCGAAACCGAGCGCCTTGTCGATGCCCCCGCTTTGCTGGCCTCGCGCCGTCCGCGCACTGCCGATGAGCAGCATCCCTGGCTGTCACATACCCTGGCGGTCGAGGGCGATGTGCGCGGCCCGCTAGAATATGAGACCGACCGCGCTCGCTTTATCGGGCGGGGCCGCACCGTGGCCGCCCCCGCCGCCTTGATTGCGCCTGCGCCACTGTCGGGCGCGACTGGCGCGGTACTCGATCCCATTGTTAGCCTGCGCCGCCGCGTGCGTCTCGCCCCCGGCCAACGCGCTACCTTCACCTATACCACGGCTGTCTGCGCTAGCCGCGCCCAGGCGGCTGATTTCGCCCACCGCTGCGCCACGCCTCTATATGGTGAACGCGCTCGCCGTCTTGCCTTCACTCAGAACGCGCTGCGGCGGCGGCAGCACAACCTCGGCGTGGAGCAGGCAATGCGTTACCAGCGGCTGGCCTCGCGCATCCTCTACCCCAGCCCTGCGCTACGCCCTTCGCCTGAACTGCTTGCCACCAACCAGCGCGGTCAATCGGCGCTGTGGGCCTACGGCATCTCCGGCGATTATCCCATCGTGCTGCTGCGTATCCGCGACCTGCGCGAGAGCGACTTGCTGGGCGAGCTGCTGCGCGCCCACGAATACCTGACCAGCCTGGGTCTGCACACCGACCTGGTGGTAATCAACGAGTACGACATCGGCTACCAGCAGCCGCTCCACGAACAGTTGCAAAACTTCATCCTCAGCAGCGCGGAAGCTGAAGTCTACAACCAGCGCGGCGGTGTCTGGCTGCTGCGCGCTGACAACATGGCTGATCCCGACCGCGTGCTGCTGCTTACCGCCGCCAGCGTTACCCTGCTGGGCGGTGCGGGCAGCCTGGACGAGCAACTCGCCCGCAATCGCCCCCGCCAGCCGTTGCCCGCTGCCTTCCTGCCGACCAACCCTGCGCTAGCCAAGCCGCCTGCTGGCAGCGAAGTCGACCCCGATGCTGGCAATCTGCAATCTGCAATCAGCGATCTGCAATTCTTCAATGGTCGCGGCGGCTTCAGCGCCGATGGCAACGAATACGTAATCCAGCTTGCCCCGGAAAACACGCCTGCGCCCTGGAGCAACGTGATTACCAACCCACAATTCGGCTGCCTGGTCACTGAGCTGGGGGTCGGCACCACCTGGGCGGAGAACAGTCGTGAGAACCGCCTTACTCCCTGGCACAACGATGCGGTTAGCGACCCACCCGCCGAGGCTATCTACCTGCGCGACGACCGCGACGGCGCGCTCTGGAGCGCCACTCCGCTGCCCATCCGCCAGCCGATTACCTACCAGGTGCGCCACGGTATGGGCTACACCGTCTACCAGCACACCAGTCACGGCATTGCCCAGGAACTGACCATCAGCGTGCCGTCCGCTGCGCCGATGAAGCACTCGACCCTGCGCCTACGCAACCTGGGCGACCAACCCCGCCGCCTGACCATCAGCTATTATGCCGAATGGGTGATGGGCGTGGCCCGCGCAGACTCAAGCCGCTATGTAATCAGCGAGTGGGATGAGCAGGCCCAGGCGCTCTTCGCCCACAACCCATACAACAATGAGTTCGCCGCCAACATCGCCTTTGTTGCTGCCGATCATTCGATCGCCAGCTATAGCGCCGATCGGCGCGAGTTTCTCGGGAGGCTGGGCAAGCTGGAACGCCCCGCCGCACTGCGCCGCGTTGCCTTCAGCGGGCAGGTGGGCGCGGGCCTCGACCCCTGCGCCGCGCTGCAGGTGGTGGTGGAGTTGTCCCCCGGTGCGGAGCAAACTCTCACTTTCACTATGGGCGAGGCCAAAGACCGCGAGGCTGCGCGAGGGTTTATCAACGAGGCGCGCCAACAGCCAACCACCACCGACAATATGTGGCAGGAGATGCTCACCGGCCTGGCGGTGGAGACACCGGACGCGGCGATGAACCTGCTGCTCAACCGCTGGCTGCCTTACCAGGCGCTGGCTTGCCGCATCTGGGCGCGTTCCGCTTTCTACCAGGGGGGCGGCGCTTATGGCTTCCGCGACCAGTTGCAGGATGTGATGGCGATGGTCTACACTGCGCCACAGCTTGCCCGCGAACAGATCCTGCGCGCCGCCGCCCGCCAATTCCGTGCTGGCGACGTGCAGCACTGGTGGCATCCACCCACCGGACGCGGGGTGCGTACCCGCATCTCCGACGATATGTTGTGGCTGCCATTCGTCACCGCCTTCTACGTCGAAGCGACTGGCGACCAGGCGATCCTCGATCAGGTTATCCCCTTCATCGAAGCGCCTGAACTGAAGCCAGATCAGGAGGATGCTTACCTGTTGCCCACCGTCTCAGATGAACACGCCAGCCTTTACGAACACTGTGTCCGCGCCATCGAGCGGGGCGCGACGGTTGGGCCACACGGTTTGCCCTTGATGGGAACGGGTGACTGGAACGATGGTATGAACAAGGTGGGGGCGGGCGGTAGGGGCGAGAGTGTATGGCTGGCCTGGTTCCTTGCCAGCGTGCTGGATCGCTTTACCCCGCTTGCAGATCAGCGCGGCGACACGTTGCGGGCGGATTGGTGCCGCAGTCGGCGAGTCGAGCTAGTCAATAACATCGAGCAATCAGCCTGGGATGGCGGCTGGTATCTACGAGCCTGGTTTGATGACGGCACCCCACTTGGCTCCGCTAAGGACGAGGAGTGCCAGATTGACGCGATCGCCCAATCGTGGAGCGTGATCAGCGGCTTTGGCAACCCTGACCGTCAGCAGCAGGCACTGGCTGCACTGAATCAGCGGCTGATCCGTGATGCCGAGCGGCTCATCCTGCTGCTCACCCCTCCGTTCGACAAGAGCGGCCTCGACCCCGGCTACATTAAGGGCTACCCGCCCGGTGTGCGCGAGAATGGGGGGCAGTATACCCATGCCGCCTGCTGGACGGCGCTTGCCTTCGCCCTGCATGGCGATGGGCAACGGGCCTATGAGCTATGGTCGCTGCTCAATCCCATCAATCACGCGCTCGATGCGGCTGCCCGCGAACGCTACAAAGTCGAACCCTACGTGGTCGCCGCCGATGTATACAGCCACCCCGACCATATTGGGCGGGGCGGCTGGACCTGGTACACCGGCTCCGCCGCCTGGCTCTACCGCGTTGGCATCGAAGCCCTCCTCGGCTTCCGCCTGCACGGCGACCACTTCACCGTCACCCCAACCCTGCCTACCGCCTGGCCGGGCTATCGGCTCACATATCGCTATAAACGTACCACTTATGCAGTGGAAGTGAGGCGCGGTGCTAGCGGGGTCAGCATTGACGGCATAATGCTAGCCGACGAGCGTATCCCGCTGCGCGACGATGGCGGCCAGCATCAGGTAATTGTGGGGTATCATAGGTGAATAGGTGAGGAGTTTTGCTGGGGGCGAATCGTGGTTCTCCCGCTTGAACTTTACCAATTCTCTATGGTGCTGCTATAAAACGGCCAGGCGCGATAAATCTTCGCCCCTACGCATAATCCACTGGTGGGTTCTGGTAGAGGTGGGTACGTTCGCCCATAAGCATCAAGTTAAGAAGAGGGTGGGGATGAGTACGGAGGTTTGGGAGTAAGCCCCTAGCTGCTGATGAGCATTGATGCTGATTGTAAGCATCCACTGACGGCAAAGCGTGGATAATGGTGCAGTGAACTATTGGTGTAGGGGCGAATCGCATACGCCCTGCCGCCCTGTGTCCAAGCCAATCATACTACGACATCTTGTTTGACAAATATGGCTGTAATATTAGAGCGGATGCAACATATTCGAAGCGGCATCATCAGAGGGCGCTTCGAGCAAGCGCAGCACTTCAGCTAGCGTCACGTTGAGGTCGTGGGACTTGACGATGTAGCCACTCGCCCCTACCTGAGTTGCCGCCGCCATAATCGCGGGGTCGGTAACACTGCTCAACATCACTACGCGCAGATGGGGTGGGAGGTCGGGGTTGTTGGTAAGACGGCGGCAAAGCTCCACCCCGTTGATGCCCGGCATAACCACATCAACCAGCGCTAGCTCCGGCTGCTCACTGATTGCCACTCGCTCGGCGGCTAGCGCGGAGTTCGCGGTAGCTACCCGATAGCCATGCTGCTCCAGGCGCATCTTTATCACCCCCAGGATAGCGGGATCATCGTCAACCAGCAATACTGTCATACCTTATCACATCTCCCAAACATAGTTTGCAACGCTTGAGCTAATTGCACTGGCATTGGCCGTAATTGTACAACAGAAACGGGTATTGGTCAATCACTTGACCTGCCCCGACTTATAGCTTTGATAAACAAAGGAGCAAACACCGATGGACAAGAAGAATAAGCACGCGCTACGTGGCAAGACGGCGCTAGTGACGGGCGCATCTAGTGGCCTGGGGGTGGACTTTGCCCGCCAACTGGCGGCGCACGGTTGCAACTTGCTGCTGGTGGCGCGGCGCGAAGATCGCTTGCAGGAGCTACAGCAGAAGCTGACCGCCCGCTATGGTGTGATGGTGGAGATCATTGCTATGGATCTGGCGGCGGACAACGCGCCTCAGCAACTCTACAATCGGGTCGCGGCGATGGGTAAAAGCGTGGATGTGCTGGTCAACAGCGCGGGCCTGGGTTTGTTCGGCGAGTTCATGGACATACCCTGGGAAAAAGAGAAGAATATGCTGGAGTTGGACATCATCACCGTAGTGCATATGACCAAGCTGTTCCTCAAGGATATGGTCGAGCGCAACTTTGGCTACATCCTGCAGATTGCCTCGATTGGCGCGTACCAGCCGACTCCCTTGTACGCCACCTACTCGGCGGCCAAGAGCTTTATCCTGAGCTTCGGTGAGGCGTTGAACTACGAATTGCGCCAGACGAACGTGAAGTGTACGGTGATCTCGCCGGGGGTGACGGCCACCGAGTTTCTGCAGGTCTCCGGCCAGCAGCCCACCGCCTACCAGCGGCTGGTGATGATGAAGAGCAGCGCGGTGGCCCGTATCGGGATTGACAGTATGCTGAAGGGCAAGCCGAGTGTGGTGCCAGGTCGCATCAATGCGGTGATGGCCTGGTCGAACCGCCTCATCCCCCGCCGGTTCTCCGCTGCTCTGGCCGATCGGCTGATGCGTTAGGTGTGGTGGGCAGCAGCTACTTCCCTTGTAGGAAGCGGTCTACGCCGTTGGCAACTCCCATTGCGGCGATGCTCTGGTTGGTGGAGAGGAACTGGCGCTCGTAGTCGTTGGAGATATAGCCCATTTCGAGGATGAGCATCGGGGTGCTGGGATCTACCGCATAAGGCTGCTTCTGGTTGTCGAAGGCGTAGTAGCCACTCATATTGAGGGTGATGGAGGGGTTGCGAGTGAAGCCGGTGGCCGCGCCGTACTCGATGTACATATCGGCTAGCAAGCGGCGGTTGGCGGGGTTGTTGATATAGCGGGGGTAGGCAGCCTTGTAGCCAAGCGTCGAGGGGTCGCTGTCAGCATCGGCGTGCAGGGCGACGAAGGCATCGGCCTGGCAGCCAATCGGCACGGTGGCGGGAACGATCCGCACATCGTAGCCCCGCGCCCGCAGCAAGTCAGCGGCGAGGGTGGCGACATGAAGATTGAGTACCCACTCGGCTACTCCGCCAACATACGCGCCATCATCGCTAAATTGCGAAATCTGGTAGGGCATATCGCCCCGCAGCCAGTGGCCAGCCTGGATTACTACCCGCTTGGGACGTACTGGGGCAGGGGTAGCGACCGCCGTCGGCGTGGCATCGGAAGCAGCCGCGCCGCTGCGGTCGGGAGTAGGGGTATCCAGGGGCGCAAACTGGCGCGGTGGAGCGGGCGGAAGCAGCGGCGCAGCTGCACCGGTAAGCAGCTTGCCGTTGGCATCGAACGCGCTGGGATCGGAGGGTATCAGCTGCGCCTCAGCGGTGGAGAAGCGGTCGCCATAGGTGCCATCGGCTGATTTCACGCCCGGCTGTGCGTTCGGTGGTGGAGTGGGCGTGGGGTAGAGGCTTTCGTCGCAAGTTGCCACCACGGTATTGCCCACCAGCGCTGTTGGCGAAGTTGATGTTGACTCTGGTAGGGCCGCTGACGCGGGTGTGGGCTGGGCAGGTGGTGTGAATGTGGGTCGGGCAATGGGCGCAGAGGCAGGCTGCACCACAGGCGGCGACGGCGTGATCGTGGAAAAGAGTAGCGAGAAAACTGCTAGCGCCGCGCTCAATGCGCTCAATGCCCGCATTAGATTGGAGATGGGAGACATCGGCACAGCCTTTCTGCCTGACCCATAATTTGCCAGTATCACCTCCGCAGCGGCGAACTGCCTATGCCACTCCGAACTGATTACCTTCTATTACAAATACAACACCCGCTGGGTTAGGGGCGCTTTGCGGCAGCGGGCCATAAGCAAGGGCGTTGCTGGGCAAGCGGGCCACGTTACGCTAACGAAATTGTAATAGGCGGAGATTAAATCAACGTGAACCCAGGATGAGTGTCTGATGAAATCTGACGATGGATGCTATTGCACCAGCGTCTTAGCATTACAGCCTCAGTTGGCGGGCAGGATGACGTAATTACGATTGGCTAGGACAATGGTTGGCAGGGCGTATCTGATTCGCCCCTACACCAATCTGGCGCACATATGCCAAATGAGGCTGTAATATTAGGAGCGGCGATGCGTGCCGCGGTCGATGGCGAACTCCTTGCCGGTAAGCCGCTGGCGCATCGCCTTGCTTGTCTTTAGCAGGGCGACTGCGATGCGATAGACCGTGAGGAAGAGCGCAGCGCTGCCAGTAACCCAGTAGAGTGTGACTGCCCAGGTTTCGCCGTTGTCGGTGCCGCTAAATACGCCGTGCATTAGCACCAGAATGAAGGCAGCGAAGCTGACGAAGTGTAGCAGCCGCCAGCCCTTGGCACCAATCCAGCGGCGGGCGTAGAAGCTGAAGGTTAGTACCAGCAGCAGGTAGAAGCCCATTTGCCCCAGCCCCACCCAAAGCGGGCGGTACTGGCTGGCGCTGAAGGGGATGAGCAACTGGGTGATGTTATAGTTGGAATAGGCATCACCCAACAAGATAAGCGCGTGGAAGAGGCCAAAGGCCAGGCCGAGAATGCTGAAGTATTGGTGCAAATCGAAGGCGACGGGGCCGCCAGGCCAGAGGCGGGCCAGCTTGTTGGTGATGAGTAGCCCCATAACCAGCGAGAGCCAGATGAGGATATAGGCGACGAATGCGCTAGCCCGCGCCATGTACCAGAAGCCTTTTGGTTCGCTGCCGGTAAGCGAGGCGCTCAGGTCTGGCACCCACATTGGCAGGACGAGCAGGGCGAAGGCTGCGCCGCCGATGACGGCGAACAGGATGGTGATGACCGCCTTCCAGGAAAGCGCGGGCTTGAGGGTGTCGAGCTGCAATTCAGGGTTGCGATTGGCTGGGGAAGACATGGTTAACCTCCAAAGGTAATGGGCGAGGCGGCTGCTGTGCAGCGCACTGCCATCTTCGAGAACAAGTAGGCCCGCCAGGTTGGAGTGGCGTTCCAGCCACTTCATCCCCGTCACGCTGCCCAGAATGAGCGCCACCTTGGCGGCTACCTCCGCCGCAAGCGCATCCTTAGCGATGATCGTTGCACTCATTACATCGGTTATCGCGGGCTGACCACTGCGCGGGTCGATGATGTGGTGGCGCTCTACGCCACCTTGTTGCCAGCGGCGGTAATCGCGGCCCGATGTCGACACCCCGCCACCCACCAGCATCAAAAGTTCTAGTTCTTCTTCTGGGGCGAAGGGGTTGGCGACCGCAATCGGCCATTTGCTGCCGTCGGCGCGGGAACCGCTGATGGCAATGTCGCCACCGGCATCCACCAACGCCGGGCCATATTGTTGCAGGCGACGCACCGCCTGTTGTGCGGCCCAACCTTTGGCAACGCCGCCGAAGTCGAGGGTAACACCCGCTGGCAGGCATACCAGTCGTTCGCGCCCCACCATTTCGATGTTGCGCCATTGGCCTGGAAGTGAGGACGAGGGCGGCACGATAGGCTTGCCCACCTCTACCGCTAGCTGGTTGAAGCTGCGATCATAGCCAGCGGCGAGTAGCGCGGGCAAAAGCGTCGGCACTACCAGCCCTGCGGTTTGATGTGCGGCTGCCAGTGCCGCGCCCAACACCTCGCAGAGCGTGTTACTTGTTGTAATGCACTGCCCGCTGCGACGGTTAAGTTCGCTAAGTTCACTGTCGGGACGAAAGCGGCTGAGGCATTGTTCCCACTGCTCGAACCAGACAGGTACCTGGGAGAGAGCCGCGTTAGCCGCTGCATCCATGCTATCCAGCGCCGCTAGCATCTGGCAACCCATCGCCTTAAACTCAATCTGGAACATGACTCAACCTCCGCGCGAAGAGCGGGTGGTAGTGACCGAGCGTGGCCGCTGCACCACCATCACTGGCGTATCAGTTGGTACCGGCGTGTCGGTTGCTGGTACTGCAGTGTCGGTGGGCGGCACAGATGTCTCAGTCAGTTGCGCTACGCTGGTTGTGGTCGGCTGGCTGCTCTGGGTTACGGGTCGGATTGCGGTTGGCATACTGCTGACCTTAATATTCACGATGGGAACGAGGGTGGGAAGTGGGGTTAGCTGCAGCGGCGGTAGGTTGTAGCTGAAGCTAGCCGCCTGGGACACGACTACGGCCTGGGTAGGGGTTGTCTGATAGCTGTTCGTATTAGCGTTGCTGAAGGCGGCCCAGCCAGCGATGGTTGCTGCCATTGATGCTGCGGCGATGAGCGCTTTTGCGCCTGGTATGCCCGCATTAGGGCGGCGTTGCTTAGAGGTCATGGTTTAGTTCCTTTCAGAGTTTGTGATTAGGGCGGGTGGTTTGTCCTGCCCCAATTGCGCTGCGGTGTTGGCATTGTTGCAGTTCCAGTCAGCGCGTAGATTTGGTTTGGCAAGTGGGATGCGGGCGGATATAGGGCTGCGCCGCACTGTCACTGGCAGGGTCGAACTGTGGTTTGTGATGCGGTGTATGCCCTGCCGTGATGATGATAGTGTAGCAGTTGGGGATTAAATGGGAGTGAACTCAGGATGAGAAGTAAGTGAACTATGGCATCTGTTTGGGTACGGGTCAAAGTGAACTGTGCGAATGATAAGGATCTTGCACCCATCTCTTAACATCGCGTTAAACTATCTTTGGTACACTTGGATGGCGGCAACGCCTTCTGGCTAAAAGCAGAGTATCTAGTGAAAGGAAAGGGAATTGATAAGTAAGGCTAACAGGTTGTCCATGCTCCGTGTCCTGGTGATGGTGAGCGTGGTAGGCGCACTCTTTATCGGCTCAGTCAGTACATTCGCACGACTCGATCTGTCGGTGACCTCAACCCAAATGGCGACGGCCAATCACCTCCCGAACCGTGCGACCAGCAAGCAGTCTACACAGCTTGGTGACAGGCAACTCGCCGCCAACGCGGCAGCCAGCAACCAGCTTTCTCCCCTTTCCGTCCCAAACGGCGGTGGCCTACGCATCCACAACATCCAAGGCGCGAGTCACATCTCGCCCTACAGCGGCACGCTCGTCTCCAATATCCCCGGTGTTGTCACAGCCAAGCGCAGCAATGGTTTCTATCTGCAAGACCCCAACCCCGATAGCGACCCGGCCACCTCCGAGGGTATCTTTATCTTCACTTCATCCGCTCCCACTGTGACTGTCGGTGATAGCGTGGCGGTAAGCGGTACGGTGCAGGAGTTCCGCCCTGGCGGTTCGAGCAGTAGCAACCTGACCAACACTGAGATTGGCAATCCAGGGCGACAGGTCACGGTCATCTCCAGCGGCAACCCGTTGCCCGCCCCCATAATTATCGGCACCGGCGGGTTGATCCCCCCCAGCACCATCACATCAGCGTTGGCATCGCAGGCAAGGATCTGGTTGGTGAAATCGTGGACGAGTTGGGCCTGCTGGAGGCGCTGCGCCTCGGAGAGTAGCACTGGTGGCTGCCAATGGCCGAATAGCGGCTGGTCGGGGAGCTTGGCGATGAAGTGGTTGCCGATGGCGAACAGGTGCCGCCCGTGGAACATGAACTCGCCCGCCAGCGGCTTGCGGCTAGCCAACCAGGCTGCATCATTGGGAGCGATGCGGCCCGGGCTGAAAGAAAGCTGCGGCATATTGTTGTTGCACGTCACCGTGGTGGTGATAGTCGAGCCGCCACCGGGCCGATCAATGAAGCTGAGGCCACGGTCGGTGCGGAAGAACAAGCCCTGACGGATGTTGCCGCCCGGCTGCCCACCATCCTGGTCGTTGACCGGATCGATCTGGCGATAGTCGTATGCAGGGCCACCGGCGTTGAGGACCGCCTGTTGCAGCATACTGTAAGTTAGTGTGGCGCTGACTACACCATCGTCTACCGACCCGGAGTTGTCCTGCACCTCCTCGATGGAGATGAGATCGGGAGCCTTCAGGTTGTTGACCATCAGGTTCGCCAGGCTATTGAACTTGGTAATTGGGTCGGTAGGGCTGAGATTCTGCACATTGAAGGTGGCGACCTCAAGCTGGTCGCTGGTGCGATCGGCGGTCACTTCCTGGGCGAGACCACCAGAGACGAAGGTGGGAAGCGAAGTGAGCTGCAGCTTGAAGTTGCCGAAGCTGTAGTCCATGATGCCAACCTCTGTGCCGGGAAACTGATCGCTTACATTGGCGAGGGGTAGGCTGCCGAGACCCTGGTAACGCAGGATAACGTCGTTGAGGATGATGCGTTTGTGGCCCAGCTTCTCCCGAAGAATCCGGTTCTCTTCCCTGAGGTAGCTGATCACGTCCTGCTGTTGCCGGTTCATCCATCCGGCAAGCGCCACCATGAAGAATCGCCATGGTGTCCAAGTCATGGGGCGGAT
>JANXYP010000080.1 GCA_025355955.1 Chloroflexota bacterium
CTGCGCCATGATACTATACCTCCAAAAGAAAGGGACAAGTCTAACATGAATGCGAATACGAATACGGGTAACGGTGTCTACAAGCTACAGATCGCGGCATTCATCATACTTTGCGTGGGCCATGGCTGAAACGGGGCGACTTTCAGCCCGGTGAATGATGTACCCAACACGTTCGCCCATCTCATACCGGTTATGCTGTTGCTGTTGCTCTTAGGTATACAGTTCTTCACCGCGCATGATGCTGATGTACGCGGTGCAGCTACCGCACACTGGGGGCAGATTGGCATCACGGTGCTGGCGGTGATCACTATCATTGCCGACATTGTGCTGATTACCCTCGGCCAAACCAACCCCGACCCGAACAGCGTGGGGGTGCATGTCTTCTCCGATTGGGTGCCTGCCACCTTGACGCTGCTCGGCTCGTTCCTGTGGCTGGCGGGACAGGTGATGGCCCGCCAGGGGAACACCACCGCTAACAAAGCGATAAGCCAGTAGATGAGATGAGCGAAAAGAAAGCCGCTGCGCCATCAAGGTGTGGCGGCTTATACCAATTTGCCGGGCAGAAGATGTATAATCCGTAGGGGCGCGGATTTATCGCGCCCATCCGTTTTACCACATCACCATAGCGATTTGGTATTGTCAAAGGAAAGACCTATATGTACGAACTGATCATTCTAAGCCGCCTGATGGTGCAACCGTCGCATGGCTACCTGATTGCCCAGATCCTCAACGACATGATTGGCCCATACGCAAAGGTGAGCAACGGGCGGCTGTATCCCTTGCTCGCCAAGCTAGAGCAGCAGGGGCTGATCGCCGCCTACGATGAGGCTAGTGGCACCAATGGCAATGGTCGCAAGGTACGTAGCTACGCGATCACCGAGGCTGGGCGCAAGCGCTGGCATCAGCTTATGATGGATACTACTTCCAATCCGGGTGAATATAGCAAGTTTTTCCTGTCGAAGTCGCCCTATCTGCGCCTCCTATCATCTACTGACCGCCAGAGCCTGCTTGATCACTACGTTCACTACAGCGAGGCCCATGTAATTCATCTGAAGGCCGAGGCCGAGGGCTTGCGTAATCTACCCCCCGGTATCGAAGAGGCGGATTACCTGAACGCTGCGCTAAACACGGTGGAACACATGGTCGCGCAGTGGCAACTTGAACTGGCCTGGGGCCGCAGCCTACGTGAGAGTGAGATGGCTCCAGCAGACTTGTTATATACTTCTAATGTTTTGTATTTGACAATCAGATTTGGTTGTCGGCAGGGCAAGCACCGCTCATACCCATCATGTTTATAGAGCTGGGCATCAGCGCGGGGGTTTGGGGTTCAGCCCCCATCTGCTGAGAAAGTGATATGCACATCGTAATCAGCGTCTTTGGGGTCGGGAAGTGCAAAGGTGCGGCAAACCCACAGCACTGCGGGTGGGCAGCCTCTGTGGGCTGAACCCCCAGACCCCCAGAGAGCGATCACGATTAGGAACAAATCAGCATGATGTAGGCGGCTGTTTGCTTTATACCAATTAGCCGTGGTGCCGCTATAATTTCTGTAGGGGCGAACCGTTGTTCGCCCTGGCCCAATTTATACTATCTGCTCGGCTGTTTGCTTAGATTGATGGCAATGGACGAGTGTAGCCCGCCCCTACCTCTGTTTCAATATTGGTTTTGATAGTCAAAACTCTTTAGACCTAGATGTAGGTTCTTGACAGCAGGGGAAACATTTGTTATACTAAGTCACAATGACACGTCAGTTTCACCCGTCAAAGCGACATAAGTGAGGCGATATATGTACGAGCTATTTATTCTGTGCCTCTTGATGCGAGGCTCGATGCACGGCTACCTGATGGCTAAAATCATCAATGACATGATCGGTCCATATGCGAAGGTGAGCAATGGTAGGCTATACCCACTGCTTGCCAAGCTGCAACAGCAAAGACTGATCGTGGCCGAGCTGGGTGAAGAGGAGAGCAAGGGTGAACGACAATCACACCCCTACAGAATCACCGAGGAAGGACGCAATCGCTGGCACAAGCTGATGATGGACACCACCTCCAACCCGGGCGACTATAACGAGATCTTCTTTCAGAAGTCATGCTATATGGAGTACCTCAAGCCCGCCGAGCGGCTCTATATAATTGACCATTACATCAACTATTGCCAGGCCCATGTGCTGCATATGATGGCGGAGACGGAAGATCTTCGCACCACTGTGATGGAGCAATACAGCTTGCCCAACCTGGATACCATCATCGATGCGATGCAGCACAGCATTGACAAGTGGCAACTGGAGCTAACCTGGGCGTTCCACGTGCGCGAACGTGAAATCGCCATCGCCGAGGGGCAAGCGCAATCGGCTTCGGCAAAAGAACAGCAAGCTACTCACGCAGCGCAAGGATTAGCGACACCACAGTTTTACTTCAACCATAGCCGATAAGATACAGTTCGCAAAAGGAGAAAAGATCATGGCACAAACAGAGGAAGCAGTAAAGCAAGAGGAAAAGCCGCAGCAGGCAGGGGGCTGGGGTGCGCCCGCTGCACCGCTCACCCTGCCTGGCGGGCGCACGGTCAATCAGTGGCTGGTGCTGGCCTCATTGATGTTCGGGTTCTTCATGGCCCTGCTCGATGCTACCATCGTCAACATCGCTATCCCCACCATCCAGGCCAGCCTGCACACCACGCTCACCACCGTTAGCTGGGTGTCGAACGCCTACAATCTGGTGTTCGCCGTGCTGCTGGTAACTACAGGTCGTTTCGCCGACCAATTTGGCCGCAAGCGGATGTTCATGATTGGCATGGTGATGTTCAGCATCGGGTCGCTACTATGCGCCTTTGCCCCCACCATCGAGTGGCTGATCGGCTTCCGCGCCTTGCAGGCGCTGGGCGCAGCGGCGCTTGCCCCGGTCAGCCTGGCGATTATCACCGCCGTGTTTCCCGCCAGGCAGCGCGGTGCAGCGATCGGCATCTGGGGCGCGGCTGGTGGGCTGGCCTCGGCGGCCGGGCCAGTGCTGGGCGGCTTCCTGGTACAGAGCTTCGGCTGGCCCGCCATCTTCCTGGTCAATCTGCCCTTCTGCATCGTTGGCCTGTTCATGGTCTTCACCTTTGTGCCAGAGATGCGCGACCCCAACGCCAACCGCCGCATCGACATCGCTGGTCTGCTTACCCTTACCACCGGGTTGATCTGCCTGGTGCTGGCGATTATTCAGGGCAACGACTCGGGCTGGACTTCACCCGGCATCCTCGGCTTGTTTGCCGGTGCAATTATCGGGCTGGCCCTATTCTACGCGGTGGAGACGAGGCAGGCGCAGCCCATCTTCGACTTCAGTCTGTTCCGCATTCGCAGCTTTACTACCGCCAACATTACCATGCTCCTGTTCGGCATCGCCATCCAGGGCGCATTCCTCATCCTGGTGCTGTACTTCGTCATCGCGCAGGGCAAGAACGTGCTGGACGCGGCCTATGCGATTATCCCCCTGCCACTGGCCTCATTCTTCCTCTCCGCCCTCTCTGGCGCGATCAGCGGCAAGAAGGTGTCGCCACGCATCCTCGGCATCGTTGGCATGGCTCTGCTTACGGTCGGCTTTTATCTGTTCTCTACCATCAGCGCGAATGCCAGCTATTTCGACTTCGCCTGGCGCGATGTAATTGTGGGCGCGGGTATGGGGCTAGCCTTCGTCAGCTTCCCCAGCATCGTGCTATCCGAGTTGCCCCGCCCCAAGCTGGGGGTGGGCAGTGGCGCGTTCAACACCTTCCGCCAGGTAGGGTTTGTCCTCGGTGTCGCCATCCTGATCAGCCTGCTCACCGGCCAGATCAGCAGCAACGTCGCCACTGCCAAGACTAACGCAATCGCCATCGTCCAAGCCGATAACAATCTGCCCACGCAGCTTCGCACCACCATCGCCACCAACATCCAGAATAGCAGCCAGAACTCCACCGCCCAAAGCGGCAGCAGCCAGTTCGACCTGACCACCATCGCTGATCACATCCCTGGCGGCACGGCACTCAAGCCAGAACTCGCCAGCCTCAATCAGCGCATCGCTGCCCTGTTTACTGGCGGCATCAACGACGCTTTCACCCTCAGTTGGTTCGTCTCGGCCATCATCGCCATGCTGGGGCTGATTGCATCTCTGTTTACCCGTGCCAGGCCGCCCGCAAAGGCCAGCACGGAGGAGTCTAGCTGGGCAGCGGCGGGGGCATGATTCAGGGCGCAGCGGCGACATCCAATATGCTGTACCAATAGCTCTTGTCACCACCATCAATGTTAGGAGGAACTACTACGAAGATATGGGAACTCATCAGCATCATACTCTTGGCTTTGATCTCTGGACTGTACTTCGGGCCGTGGCTGGCTTTGAGTAGATCCATGGCCACTTTCCAGCCGGATGTCTTTCTCGCGATCGTAGACCGGATGAACCGAAATATGGCCTCCCTAATGACCATTCTGATGCCAGTTGCCTTGTTGTCGACAGTTCCAGTCCTGATCATATCGTACACTGAGCGACCAGTGACCTTCTATCTAACCTTGACAGGATTGGCCCTGTTCATCGTTACCTTGCTCGTAACCGTGCAGGTTGAGGTTCCGATCGTCAAGCAAATCGCGACATGGACGGTTTCAACGCTACCGAGCAACTGGCAGCAACTTCGCGACCGCTGGGGGGCGTTCCATATTATCCGAGTAGTTGCGTCCCTTGCTGGTCTTGTCCTCATCCTGATCGGGGCAATCTTCTAGTATTACAGCCTCAGTTGGCATATTAGCGCCAGATTGGTGTAGGGGCGAATCGCATACGCCCTGCCGCCCCTGTCAAAGCCAATCGTAACTACGCTATGTTGCCCAGCAAGTAAGGCTGTAATACTTGGAGCTTGTTTGAAAACCGATAACACCGAAGCGACTTGGTATCGCTTGTTGCGCCGCAATTTTACAACCAGCCGCCCACAAGCTATAATGCGGGCGGTAAATATGTTATAAAGAAAGTGAGGGTTGCCGCTTGCCAACCATCCCCCAACGTATGCTGGGCGCAACCGGCTTGCGCGGATCGGCGCTAGGCTATGGCGGCGCGCCGATCGGCTTCGCCGCTAGCGGAAAACCCGCCGACTTCATCGCGCTGCTGCACCAGGCGCTCGATGCTGGTATCACCTTCTTCGACACTGCCCCCGATTATCGTCAGAGTGAGGGGCTGCTCGGCGAAGCATTGCAAGGCCATCGCCAGCGGGTGGTGCTGGCAACCAAGTGTGGCCGGGTACAGCACAGGCGCGACGGTGGCTGGGTGGCCGAGGAGGATTGGTCGGCAGCAGGGGTACAACAACAAATCGAAACCAGTATGCGCCACCTGCGTACCGATTACCTAGACCTGGTGCAACTGCATAGCCCGCCTCGCTGGGTACTCGAAGATGGCACCGCCCTGTATGGGCTACAGCAGGCGCAGACGGCGGGCAAGGTACGGCACATTGGGGTCAGCGCCGATGGCGACGATGCCTGGTACGCGCTGGAGATGGGGGTGTTCGCCACCTTGCAGGTAAGTTATAGCATCCTGCAACAGGAGGCGGGCGCGAAGCTGATACCGACAGCAGCAGCGCGAGGCATGGGCATTATCGTCAAGCAGCCGGTTGCCAACGGTATTGCCGACCTGAAAGAGCGCCCCGGCCACCCCGATTGGACATGGAAATGGGATGTCGCGCAGCGCATCGATTGGACGGCACTGGGCGCGGCTAAATCGCGGCAGGGATTGGCCCTGCGCTGGGTGTTGAGCAATCCGCTGGTCGGCACCGCAATTGTCGGCACTGCCAACCCGCAACATCTCGCCGCCAACATTGTCTGGGCCACTGAACCGCTGCTCGATGTGACCCACTTCAAGCAGATTGAGGATGCTTACTATGCGGCACGACAGCAAATAGCAGAGGAGCAGAGCTTATGATCAAGATCGGCTTTATTGGCTGTGGCGGCATCTCCCACGAGTATTTGCAACGCATTGACGCGCTTGGCGATGCCGCCAGGGTGGTAGCCTTCTGCGACCTCGACGGTGAGCGGGCCGCTGCGCTGGCCGCGGGCCGTGAGGCGCGGGTGTATACCGATTATCACGCCATGCTGGCTGAAGAGCAGCTAGATGCGGTGTTCGACAACCTACCACCCTTTGCCCGCAGCGATGAATTGGCGCTGGCCGCGCAGCGCGGTTGCGCCATCTTCACCACCAAGCCACTCGGCCTGGATTTGGATACCGCCCGCCGCAGCCTGTTGGCAATCGAAGCGGCAGGGGTGATCAATAGCGTAGGCTATATGTTCCGCTACAGCGGCATCACCGACTATGCGCGCCAGCTTGTTGCCGACCGGCCGGTGGCAATGGTGATCGGTCGGGTGCTGGGATCAATGCCGGGCAGTTGGGTGAGCAAAGGCGCGCTATCGGGCGGCCAAATCGTGGAGCAGAGTACCCACATTGTAGATTTGGCCCGCTACTTTGCGGGCGATGTGAGCAGCGTCTACGCACTGGGGCGGGGCGGTCACGTGCCAGAGCGCGTGGATTACGAAGATGTGACCACCGTCAGCCTCGACTTTAGCGGCGGGGCAATCGGCAACATCATCTCCACCTGTGCGGTGTGGCAGTTCTTCTGGGGCTGCACCCTTATTGGCCGCGACCTGCATCTTGAGCTAGTTTATGACGAGTGGACGGTGCGCGGCAGCGTGGATGGGCAGCCGATTGACCATCACGACCCTGCCAGCGGTTATCTCGAACAGGTAGCCACCTTCGTACAGGCAGTGGCAAACCATGACCAAAGCCTGGTGCGCTGCTCCTATCGTGACGGCTTCGGCACATTCGCAACAACCCTGGCCGCAACCCGCTCGTTGGCAAGCGGCCAGCCTGAGTCGGTGGCGCAGGCATAACACAGTAAATAGGTCGCAAGACCTATTGACAGCCGCGCCAAATTGCGGTATCATAATCGCACATAAACAAGGCACAGATGAGGAAGAGTAGAGTAGCGCACCGCACCGCGACAGAGAACCGAAGCCACCGACTGAGAGCTTCACCCGCGTATGCCAGCGTGAAAACCACCTCGGAGCCGGAGTTCGGAACGCGATTTCGCCAGTATGAACCCCCGCCTGCCACCCGTTAGCGTGGCACAATGAGATCATCCCCCGCAGTTGGCCGGAACGGATGATAAATTGGGTGGAACCGCGTGGATTATCGTCCTCGCCCCAGATTTGGGGCGGGGATTTTCGTTTTGCCCAAAAACATGGAGGAAAATCAAATGGCTAACGTGAGTGTAGAAGAAAAGGTCGAGCAGCAGAACGCGCTGCAGGAGCGGATCGAGATGCAATTCATCGTCGCTGACGAATGGCAGGGCGAATGCTGCGCTCCGCCCGCCGCCCCGCCCGCGCCGAAGAGTGAGCCAGACGATGAGCAGGATTGGGACGCGCGCCGCTGCGTAGCATGAGCAAAGCTCCATCTCCCACTTCAGAGAGCGCGGTTGCGTTGGCTCGAATGATGCTACACATTTGACACCCCGGCAGATGTGTGCTACACTCTGCCCGCCCTATTAGTTTGTTCATTGCACGAATATAACAGCGTGGTTATAGGCTGCGAACAAACATCGGGCAGCGGCATATTGTGATACTGCTGACCCCAAGTAACGCCGCGTTGTTATAGGGGTGTACGGCGCATCCCCAGTGCCATAGCGTTACCATAGGCAGCATCCGCTATTAACTACAGGGAGGTGGAATGATGAACACGCAGCATCCCAGCAGGAGTGGCAGGCTGCTCGGCTTCGGGCTGGCGGTAGCCTGTCTGGTTATCGCCCTGGCACTTCTTATCGGCTCGCCAGGTAGCAGTGCGGCCAGCAAGGCCGCAGCCTCGGTATCAACCTCGAAAGTAGGCGCGGCTTCCGCGCAGGCGGTCGCCGCCTCAAGCGCAGGCGCGACCTCGGCTTCAGTGGTGAAAGTGGCAGCCAAACCGGCCAGCCCCGACGCGACCCGCCCCCCGCAGTATGTGACCCAGATACCCGACCGCGCCAGCATATTCCCCACCAGCACGGTGCGAATCTGGATGAACAGCGACACCGTGTTCGGCGAAACCGCTGGCGTTGAGTATCAGGTCGGCAATACCTACACCAAGGTGCTCGGCAGCTACGACACCAGCCACCCGGGCGCGAACTGGCGGGCCGACATCCCCGCACTGCCCGGCGGCACCGCGGTGAGCTACCACCTTTTCGTCCGCAACGCGCAGAACCAGGACGGTAACTTCACCGCTTTCCTCTGGAACTACACGGTCAACACCACCGGCGACAACGTTCACTCCTACGCAGTGCTGCACGACTCCTTCGACTCCACCTACCGTAGCCCCTTTGGAGCCGTCTACAGCAACACCCAGGTGATGCTGGCGATTCGCGCCGAGGCGGGCAACGTGCAAACCGCCACCCTGCGCGTCTACCAACAGGTACACCCCAACGGCGCGACCGATTATGTGATGACCAAAACCACCAGTGGTGGCTACGATTACTGGCACGTAACCATCACCACCCCCCACGTTCCCGATCTCCTCTACTATCGCTTCAAGTTGCAGCACGTACGAGCCGAAACCAGCGTGGACACCGGCTGGTACAACGACAATTACCTCGACGACAACGACAACCTGAACAAGGGTGGCACCGGCCAATACTTCGAGGGCGGCGAACCGGGCAGCGCGGCCTACCAGCTTACCGTTTATGATCCGGCCTTTACCACCCCCGACTGGGTGAAAAATGGGGTTATATACCAGATCTTCCCCGACCGCTTCCGCGACGGCAACACCGCCAACGATCAGCTTGCCATCGGCCAGGTCTTCTACGGCGGCAATTGCGCCAATGGCGGTGCGGTCAGCACCCTGCATACTACCTGGA
>JANXYP010000367.1 GCA_025355955.1 Chloroflexota bacterium
GATCTTCCCATTCAGAGGCAAAGACACACTCCCCGCCAGCTTGCTCGAAGGCCAGTCTGAAACCACCAATACCTGCGAACAGGTCAATAAATCTAAAACCTGCTATCCTGTCGGCATCATACTGCGCCTGTTCTTCGCTCATTGATCTCACCTCACAATTAGATGGTGTGCTGGCCCGCTCCATCCACCCGGTACGGGATAGAAATATAACACAACTGAATTGCTTAGTCAAGCGGTGTCATGAACTATCTTACCGCAACCTTACCGTTGCGCCAGCTTCTACTAACTGCCAAAGCAGCCTGGAGGGAAGAGCAACCCACTGGCCGATTATCATTATCAGATTGTGGTTACCTATGGGTGGCAATGAAACTGATAATGATAATCACATTGAGGGGTAATCTTCTCTCCTCCAGGTCATTATCATTATCAGTTTCACTCCACTCATATGAGTGGAGTGTTATGAAACTGATAATGAGATTGAGAATGGGTTGGCAGGCTAGTTTTGCTCCTCGCTGGTTGGTGGTTCGCCCAGTTCGAGCATCCCCTTGAGGGTGATGGTGTAGATGCCAGCCGGCTGCTTCTCCACCACATCTGCGTCGTACATTTGATTGATGAGCCGGTAGATGCTGCCTTCAGGGACGTTTGTCACCAGCGCCAGCGATTTGATGGTTAGCCCCTCGTTGCGTACTTCCTCGTCGGCCAGCGCCCGCAAGAGTTGGCGGCGGTAGTCGGTGCGCTTCTGGGTGCGGGGGCTGGGGAGGAGTGGTTGCTCGGTTGCTTTGCTGCTGCCCTCGCCTTTGGTGACGATGACGCAGCTATCGGCGACCGCGACTTTGGAGGCGTAGCGGGTGGCGAACTCGACTGCGTCGGCCTGCTTGTCGCAACTGATAATCAAATCCTCGTACTCGTTCTTGCGTACCAGAATGATGGTATCTGCTGCGCCGCGCAGTGCGCCGCTGCCGCGCTCGGCCCGCCCGCTCTTGTTGAGGTGATGCACAACCAGCACGGCGGTGCGGGTTGCTTCCTGCAACTCGCGCAGGTGGTGGATGGCAAGCCCCATGGCCTGGGCGCTGTTCTCGTCGGCACCGACCATGCAGCGGGCGAGGGTGTCTACCACTAGCAGGCGGGGATTGTAGCATTTGAACTCGGCGGCGAACTCGGCGACCTCACCGGGGTTGAGCAGATTGAGGGGGTGGGGGCAGATGAACAGATTGTCGGCGCTGCCGCCGTGGTGCTGCAACCAGGCGGTGATGCGGCTGGGGAAGCTCTGCGCCCGCTCTGCGGCAAGGTAGACGACGGGGCCGCCCTGTACCACGCGCATGGCGTAATCGAGGGCCAGAAAGCTCTTGCCCACGCCGGGGGAGCCAATCAGGCAGGCGAGGGTGCCTTCCATTAGCTCGCCATCCACCAGCCACTGGAGGGGCGGGCGCTGGGCAAGCTCGGCAATGGGGTAGAGCCAACGCCCTTTGGGGCTGAGGTAGCTGGGACGTTCCGATACCTTGCCCGCCTCTTTGGGGGTAGCTTCGGCCTCATTCTTCACCCCTTGCAGGTAACGCACCCGCTCGGCATAGCTCTCGTTATCGGCATCGCGCAGGAGGGTGTCGAAGTCGCTGGCGGAGTGGCCGGAGATGAACCAGTCGGTGGCATCGGACTTCTCGCCAAAGTGAGTGACCCAGAGCAGCACCTGGGGGCCGAACTGAGCGGGCAGCACGGCGCGATAGAGGGCGCTGTGATCGCTGGGTTCGTCGCCCTCGACCACCTGATGCGGCCAGCAGACCAGCCGCCAGCGGGGGCCACCGTCGGGAGGGCGATGCAGGTTGCCCGCCTCGTCGCTGACGGTCTGCCACTGCTGATTGGCGACGGTGACGAGGCGGGCGGCGGCTTCGATTTCGCTCCACTGATTGTCGGGCAGCACGTAGACAACATCGAACTGCTGGCTAATCTCGGCCAGCCAGGCCTCGCGCATGATGCTAATGCCCGGCACGCCGATGGCGCTGTAGCCCTGCTGCCAGAGCATGATCGCATCATACTCGCCAAAACAGACTACCACGGCGCGGGGGATGCGGCTGGTGGTATCGTCACGTAGGGCGTAGAAGGGGGCGGGTTTCATGCCTTGCGCCCAGGGGCGATAGCGGTTGCCGCCCGTACCCTTGCGGCTGCGGGTGCGCATGGCAATCAGGTTGCCGTCGCGGTCGCGCACGGGGATGGTCCAGCCGTCGGCCCCGCCCAGCAGGGGCAGGTGGGCGTAGTAGCCAAGCTGGAACTGCTGGATGGTGGCGAGTTCCAGCCCGCGGGCCTGCTTAAACTCGGACATCAGGTTGGAGCGGTTGAGCAGGTGGAGGTGGGCGCTATGTACCAGTTGCTCAGAGAGCGGCGGGGCGCTGTTGGTGGGGGTGGTGATCTCATTTATGTCTGGTTGCATCATATTCTCCTGTTCTTGAGTGCGGTAATTCATGAGTCATGCCTAATTTTGCAGCAGCGGGAAGGATACTGGGGGTCTGGGGGTTCACCCTCTGGGGGCTGAACCCCAGACCGCCAACGACTACCCCTACGGTAAAATCTGGGATGACTCATAGTTGCGAGATTGATAGTGACGATGGGGGTTGGGAGAGGGGATAATTGGCCCCAATTGCCAATCTCCAGATACTGGCAGGCGGCAACAAAGTTGAGGTTGCGATGCAGGCGGATGAAATCCACCGCGTCACCATGCAGGCGGCAGCCGTAGCAGTACCAGTGGTGGTCGGGGTAGATGGTAAAGCTGGGGGTATCTTCGACGTGGAAGGGGCAGCACATGGTCCAGAGGTTGCCCTGACGTTGGGGGGCGTAGCCCTCGAATTGCAGCAGGCCGAGCAGGTCAATGGCGCGAATATGCTCACGCAAGGTGCCGGTCCAGGTAATATGGTCGACGTAGTGGCGGCCTTTGGCGCGGGCCTGATTGGTGTAGTAACTGTTCACGCCGCCACCTCCGCTCCGGCGCGGGCATCCATCCTTGGCACCCTGGACGACAATACCTCGGCCACGGCGAGGCGGCGCTCTACGGTCAACACCCGCTTCTCGGCTGGGCCGCGATGCACTTCGATGAAGGTAATGCTATCGTCGCCAAAGTGGTGGCGCACCTGGTTGATGAGCAGGTTAAGTTCGCTCACATCCACCACGTAGGTACGGCGCTCCATCATCTGGCCTTCCTGCCAGTAGATACTGGTAAAGCGGCCCTGGTCGGTGGCGAGTTGGTACAGCGCCACGAAGTCTATCTCTTGCATTTGACTGCCTCCTGTTCTAAGCTCCGATGATTTGTACTTCGGTTGAGTGTACGCACGCAGAACATTTGTTCTATCGCATTATAAACGGAAAGGGTTTAAGATGTCAATAGGTTTAGAGCATAGGGGTGAGGAGTATAGGCAAATGTTATAGGTAGGCGCACCGATATGGAATGTTAGATTATACTGGCAACGAAATGGCATCCTCTACCGATTATCAATATCAGTTTCACGCCAACCCAGTGTCAAACTGATAGTGATAATGATAATTTGAGTGGCTTTGAGGCTGCAATATATGAAATGCCAGGGAGACATAGCAGCCCAGCGGATTGGGGGAGATGTAGGGGGGCATGGCATACGCCCAGATGCAACGTCAACAATGCCTATCGGCAGCATCAACCGATCCCCACAATTCCGCGTCTTCCGCGCTCGTTCCGCGTTTTCCGCGATTCAAACATTCCCCACCCGGATTGTGCCTTCGATGGACATTGAAGCGGGGCAAGTGGGCGGATGCCATGCGCCCCTACGTTGGCATTAGCGGTTGAGATGGGCATTGATGCGTTGCACGCGGGCGTATGCCACCCGCCCCTACGCCAACATTGGCGGTTGCGATAAGCATTGGTGCGTTGCACCAGGGCGGGCAGCCGTCCGCCCCTACACACAACCCACTCAGCACTCAGCACTCAGCACTCAGCACTGCCTTTACGCCACCTCCCGCCGCAGCGTCAGCGAAGCGACCACCACCATCAGCGCGGCGAACAGCAGCAGCACGCCGAACTCGGGTAGCACATCGAGCAGCCCTTTGCCGCGGATCATAATGTCGGTCAGCGCGCTGTTGGCGTAGGTCATGGGCAGCACATCGGACACACCCTGCAACCAGCCAGGCATATCCTTGACCGGAAAGAGCAGCCCGGAGAGCAGGAACGAGGGGGCGATTACCAGGGGGATGAACTGCACCGCCTGCAACTCGGTGCGGGCGAAGCTGGACAGGAAGATGCCCAGGTTGACCGCGCCGATTGCCAGTAGCAGGGTGACGAGGAACACCAGGAACAGGTTGCCAGTGTAGTTTACCTGCAAGACCAACGTGGTGAACAGCACGATAATCAGCGCTTGGATCATGGCAAACAGGCCGAAGCCGAGCATATAGCCGACCACCACCTCACCCCGCGTGATCGGCGAGGCGAACAGCCGCTCCATCGTTCCCTGGGTGCGTTCGCGCAGGAACGAGACGCAGGTGATCACGAAGATGAGGAAGAAGGCGAAGAAGCCAATCAGCGCGGGCGCAAAGTAGTCGAGCGGCTTCAGGTTGAGGCTGCCGTAGATTAGATCTGGGTTGATGCGAACCTGCGGCGGAGCGGTGCCACCTGGTACGCTGGCGCTCAGGCTGGCGACCACTTGCATCACCGCCCGCTGCAATTGCAACACCGCGCCGCCGGTTTGCGACGGGTTCGAGCCTTCCAGCAACACAGTAATCGCCACTGGCCGATGGGCAAGCAGGTCGGCGCTAAAGGTGGGGCTGAACACCAGCGCGGCATCCACTGTGCCGTTGCGTACCGCCTCGCGCACATCGCCGCTGATGTCCTTTACCACTATCCCCACGCTCTGCTTCAGCTTGCTGGTCAGCAGTTGCCCGGCATTGACCACGCCCGCGCCTGCGTCCTGATTGCTGATTGCCAGGGTCAGGCTGGTATTCTCCTCCGAGCGCAGCAGATAGCCTAGCAGGCCGAGGAGCAGGATCGGTGCGCCAAATATCAGGCCGAGGGTGCGGCGGTCGTGGCGCAACTGGTTGATGATGCGGCGAGTAACCGCCAGTGTGCGTGCGATGCTCATTGCTGTATCCTATCTCCTCCACCACTGTCGGAGGCTGGGAGAGGTGTGATTCCAGAAAGCTGTAGGAAGGCATCTTCCAGATTGGCGGTGCCAGCACGAGCGCGGATTTCGGCGGCGGTGCCTTCGGCCAGCAGCTTGCCTGCCCGCATCAACCCCAGCCGATCGCAGCGCTCCGCCTCGTCCATCACGTGGCTGGAGACGATCAGGGTCACGCCGCTGTCGGCCAGGGTGCGGAAGTAGCGCCAGAACGAATAGCGCAGTTGCGGGTCTACCCCCACGGTCGGCTCATCGAGCAGCAGCAACTGCGGCTGATGCACCAGGGTGCAGGCCAGCAATACCCGCTGCCTCATCCCGCCGCTCAGGTTGCTCACCGGCGTATTGGCGCGCTGATCGAGTTCGACCAGCTGCAGCACCTGGCTAATGCGCTCCTTGCGCTTCCCGCCATCGGTCAGCCCGAAGATGCGGGCGGAGAAGTCCACGTTTTCCCACACGCTCAGTTCGCTATAGAGCGCCGGACTCTGGGTCATGTAGCCGCTGCCCGCCCGCACCTGCGCCCCTGCGGTCAGCACATTGTAGCCCATCACCTGCACGCTTCCGCTGGTGGGTCGCACCAGCCCAATCAAGGCGCGGATCAGCGTCGTCTTGCCCGCACCGTTTGGCCCCAGTAGGCCATAAATAATGCCGCGCGGGATGGTGAGGCTCAAGCCATCCAGCGCCCGCACCGCGCCAAACTGCTTCACCAGCCCGCTAACCTCTACCGCTGGCGCTTGTCCGTTGCCGCTGCTCATCGTACCCTCCGATTGCATTTATTAAACGTTCGTTTAATTACCTGGGTAGATTGTACCCTATTATGGCTGGCTTGTCAATGGGTCAAATCGGTATGGTTCTTGCGTCGTGTGTTATAATAAATACACAACTTAGCCACAAAGGACCAAAATGTACGAAGATGTACTATAGAGAATGCGTCAGAGCGTTCGTCAGCATCGTATCAGAATTACCTTTCATGCTCGTGTGGCGATGGCAGACGACAATCTTGGTGAACACGACATAGATTATGCAATCTTGACTGGCAGAATAGTTGCTCGCCAGCGCGATATAGCGGTTGCTGAGTACAAATACCGGATAGCTGGCACAACATATGGTGGCCGCCCGTTGGAAGTTGTGGCTAAACTCGAGCCTGTCAACTGGACAGTGATCATCACTGTCTATCTGCCCTAGCAAAGGATAAAATGATGATTTGCGGGAACTGTGGACTACCAACGGCATACATCAGCCGCAGCACGCGCGCCTTTGGCAACGTCACAGTGCGTGTAAGCCAGCCCCTCGCGCAAAATGCCGCCCCGCGCCGTTTCCAGCACGGCAACTTCTACATCGGTACGCTCCAGAATGGCGCGGGCGCTAATCGGCCCACTGTTATCACCCGTGGCGATTAGCTCATTATCCAGCCAGCTACCATTGGTACTAGTCCAACCAACCACCCGCCCGCAAGATACCATAATATGCGCGATTAGTCGCACGGTGGTAGTCTTGCCATTGGTGCCAGTAACCGCGATAATCTGCTTGTTGCTGTCAAGCGGCGCGGCGCTGTCGGGTCGGTCAAGCTCAATCTCCCGCAGACGGGCAACCGCAGCGCGATCATCCCCCTCTAGCCCCGCCACGGTGCGGCAACTGAGCGCCAGAGCTGCCTGTGCCAGTTCACTGTTGCGATAAGCAACCGCCAGGCGGTAAACTCCTGGCGTGTCGGTGTGTATCACCGTCCGCCAGCTAACTGCGCTACCAACCTGCTGCTGGTAGATGATCGCCAGGTTCGCCACCCTCTTTGCGACGACCTCTGCTTGAGGCTCCGCCTGCATGGTATCGAGTAGTGCCTCCAGCACTGGCGTTAGCAAATACCGATTCGGCCCGCGCAGGATTACTGTTTGGATAATTCGCATAGTTAGTTACCTTATACTTCATTACCGCTGGAGCGATTCAGTTCCTCCAGCACCGCCTTTAGCGCGTCGGGCCAGCGTTCGCCCAATTCGCGGCGATTGAGGCGTACCATGCGCGGGCCGACGCGCAGGGCATTGCCGAAGCGGCGGGCGACGCGGCTGAGGTTGAGCGCAGCCAGGCGACCACCAGCGGTGGCGCGTTCGCTGAAGCGGATGGCGATCTCGCTCTCATTGCTGCTGACTGCCTCCGCACCCGCCCTCATCGCCATTCCCTTGATTTGCACGATAAAGAGCAGGTTGCGGGCGGGGGTGGGCAATTCGCCGAAGCGGTCTTCCAACTCCTTCGCCACCTCTTTGCTCTGCAAGGGACTGAGCGGGCGGGCGAGGCGTTGGTACAAGCGCAGACGCAGGCTATCGTCGGACACGTAATCGGTGGGCAGGAAGGCGGAGAGCGGCAGGTCGATGGTGAGCGGCTCGTCGTCGAGGTTGGCTTCGGCAGCCAGTTCGACTTGACCCTCCACCTCGTCGGGCGAAGCGTGGCCGGTGTCGTTGCCCAGCTTGCCGTGGGTGGCAAAGCTCTGCAGCTTGCGAGCGCGATCCACCGCATTGGCAAGCAGGCGAGTATAGAGGTCGAAGCCAACCGAGCCGATATGCCCGCTCTGCTCCGCGCCCAGCAAGTTGCCCGCGCCCCTTATCTCAAGGTCGCGCAATGCGACGCGGAAGCCCGCGCCCAGTTCGGTCGCCTCCTGGATGGCCTGCAAGCGTTCCTGCGCCTCCTCGGTGAGATGCTGACCCTTGTGGTAGAGGAAATAGGCGTAAGCGCGATTCGCGCCGCGACCCACCCGCCCGCGTAGCTGGTAGAGCTGGGCCAGGCCGAAGTTGTCCGCCTCGTCCACAATCAGGGTGTTAGCGTTGGGGATGTCCAATCCCGATTCGATGATGGTGGTGCAGAGCAGCACGTCAATATCCTTGTGGATGAAATCCTCCATCACCTTCTCCAGCTGCTCCTCGTTCATCTGGCCGTGGCCCACCCCGATGCGCGCCTCTGGCACCAGCTTCTGCAGGTTTTGCAGCACGATGCTCATGCCGATAACGCGGTTGTGGACGAAGAATATCTGGCCGCCACGCTGTAGCTCCCGCAGGATCACCTCGCGCACCAGTTGGTCATTATAGGCGGTAACGTAGGTTTTGATTGGCAAGCGATCGGCAGGTGGGGTTTCGATTACGCTCATGTCACGCACGCCGACCATCGCCATGTGCAGGGTGCGGGGGATGGGCGTGGCGGTCAGGGTGAGCACGTCCACGGCGGTGCGTAGCTGCTTGAGTTGCTCCTTGTGTTTGACCCCGAAGCGTTGCTCCTCGTCCACCACGATCATGCCCAGGTTCTTGAAGTTGACATCCTTTTGCAGCAAGCGGTGGGTGCCGATCAGAATATCTACCTTGCCGTGGCGCAACCTTTCGACAATATCCTGCTGCTGCTTGCGGTTGCGGAAGCGGCTGATCATCTCAATCTCAACTGGAAACATCCCCATACGTTGGCGGAAGCTGTCGTAGTGCTGCTGGGCCAGCAGGGTGGTTGGCACCAGCACTGCAACCTGCTTGCCCGACATCACCACCTTGAACGCCGCCCGCATTGCCACCTCGGTCTTGCCGTAGCCGACATCGCCGCAGACTAGCCGATCCATCGGCTCATCCTCCACCATATCGGCCTTGACCTCCTCGATAGCCCGCATCTGGTCTTCGGTTTCAACGTAGGGGAAGGACGACTCCATCTCCTGCTGCCAGGGGGTGTCGGGGCCGTAGGCGGGCCGTTCGGCTACTTCGCGCTGGCTGTAGAGGGTTAGCAGTTCGCGGGCTAGCTGCTCGGTTGATTCGCGGACTTTCCTTTTGGTACGGCTCCACTCTGCCGTTCCTAGCCGATTAAGAGTGGGCTGCTGGTGGCCTGCGCCGGAGTAAGACAACACGCGGTCGGTCTGCTCTGATGGCACATACAGGCGGTCGCCGTCGGCGTATTCGAGCAGCATATACTCGCGTTCGATGCCGTCGGTCTGGCGCATCACCAGCCCGCCGAAGCGGCCAATACCATGTTCGATATGGACGATGTATTGCCCCGCCTCTAGCTGGCTAACGAAGGCGTTGCGGGTGCGGGCCTCGGCCTCCGACGAGGTGCGGCGGCTGGCGCGACGCACCGGCGGAGTCCAGCCAAACACCTCGGTATCAGTCAGCAACACGGTGGCGGGGTAGTCGAGTTGCCAGCCACCCACGATTACGCCGTGCAGCAGGTGGATGCTGCCCGCGTCAGGGGGGGTGGTGAGTTCGTCGTTCGCAGTTGCGCCGCCCTTGCCTGCTGCGACTTTGCGAACCACCGGATAGACTTCCTGCTCCTCCAGCATCTCGCGCAGGCGAGCGGCTTGCTGGCTGACGATGACCACGCGGATACCCCGCCCACTCATCACCCGCAGCTCGTCGACCAGCCGATCAATGCGGCCCGCATAGGAATTGGCGGGGAGTAGGGCTTCGCTCACCCCCTCCCCAACCCCCCCCTGTTTCAGGGGAGGGGGATTATCTCCCGTCCCAGCGGCAGGGGCAGGGAGTGGGAGTTCAGTTGGCTCCGCAAATGGGTGTAGGTCGTCTTCGGCGCTTTCGCCGATTTCCAGGCGGGTGTAGAGGGCGGCGCGTTGCTCTAGTTCCGGCCAGGGAACGTAGGGGAGCAGCAGGTTGGGTGGAAGCTCGCGCTGTGCGGTGAGGGCGCGGCGCTGCTCGGCGGCCTGGTTGTCCACCTCGGCGGCGACCATGCGTAGCCCATCGGCGCGGTCGAGCATGATCAGGTCGCCAGGCTGCAGGTAATCAAGCGCGGTGGGAATGGGCTGACCGTAACTAAAGTAGGGTAGGAACAACTCCATGCCCTCGAAGCACTCACCCTCGCGGAATGTGTCCAGCATATCCTGCCACTCCTCACGCACCTCGGTACGCAGGTCGCGCAGGTCGAGTTCGCTGAGAGCTTGCACCGCAGCGTTGCGCCGCCAGAAGGGTATCTCGCAGGCGGGGGCGATGACTATGCGCTCTACCTGATCGTTGCTGCGCTGGGTGGTGGGATCGAAGCGGCGCAAGCTCTCGATTTCATCGCCGAGCAATTCGATGCGGATGGGCGCTTCCAGGGTGGCGGGCCACAGGTCGACGATGCCCCCGCGCCTGCTAAACTGACCGATCTGCTCGACCAGCGCAGCTGGCTGATAGCCCATGCCTAGCCAGGCGCTGAGGCTACGGTTGAGGTCGAACGGCTGGCCGGGCTGCAAGTTGATCAGCGCACTGCGGAAGTCGGCGGGCGGCATGGTGGGCTGCATCATCGCCCGTACTGCGCCGACCACGATCAGCGGTGGGCCAGAGGCGCTATCTTCGGTCAGCGCCTGCAAGGCGGCCAGTCGCCCGCTGGTCAAACTACTGTCCCAGCCAATGCGTTCATAGGGGATAAGATCAGGGGTGGGCAGATGGGCGACACGGCTACCCTCGCCCGCATAGGTCAATAGCCCCTCGTAGATGGCGCGGGCGCGTTCGGGCCGTGCGGTTATGACGACGATGCGGTGGGGCGTGGCATGACCGGCGAGGTCGTCTTGCAACGTTGCCAGCAGATAAGGTACAGCCGCACTGGGTAGCGAAGCGGCGCTGACGGCACTCTGTTCGCGTAGGGCGCGATCAACCTGGGCTAGCAGTTGGGTATAACGCTCATTCTCGTGCAGCAGGGGCAGCAGTCCGGACAGGCTCATGCGTTCCTCCAGATAAGGTATAAGGTAGAAGATAGCTTGGGTTGGCGTAAGGGCAGCGCTCACCCTGGCTGGGATAAACGGCCAATGGCAACCTGACCATGTTGGTCGGTTGCTTTAGTCGCGTGGGGTAGGTGTATATTTTACGGGTTGGCGGGGGGATCGTCAACCCGCTGCGATAATACGATATACATCGCTAGCAGGATTTACTAAATGTCGGGCGCTTGCAGGCCGTGCATCCCCAGGTGGGGCGATATTTCCCTGCCATGCTGCAGGTTGTGTTCGAGGACGTGCTAGACAACCTAGCTTCGTGACTCTTCACGAGGGTAGCGGCGGGCTGCACTCGACCATCACCAGGGCGGGCCACCGCCCGCCCCTACGTTTATCCAATAACTCGTAACACAGCCAACAATAGGGGTGTGATACAAGTTCTTGCATATCCAACCAGGGCGAACAACGGTTCGCCCCTACTGATCGCTTGCCCCCAAGAACGTGACGCGCACCCCAACAATAGTGCAACCTTGCGCCAGCCTGCTCTCTATGCTATACTTTCGCCTTGTGGACACCGATAATCAGCCGATTAAACCCGATCATCTCGCCTCGCATCGCGTGCTGCTCGTCAGCGACGATGTAGTGGCGCAACGCATGGCTGGCCCCGGCGTGCGTAACTGGGAACTAGCTCGCGCCCTCGCCCGTGCCGGACATCGCGTCACCGTGGCTGCGCCGCAGCCCTCTCCCCAGCCCTCTCCTATAGGCGGAGAGGGGGATACTGCGCCACCTACCGATTCCAGTCTGGGCGATCGTCTCACCATCGTCGGGTACCAACGCGAGGCGGCCAACGACCACCTGCGCGAACTGGCCGCCCGCGCCGATGTTATCTTCACGCACGGTTTCGTCCTCCACTTCCTGCCGTTCCTCAAGGAGGCGGGCAAGCCGCTGGTGGTCGACATCTACAACCCCTTCACTATCGAGAGCCTGCCCCGCCATGTGGACGAGCGCGAGTTTCTCGAATACCAGCGGGTGCTGAACGAACAACTGCGGGCGGGCGATTTCTTCATCTGCGCTGGCGAGAAGCAACGTGACTACTGGTTGGGTTTGCTCACCGCCGCCAACCGCGTCAACCCCACCACTTATAATACCGATGCGACCATGCAGCGGTTGGTAGATATTGTCCCTTTCGGTATCAGCAGCACATCGCCAGTCGCCAGCTTTGCAGTCAAGGGCAGGTTGCCGGGCATACCGGAGGATGCGAAGCTGCTGCTGTGGGCGGGCGGCATCTGGGAGTGGTTCGACCCCCTCACCCTGGTGCGGGCCATGCCGCTGGTACTGCAGCAAGAACCCCGCGCCCGCCTGTTGTTCATGGGTACCCGCCATCCTAACCCGGTCGTCCCGCCCTCGGCGATGGCGCAGCAGGCCCGCGAACTAAGCGCGGCACTAGGGCTACTCGATAACACCGTCTTCTTCCAGGACTGGGTGGATTACGCGCAACGGGCCTCCTACCTGGTGGCCGCCGATGTCGGGGTAAGCATCCACGCCGAGCATATCGAAACCCGCTTCAGCTTCCGCACCCGCCTGCTAGACTATATTTGGGCGGGCGTGCCAATGGTGATCAGCGGCGGTGATAGCCTCAGCGAGATGGTTGCTACCCGTGGCCTGGGCCGCGTGCTCGCCGCTGATGCCGACGAACATGAACTGGCCGCCGCGCTACTCGATGTCCTCGCCACCCCTCGCACCGAGTACGCCGCCCGCTTCGCGGCGGTGCAGCCCGACTTTACCTGGGACAAGGTAGCCGCGCCGCTGCTGCGCTTCGTCGCCGACCCCCAGCTCGCCCCCGACCGTGACCAATATCCCACCGATGCGGAGCGGGCCACCGCCGATGCCGCCACCCACCTTGCCGAGGTGATCGCGGCGAAGGATGAGTTTGCCCTCAAGATCATCCGCGAGAAGGATGCCTACGCAGAACAAATCATTCATGAGAAGGACGCTCACGCCGCGCAGATTATCGCGGAAAAGGATGCCTACGCCGAGCGATCGATCCACGATAAGGATGAGGTAATCGCCGGTCTGGAGTCGGGCCTGGAGCAGAGTCGTAACTATACCGAGCAGATCATCCGCGAGAAGGATGCCTACGCCGAGCAGGTAGTGCGCGACAAGGATGCTTACCTCGAACAGGTAGTGCGCGACAAGGATACGTTCACCGCGCAGGCGGTGCAGGATACCAGCGACCGCTACGAGGCGATTATCGCCGAACTGCGGTCGCAGCTTGCCGCACAGGAAGCGGCGATTGCTTCGCTACGCGAGGAGGCCGCCTGGCGGGCAGGGGTGATGGCGCAACAGCAGGCGGAGCTTGACCGCCTGAACAGTTCGCCAATCGTGCGCCTGGGCAGCAGGCTGAAAGGGAAACCCCACGACCCAAAAGTAGTAACTGACAAGCGAACCCTTGCCGCCCATGCCGCCAGCGTGGAACTCGGCACGCCACCGCCCAACCTGGCCGCGCCCTACGTCAGCATCGTGATCGTCAACTACAATGGCCTGCGCTTTCTGCACGATTGCCTTGCATCCCTCGCTCCCGATGTGCTGGACTACCCCGCCGATGCCTACGAGGTGGTGCTGGTGGACAACGCTAGCAGCGATGCCTCGATTGAGTACACCCGCGCCCAGTTCCCCTGGGTACGCATCGTCGCCAACCCTGCCAACCTGGCCTTCGCCGAGGGCAACAATGTGGCGATGCGGGTGGCAAAGGGTGAGTTCGTGTTGCTGCTAAACAACGACACGCGGGTAGACCCCGGCTGGCTACGCGCCCTGGCGGATGCCGCCGCCCGCCACCCCCGTGCGGCGGCGTTGACGAGCAAGCTGCTGTTCTTCTACCGCCGCCTGCCGTTGGAGCTAGAGGTGACTACCTTCAACCCCCGGCAGTTGGGCATGAGCAGCGACGAGCGCGATCTCGGTGTAATCGTCACCCACATCACGCCGGATACGGCCCGTGGCGCGGCGACCACCCTCAGCGGGGTGGAGTATGGCCCCGGCTTCTATGGGCAGGAGGGTGAGGGTGAGAGTGCGTATCGCTGGAGCGCGGGCCACGCCACTGCGTTCGTGCCTTTCGCTAACGATGGGCAGCCCTTGCCGCTGCTGCTGGGCATCAATTCCGCTCGCCCCGAAGTAGCTGGCCCGCTGCGCCTGCGCGTCTGCGCGGGCGGAGAAACCCTGCTCGATGTAACCGACCCGCCCAGTGGCGACATTCAGATTGAGATACCACCCCATCTTCTGGTGGCGATCCCGCCGACCATCCAGAACGCGGGTACGCTGCTGCTGTCGGATGGCAGCGGGCGCGATCGCGGCGCGGTGGTGGTTGGCACCAGCCAGAGTTATGAGCTGGACGCGGGACAATATGACACTGAGGAGCAGGTATTCGGCTTCTGCGGCGCGGGCGTGCTGCTGCGTACCGCCGCATTGCGCGAGGTTGGCTACTTCGACTCGTCATTCTTCATGTACTATGAGGACATGGATCTGGCCTGGCGAACGCGGCTGGCAGGCTGGGAGGTGTGGTATGTGCCTTCGGCGGTGGTACACCACATCCATGCGGGCAGCAGCAAGGAGTGGTCGCCATTCTTCATTTACCACGCCACCCGCAACCGTCTTTATATGCTGCTCAAGCTGGCTCCACCGCGGCTGGCCTGGCGCGAATGGCGGCGCTTCGCCGCGCATACGCTGGGGATGCAGACCCGCCGCCTCGGTCGCGCCACCGCGCCGCAAACACGCGAGATGACAGGCATCCAGCGCCGCGCCCTACTCGCCACCATCCGCCACCTACCCACGCTGCTGGCGGAGCGGCGCAAGATTAAGCGGGGAGCAAAGGTGGCGGACAAGGAAATTGCTAAGTGGATGATCAAGAGCTAGACATTGGAAGGAGTACATCAATTAAGACTATTCGAGCAATCATTCTGCTGGCTACGCTCACTTTGCTGTTGGCTGGGTGCAGCATTGCATCACCATCTGCCGGGCAGACAAGTAGCGCAGCAACTACTCAAGGCAGTGCAGATCCAGAAAGTAATAGTCATACTCACCCATCATTGATTACCAGTGGTGCCGATGCTACGATTGCTTCAGGGAGCGATTACCTTTTCTGGTCAACTCAAGATAAAAACTCCTATTACCTTTACGGTTATAACGTTGTCACACAGAAACAATTCTTGATCGGTGGCCCTGCTGACCGACTAGGTTCATTTGCCAGCGATGGTAAAATGATGGCCTGGTTGGAAAGTGTGCCGCTCAACGATGGCTCGTATAATATGGCAATCCGTAGCTATGATCTGACCACGAAGGCGCGCTCATCGATCAGAGTGATGGATGAATACAGCCAGGGAAGTATCAGTGTTGATCAAGGTATCCTTTACTACTCCGACGAGACTTCGGGACATACCGGCACTTATGACTTCAACTTGTCCACCAAGCAGGAAAAGATGATCAACGCCAATTATCACGACAATATAGTAGAGGCAGATGGTGTGATGGTTTGGAGTGAAGCCCCCCAAGTCTTCGGGCCTGGCCCTCACCCTAGCAGCCTGCACATGGCTAAAGTTGACGGCAGTGTTAAAGATGCGGTTATCGCCAATAATGATGGTAGCCTGCTCAATGGCTACAGCGTTTCCGGGAGGAAGGTTGTATATACTTACCATGGGGGCGCGGACGAGCAGCTATATCAGTACAATGTTGATAGTGGAACTACCACTGTCCTATCGGGGCTGCCCACAAAACACCCTCAAATCAGAGGAAATACGATTGTATGGCTAAGTCAGAGCTATGCACAAACAACGACCTCAATCCAAAGCTATAATAGCACATTGAGCAACAGTATCGTCACTAATCTTATAGCTACCCAGCCCAGTATCTATGACGCAATCCTAGTAGGTGAGAAGGATATTGCATTTACTGTGGCTGGTGGTACAAATCCGGGATATTCAATCTACCTGATGAATATAGATGAAAGCAATATTAAGTTTAAGTGACGCTTGAGGCTGCGCTAAACATTCGAGGATACAATGAACATCGGCATCTACAACCGCTGGCTGCATACGATGGGCGGCGGCGAACGCTATATGGGAACCATCGCCGAGGCGTTGAGCGCGGATGCGGCCAACCAGGTCGCGCTGCTCACCGACAACGCGGTTGACCTCGCCGATCTCGGCAAGCACCTCAACCTGGATTTGTCGCGCTGCCAATTGCGCGTACTGCCGCTGACTAGCCAGCGCGAGAACATGGCCGCACCGATGGTCGCCAGCGCCGATTACGACCTGTTCATCAACGCTAGCCACCTCGATCTCTTCCCCAGCTTCGCCAGGAAGAGCGTGGTCGCGGTCTACTTCCCCGCCCAGCTACCGCCCTCACCCGCGCCGCCTTCGGGCATGGCGGGCATGGCTGCTAACTCGCTGGGCTTGACCGCGCAAGCCAACCTGTATACCGGCTTCTACGCAGTGGAGCGCGGGCAGGGCAACACGCTGTTCCGCTGGAGCGCGGAGCGGGCGGCAATCATTCTGCCCGCTGCCCCAACTGGCGGCAGCATGATCGCCCAGTTCATCGCCAGCAGCCCCCGCCCCACCGACGCGCCCGATTGCGTAGTACACTTCACCCTCAACGGCAAGCCGGTTGGTGACGAGTGGACCGTTCCCCGCGATGGCTTCGTGGTTCACAACCTGCTGCTGCCGCCCAATATGCTCCGCGCCGATCGCAACCTGCTGGGCATCGAGTGTGTCCCATTCGAGCCGTCATCGCCCGACGATCAGCGTACTCTAGGCATGGCAGTCGCCCAGTTCAACCTCTTGCCCGCCACCGCCGATGGGCAACCAGCAAAGGAGAATATTACCACCCGCCTGTTCCGCCGCCGCTATGCGGGCAGCAACACCCTCTGGCATTTGCAATCCACGCTGGATCTGCCCGCCGTCGCCCGCAGCATGGACGCGGTCTGGTCAATCTCGCGCTACACCGCCGAGTGGGTCAAGCGCTACTGGGGCATGGACAGCGAACTGCTCTACCCGCCGGTGGATGTGGACAGCTTCGCGCCTGGGGAGAAGGTCAACCAGATTATCAGCGTGGGCCGCTTCTTCGCGGGCAGCCACAACAAGAAGCACGATGTGATGGTGCGGGCCTTTCGCGGGATGTGCGACGGCGGGCTGGAGGGCTGGGAGTTTCACCTGGTCGGCAATGTGGGTCGTGAGCCAGAAGATACCGCTTATCTGCAAGAGGTCAAGAAGCTGGCCGAGGGCTACCCGATATTCATCCACAATGATATACCCTTCAGCGATCTGCAAGCGCAATACGCGCGCAGCAAGGTATTCTGGCACGCGACCGGATACGGTGAGGATACCGATAAGCACCCCGAACGCTTCGAGCATTTCGGCATTACCACGGTCGAGGCGATGGCCGCCGGTTGCGTGCCGGTGGTGATCGCCGAGGCGGGCCAGACCGAGATCGTGACCGACGGCGAGGACGGAATGCTGTGGCAGAATCCCGCCGAGATGCAGGCCGCCACCCTGCGCCTCATCTACGACGACGCGCTCCGCAGCCGCCTGACCGCCAAAGCGGTCGAACGCAGCCACCAGTTCGACAAGACGCACACAGTTACGCGACTGCATGAGCTGGTGGATAAGTTGGGTGAAGGCGGAGGGTAGAAGGTAGAAGATAGTAAGTGCTGATAACTCCCCTCCCGGTGGGAGAGGAATAGAAGAACTCATACCTCATGCCTCATGCCTCAATCTTCGGGTCAAGCCAACTCTGCCTGCAAACGCTCCACCCAGGCCATGCCGGTGAGCAAGCGCACCTCGTCCTGGTGCAGCTTGAAGCCTGGCTCGAACACAATTGGCAGGATTGGGGATATCCTTGCTGATGAGCGCGATGAGCGCGGGCAGGTCAATCCAGCCGTCCTGCGGCTTTAGGCTGGCTTCGACCGGCACGTGCTTGTGCTTGTCGCCCTTGCGCGTCTGCCACAGGTGCATCGCGCCTACATACGGCTGCAGCTGGCGTGCATCTTCGAGGTAATCGGTCTTATACTTCAAGCTATGTTTGTAGAGGTGGCCGCTATCCAGGCAGCAACCCAGCCCTGGGTTGGCGGCGAACATCGCGGTGAAGTCGGCGGTGCTGTGGAAGGTCTCCGCCTTGCCGACATACTCGACCAGCACCGGCACGTTGTAATACTCGCCCAGTTGCGCCAGTTTGCGGCCAACCTGCCGCGCCAGGGTTGGCCCCTCGCCCACCGCCGGGGCGTTGTCCGCGTCAGTGAGGTGGATGACCATATACCTTGCGCCCCACCAGCCTGTCAACTTGAGGTTGTGTTCGAGCAGGGCCAATGCATCAGCCCGTAGTTGCGGGTTAGGGCTGAGGAACATCCCGGCGCGGGGTGGGTGTGGATACCAGGGCGGCACGGTAAGGGGGAAATGCACGCTGAA
>JANXYP010000395.1 GCA_025355955.1 Chloroflexota bacterium
GATGGCGGCCCACGGCATCGTCCCCATCGACCTGGTGGTGGTTAACCTCTACCGGTTCGAAAAAACCGTGGCCAAGCCCGGCTGCACCCTGGAAGACGCCATCGAGAATATCGACATCGGCGGCCCCACGATGCTCAGGGCTGCGGCCAAGAACTACCAGGCCGTGACCGTGGTGGTGGACCCGGCGGACTATCCCCGCCTCATGGCCGAAATGAAGCTGAATAAAGGCGCTACCAACCTCGGCCATTGCCTCATTCCAGCTTGACCATGTGAAATTCAGCACGTATATGGTGAAATAATCAGGGTGGATTACGGTGAATGGGCTGGCTGGAGGGTCTATCGTACCGCTCGGCTTATCCTTATAGCTTTCGCTACGGTTGCGTAGATGTATCAATCCGGCCTGTAGTTGGTCATGTAGTTCAGTAGGAGTGCTGGCCTTTACTGGGGCTGGCAAGTCGGTAGGCCAGTTTGTAGCATCTTCGAGGCTAACGCAACCCGCACCTCTTCGCGAGCGTGCGCCGAGACCGCCGAGCGAGGTTAGCAACCACAACCCCGTCGCTGCTCGTCGTAGCGCTACCTTACCATTCTCGGCTTCAACGCCGGGGCGTAGCGATAGTATAACCTTGAATTTGGCTTGCGGCTGGAAATATTGACGGGCGGGATTTTGCCGGTCGAGGTGCATCCCATATAGCAAATAGTCTTGACCATTCACCTCGTTTGCATTGCCGCCAAGCTTGGTTATCTGCTTCGGTTGAGTACCAGCAACCTCCTCGACGCGTACTACCACTGGCGAGGCTCCACCATGTTCGGCATCGGCACTGCCGAATACCCGTGCCTCCTCCTGCCATAGCTTATCTGTCTGCCTGAAGTTGCTACCAGCCGCACCTGTGCCACCCAGCAGCGCCCGTAGCCACCAGCGCATCGCTCCCCGTACCGACTGCGCCCGCAGCTCTGGCGGCTTATGACGTGGATCATCACCACCCATGAATAGTGGCGTGACTACCTTGAGTGTTACGCTGATCTGTTCCGGCATCTGTACCTCCTGTGTCCTCACGAAGTTCGCTTGGTCAAGCCTACAGAAGCACTGTACTTCAACTTTGGCGGCGATTTAGATTGTATCACAAGCTGAGTGCTTTTACAATAGGCGAGTATAGCCAATTTATAATTCCACTTTCACAGTAGAGAGAAATCGGTAAGGTTCTGGTAAGGTTACAACTTGAAGGGGATGAAAGTCATACCCAGTTTCAGTGCGGGATATTAGGGTGAGACAAATCAATAATGAGCGTGGCGATGGGGCTTGACAGCGGATGCGGTGTTGGTGTGGTTGCCAGGAGTAAAGGTGGGATGTATAATCTACGTTATCAGCACAAACAGTTCTGCAGAAAGGGGGTAAGCGATGAGCGAAGAACATAGCGGGGAAAGCAACAAGGTTGGTAACATTACCAGCAACACTGGCAGCACGGCAGTGGGTAACAACAATGTGCAGAATACGACAATTAATTATTACGATGCTAAAAACCTGCCGAACCAGGTATTGCCGGGTGAGCAAACCATCGTGGGCGTATGGCAGTGGCACGCAGACAACCAGTTCAGCCCTACACTTGAGTTGCATCATCGAGCCAGCGCCATCATCTTTCCGATTAACGGGCTGATTGGGGGCGATGTCAGCGCCTACCTGCAGAACACCCTGCACACAGAGGCGGATATCCTGATTGTCACCAGCGCCGCGCAGCCGAACGTCACCATATCGCTCGACACTGCAAAGCCCAAGCAATGGTCGGATGTGATTGAGAGCTTCAAGGCACTGCTGGGCTATTTGAAGCAGCGGGGTAGCGGGCCGATCCACCTGTTCTACAACGGGCCAGTCGCACTGGCATTGGCGCTGGGAGCGAGTGCGGGTTACAACCAGCATGAACTCCACTTCCACCAGTGGAGTGGCGGCGCATACCACGAGATTTACCAGCTAGGCGGTAGTGCGAGATAGAGACTGAACAAGCACAATACTGTGCTTGCAGCAGTTTCACATAGATGGCAAGCTGGACACGATCAGCTTATCCAGTTGGAGTGCGGCGCAGTGAAAATAGACGAATATTCAGACCTATGATCACGCTAAGATGTGTTGTGTGGTTCATCCTCTCGGTTGCAGGCAAGCATCAGCAGTTATTAAGTCGAGTATCATCCATTATTCGAGCTGTTTCTCGAACAGTCGGAACCTTCGTACCTGGCAATCACCAGACACAC
>JANXYP010000003.1 GCA_025355955.1 Chloroflexota bacterium
GCCCGCGAGTAATCGGGCGGTTGGGTAGGTAGCAGGGGTAGGGTTGCCCGGCAGCCTGACACGATGCCTGATCGAAGCCGCTGAGGATGCCTGAGTGGAAGCCGCTCTCGATATACAGGTAGGCAAAGTAGCCCGGCTGCACGTCGCTGAAGTCTGGGGTTGCCGGGGTGTAGGATGGTAGTCCGAAGCCCAGGACGACCACCTTGGCGAACTGGCCGCGTGTGGATGTGCCGCCTGGCAAGAAATGCGTGGCATCGGTGCCGTTGATCACATGGCGACAGTTCAGGTAGTGGATAGCGTTGTAGAAGATATTGCCAGTGATGTCCACAAACACATTAGCGCAATCGGTTGGGGTTACAGTCGGTGGCGCGGGGGTGTCGGTCGGCCCACCGGGGGTGTTGGTAGCAGCAGGAGTGTTGGTCGGGCCGCCCGGTGTGTTAGTTGGTACAGCAGCAGTGTTGGTAGCGATGGGCGTGTTGGTTGGACCGCCAGGGGTATCGGTAGCGATGGGCGTATGGGTTGGACCGCCCGGAGTGTTGGTTGGTACAGCAGCAGTGTTGGTGGCGGTGGCAGCGGGCGTAAAAGTTGCAGTGTTGGTAGGAGTATTGGTAGGCGTGCTGGTGTTGGTGGTGGTTGGTGTGATGGTTGGTGTATCGGTGGGTGGTTGTGTGCCTGTTGGCGTATTGCTGGGGGTATCCGTAATGGTGGGTGTTGGTGTATCAGTAGGGGTATCAGTAGGGGTGTTCGTCGGCGTGTTGGTGGGAGTGTTGGTGGGAGTGTTCGTCGGCGTGTTGGTGGGGGTGTTGGTAGGAGTGTTAGTCCGCGTCGGGGTGTTAGTGGGAGTGTTGGTCCTGGTCGGGGTGTTTGTGGGAGTGTTGGTCCTGGTTGGGGTATTGGTGGGAGTGTTAGTCCGGGTCGGCGTGTTGGTTGCTGGCACGGTAGGGGTAGGGGAGTTGCAGTCGCCAGACGTAGCAACCTCGTTTGTATTGACATTACCGCTACTAAGGTTATAACCGCCAACCGCCACTACGTAGTTACCAACTGAACCCCCAGCGATAATCTGACGAGTCACGTTGAGCGTTGGGCCAGCAGACCAGGTGTTGCTTGTAGCTACATAGACTTGCGTGATATTGGTCATACCACCACTGGTAGCGCCACCGATGACGAACAGGGTATTGTTCATCACTGCGCTGCCCCCCAGATATACGGCAGTTGGCAGATTGGCATCGCTGCTCCAGGCGTTAGTCGCAATGTTGTAGTCGTAGAGGGAGTTCTGTAGAGCGGAGTTGGTATCTTCTCCACCCCCGACCAGGAAGTGACCATTGATAATTCCGTAACTTACTCCGGTGCGGGCAGCGGGCATACTTGCTCGCGTAGTGTCCCAGGTGTCCGTGGCGGGGTTGTAAACCCACAACGTTGCGTAGGCAAAGGCAGCATTACCGTTAAGCGAGCCACCCGCAACATAAATCTTGCCGTTATAGTAGCCAGCAGCTTCCAGTTCGCGGCGAAATGGCATATTGGCGACCAATGACCAGGTATTAGAAGCAATATCGTAGGCGCGAGTATAAAATCTGGCAGTATTACTGCCATCATCACCACCAAAGACGTAAATCTTATTGTTAAGGGGGTCGTAAGCGGCAGCGGCGTTTGCGGTGCCACCGTTCACGTTCGCCAGGGCTGTCCAGGTATTGGTGGTCGGGTTGTAGCGAACAAACTGGGTGCTTGTGTTGTAGTTGTTATCAAGCCCGCCAGCAATATATATATAGTTGCCATCGCTAGCTGAGGCTGCGCCGCTTACCGCTATGGGAAGGGGCGCTCTCACTAGCCAGGAGTTGAGGGTGCAAAGCGGGGCAACTGGGTTGGGAACGCCAGCGCCATTTTGCGGGGCGAGAGGGTTGATAGCAGCCGGTGGCAGCGGGGCAGCGTGACCCAGCACCGTGCCGCTGGCCGCCAGCGCCAGGGTGATTAGGAACAATACGATGGCCGCATAGCGGCGGAAGGATTGGTTTGGTGATTTCATCTTTTATCTCCTTGTGGTTGTATGTTGCCCTTACGTTGGCGCTGTACGGGTGCGCCCCAGCGGTTTGTTATTCTTTACGCCACACTAGCGGCGGCTAACGAGGGACGCGCGTGAAGCGCATCCCTGCCTTCAACCTTTAACTTTCAACTTTCAACTCGAGCTTATGGCGTGGTCACCCCTTTGTAGACGATCTGAGCCATCTCGTCTCTGCGGATGTTGTTGTTGGGCCGGAAGGTATGATCACTGTAACCGTTGATCACCCCTTTATAGTGTGCGGTCTCGATTGAGACGAAGAACACGTTGCTGGGCGGCACGTCGGCAAAGGTCGGCCCACTAGTTGGCGTGTAGAATGGATAGTGGGCTGCACCGACCACCAGCTTGGTAAGTTGCCCACGGGTAATCGGGCGGTTGGGTAGATAGCAGGGATAGGGCTGACCGGCGGCCTGGCAACTGGCTTGATCGAAGCCGCTCAGTATCCCCGCATGGAAGCCGCTCTCGATGTACAGGTAGGCGAAATAGCTGGCGGGTACATCACTGAAGTCGGGGCTGCCAGTTGGTGTGTACGATACTATGCCAAAGCCCAGTACCACCACCTTGGCGAACTGGCCGCGAGTAGACGTGCCAGCCGGTGAGTAATGCGTTGCATCGAGGCCGTTGACCACGCCACGGCAGTTGAGGTAGTGGATGGCGGTGTAGAAGATATTGCCAGTGATGTCGGTGAACACATTGGGGCAATCGGTCGGTGTCACAGTGGGCATAGCGACAGTGTTAGTAGGGGCAGGGGTGTCGGTTGGCCCACCGGGGGTATTGGTTACTACTGGCGTGTTAGTAGCTGGCACTGGCGTGTCGGTCGGCGGTGCCGTAGTCGCGGTGGGACCGCCGGGAGTTTGGGTTGGCAGCGTTGTATCGGTGGGCGCTGGCGTATCAGTCGGGGTGCTGGTGACGGGGATGGAGGTATTGGTCGGGCCGCCGGGGGTGACAGTGTTGGTCGGCGTGCCGCAAGAGGCGGGTGCCTGGATGGCGACATCGTCAACATACATAGCGGTATCGTCACCGAAGCCATCCTCGTGAACGAGGAAGACGATACGCACTGTTTGACCGGCGTAGGGGGTCATGTCGAAGGTCTGGTTGGTCCAAACCTGGGTGTCGGAATCAACGTGCATAACGGTGGCGAGGATGGTGCCGCTGGTATTCTCGACGTAAGCATCCATCCAGTCGGAGGTTATGCTATCCAGGCTGAAAGGCCAGTACCAGTAGGAGAGTGTAGAGGAGCCAGCAGGCACGATGACTTGTTGGTAGATGCTACCATCGCCGTTGGGTTCAGCGCCGCTGAGGTTGCCGAGCAGGGCGGATTGGGTGCCGCTATGCGCCTGGTCGGTAGAGATCACCGCAGGGGCGACTGTATCGCTGATCACCCAGGGCGCAAAGGTTCCGGTCTCGAAGCCGGGGTTCTGCACCGCGTTAGCGCCCAGGCAGGGAGTAGGGCTGGCGGTAGGAGTGACGGTGGGCGGCACCGGGGTATCGGTGGATGTATCGGTGGGCGGCACTGGGGTGGGAGTAGGGCTGTCGGTGGATGTATCGGTGGGCGGCACTGGGGTGTCGGTTGCGGTGCTGGTCGGCGTGTTGGTTGGCGTTACGTTGGTAGCCGTCGGAGTGTTGGTTGGCGGGACGGTTGCCGTCGGGCCGCCGACTGAACTACCGATCAGCTGGAAGGCGTTGTCGGGGCCAGCCCCACCACTGTTACAAGTACCACTGGGGCGCGTAGTCCAGCTAGTACAACCAGTGCCATAGCCATTGCCGGGGTTGCGCCATGCAGCACCGTTGCCGGTCTGCACGCTTTCTGCATGCCATTCCCACTCTACACTATAAACAGTAGGTACAACCGAGACCCAGTAAGTACCGGCGGTCAGTACCGCTGGTATGGTTAGCGACAGTAGAAAGTCGGGGTCGTCATGCCGCAACCCATTAATCGTCTGGCTCAGAACTGGCGTGCCGGGCAGCGTGCCAGCGTTGTTGTAGAAATAAACACTGACCGCATAGATGCCCTCACTGGTATAGTGGACACCATACACTTGAACCTGGGTGATTGTCCACGTTCTGCCTGCTGGCACTACGAAGTCGTCCGCACCTTGGCTGTCGAAGACGCTGATTGGATCGTGGTTCGACGAGACGACCTGATATTGTTGGCCGAATTGGGCCTGGTCGTACAGCACATCTTCGGGCTGCTGCGGCTTGGTCTGCACGTCGCTGCTCTGGTCGCTGCTCAGTTGCGGAGGGTAAGCCTGCGGCACGGCCTGCTTCAGCATGGGCTTGGCCGGGGTGGGAGCGGCGGCCTGTACCGAGGCGATGCCGCTCAACTGCATGACGACGAGCATGAGGGCGACAAACAGCCCCAGGCCGCTGAACCTGTATTTCCAACTACTTGACATTAGCTTTCTCCTTCTACATACTGCAAGGTTGAGGGCAGGACACAACCATCAAGTTGACCCGCCAGCACAGCATAGCAGGTCAGACTGGCAAAAAGGTGAGCAGAGGTGAGTTCTGTTTGTCAAAAGGTGAGCGGTTTTTTGCTAGACTCACTCTGGTTGCCCGCTCTCCCCAGCTTTGGCTTTGGCCGTTGTGCCAACTTCTTGCATCTGAGCCGTGTTGTTTGTGCTATAATGTGTGACAAGTTTAAGGCAGCTTGAGGATGATGTTTGGTGGACGACATGAAGCAAGGTCAGGTAGGAGAAGTAGAGCAGCTGGGCGCAACAACCTTCCGTGAGCGTCTATTGGCTGCCTGTCGGGTTGCCCGGCTGCCGACGGGAGGTAGCCCCAACCTCGGCTACCTCGCGACCAGTCTCGGCCTGAGTGCCAGCGAGTTCAGCCTGCGGCTCAACGGCAAACGCGAACGTAGCTTCAGCAGACTCCAAGTGCAGGCTATCGTCCGCCAACTCGTGGAGTGGGGAGGGCTGCAAACCACCGCGCAGGCGGCAGAGTTGCTGACCCTTGGTGGTGTTGCGCCCTTCAGCGACGATGCCTGGCAGCAGCCTCCGCTAAATCGGCTACTTAACGTTGCGGTGAGCGAGGAGGCTGCTCAAACCATCAGCCCCACTGCTGACTTGCCCGCCTTCCGCCGCCGCCTGCGCGAGCTATACCGTCAGGCCAGCCCCTACGATGCTCGCTCACCCACCCAGCGCGACCTTGCCGCTGCCATTGGCCTCGCGGACAAGGAGTTGAGCAGGCGGCTTCATGGCAAGGGACAACTGACAACCCAGGATGACCACGCCATCGTGCGGACACTGACCGAGTGGGGGGCAATCCAGAGCCGCTACCAGGCCGAGGAGTTGCTACAACTCTTGGCCGCCCCTAACTTTAGCCTGGCAGATTGGGCCAGTCCACCGCTTGATGCGCTCACCCAGTTGCCGATTGCTACTGCTGCTAAGGCACTCAACCTGCCGCAGCCCCGCAACAGCTTCGTGGGGCGGACGGCAGCGATTGTCACTTGCACGCGCTTGCTCCGCCAGGTTCGGTTGCTCACCATCGTCGGGCCGGGTGGCGTTGGCAAGACCAGGTTGGCAATCGAACTGACTCGCCGCCAGACCGCTGACTACCCAGCCGGTAGCTGCTTCGTTGAGCTTGCGCCGCTGCAAAGCGGTGAGTTCCTGCCGCAACTGGTTGCCCGCAGCCTCGGCCTGCGTGAGCAGCCCGGCCAGAGCATAGTGGCAACCTTGCACCAGCACCTGGCCGAGCGGCTGCTGCTCGTCCTGGACAACTGCGAACATCTACGCGCGGCAGTCGGCGAGTTGGTTGCCGACCTCCTCGATGCCTGTCCAAACCTGACCATCCTCGCCACTTCGCGTAGTGATTTGGGTCTGGCTGGCGAACAGTTGTATCCCGTTGCACCGCTGACATTGCCCACCAGCCAGAGCAGTGCCACCGCTTCGGAAGCTGTCAGCCTGCTTATCCAAAGAGTGCAGGCCTATCAGCCCAACTTCAGCCTTGAGCAACAGAGTGAAGCGGTGGTCGAACTCTGCCGCCTGCTAGACGGTATCCCGCTGGCTATTGAACTGGCCGCCCCCTGGCTACAGGTGCTGACCGCCGCGCAATTGACGCAACGGCTACGTGGGCAACTGAGCCTGCTAACTGCTGAGCATCGCTACCTACCCGACCGCCAACGCACGATGCAGGCTAGTATCGCCTGGAGCTATGATCTGCTCGCCGCGACTGAGCAGCGTTTGCTGCGCCGCCTGGCGATCTTCAGCGGCGGCTGGGATTTGGAGGCTGCCGAGGTAGTCTGCACGGACGGTGAACTGAGCAGCACGGCGGTGTTGCCCAGCCTGCGCCGCTTGATCGCGCAATCGCTGGTTGAGGTGCAAATCAGCAGCAACGGCGAGACGATGCGCCACCGCCTACTTGAGCCGCTGCGCGAGTTTGCACTAGCTGAACTGACAGCAGCAGGAGAGCAGTCCTCCCTTGCCGCTCGCCACGCTACTCTCTATCTTCAACTGGCCGAAGCTGCTGCTCCCCACCTCAGCGGGCCTCAGGCTGAACGGTGGCAGGCCCGCTTGACCAACGAGTACAGCAACCTGCGAACCGCCCTCGCCTGGTCGGTGCAGCACGACGACGGTGCGACCGCACTCCGCATCGGGGTGGCAATCTGGCGACTGTGGATCAGGCAGGGCACGTTCAGCGAAGGTCGCTATTGGCTGGGGGCGGCTCTGCAAGCAGCGGGCGAGGGTGCGCCCCAGCGGGCGGCGGCTCTACTCACACTAGGTGGTCTCGCGCTTGCTCACGGGGATGGAGCAGCAGCAACAGTCTGGCTAAACGAGAGTCTAGCCCTCGCCCGCAAGCAGGGCGACCGTCCAACTGCCCTGGCTGCGAACCTCAGTCTGGGTGACGCTGCCTTCTACGGCGGTGAACTCGATTTGGCCGCCAGCTATTATCAGACGGCCTTGAGCCTGAGCCAACTGCTAGGGGAAGTGCAGAAGCGGCCCGTGATCCTAGAGGGGCTGGCGAACTTGCACATAAAGCAGCACGGCTATGATGACGGGGAGGCCGTCGCGCTCTACCATGAAGCAGCGGCTTTGGTGCGTGAGCAGGGCGCCCGGCCCGCCCTGGTCAACCTACTCACCAACTTGGCCGATGCCGCCTACGACCAAAGTGATCTGGCCTCCGCCGCAGCACATACTGCGGAGGCACTGGCAATAGCTCGCCAACTGGGATCAAAGCCGCAAATTGGTGATTTGCTGACCAGGCAGGCATTGATCGCCACCGCGCAAGGGGAGGCAGCAGCGGGAGCAGCAGCGGCGTTGGCAAGCCTCGACATCTTGCAGGCAGTTGGGCAGGGTCGCATGGTGGCTTTCGCCCTCATGTGTCTGAGTTACGCCGTAAATGGACTCAACCAACCGGCAGCAGCCGCTCGCTTGAGCGGGGCGGCAGCCCAGCGGCGCGAAGCTAGCGGGTTGCAACTGCCCCCAGCGAAGCAATCGCTGTACGAGCGCATCGTTGCCAGTCTGCAAGCCACGCTAGGCATGACCCGCTACCTGGCCCTGACCGCCGAGGGCGCAGCGATGAGCGAGGCTGAGGCTGTCCAATACGCCCAGAGCCTTGCGCCAGTGCTAACCGCACCGCTGCTGGTCAGCTAGAACTCCAGATTAGCAAAACCGCTCACTTTTTGGCCCCACGCTGATACTGTACACAGCAGTTTCCACTTGGATAAAGAGCTATAGCCAGCAAGTGGCAGCAGTACCCCAGTTACAAAGCGACCACTCCTAAGACTTCAGGAGTGGCCTCTTTGCGTAGTGAAAAGCGGTTAAACATGAGTCATCCCGAATTTTGGACAGACGCAACTGCATGGTGCGTACCGAATAGAGGTTTAGGTGCTAGCGCGATACGTATCCAAAGGATGAAGCGGGACCATATACCACTCAGCCTTACGCAGGCAAAAGCTGGCAGCCCAGCGGTGAACCCATCACCGTGCCGCATGAGTACATTCGTAACGGCACCGCTAAACTACTCTGCCTGTTTGAGCCGCAAAGTGGGCAAGTGCGGGTCAAGGGGGTACGTAACCGCCCGAACGAAGTGCTACACGCATGGCTGAAGCAGGAACTGAGTAGCATCGTGGCGGCGCTGCCGCCAGCAGCATCCAGGCTAAGCGATGCCGAGAACCTGGCGATGTGTGCAGGGTTGGCGCGGGGGACTGACCGCTAGAATAACGCTGCCAGGTGCATTGCCGCAGTTGCGGGTGCTGCTGGTGT
>JANXYP010000011.1 GCA_025355955.1 Chloroflexota bacterium
AAGAACCTTTGTGCTGGCGGAAACCCGACTTGACAAACGCTCGGATTCCTTAACTTGTAGCTAAAAGTGACAGCGGATAAACGGATCGGGCGGATCAATCTCGATGCTCCCAGGTAATCATGGCGGTTAATCGCCGTAGGCAGGCCACCGCCCGCCTCTACGTCAGGCCTGGTGGTTGGGCTGGGTATATCGCTGGGCGGTAGCACGGATCGCCACCCACTAGTAGGAGTATAATACCTGGCCTGCAGATTGTAAAGCGCGGTGGCGGGGTCTTACTGCTGCTGTGTGTGGTGTTGTTGTAAGCATCGTAAGCCATACTGGTCGCTGATGCTGCCGCTGCTCTTGGTCAACATACGGATGTTGCCATTGCCGTCGGGCAGATAGTCCGCTCAAGTTGCCAGCGCGGTTCTCGGAGAGCAGGTTGCCCCCGCCCAACAGATAGTTGGTGATGTTCGCGCCGTTCACCTCTAGCGCGACGTTGCCAAGTCCCTGCTCGTCCCACAGGTAGCTGGTGGCGCTGCCGCTGATGGTCTGGCTCACCTTGCCCCCATCAGCGTAGATGGTCGTAAGCCGTGGCCATCGCTGCTATTGCCCTAGCCGCCACAATACCTGCGGCGCGGCCACTCGGTCAATCAGATTGGCGAGTGGACTTGAACGGTCAACAGCAAGCCTAGCGTATCTACGAGACTATGGCGTTTACGACCCTTTATCTTCTTGCCACCATCGTAGCCACGTAGCCCCCCCTTTTTCGGTGGTTTTGACCGTTTGGCTATCAATGATACCCAACGCTTGGTTAACGATTGCGCCCGGCCGCAACGCGCACCCGCCCGCACAGTTGGTCGTGAATACGCTTGAGGGCACCGTCATCGCGCCATTTAGCATAGTAGTGGAAGACAGTCTAGCATGGGGGGAGGTTGTGGGGCAGCATCCGCCAATGACAGCCAGTCTTGAGCTTGTAGAGGATGGCGTTGATTAGCTCACGCAATTCACGTGTGCGCGGTTGCCCCTCCTTTGCGGGTGGTGGCATCAATGGCTCAAGCAGCTGCCATTCGGCATCGGATAGGTCTGTTTCATACGGTTCTCGCTCGTTCATACAGGTAGTTTACCAAATGACCGCTAGTATGTCCTGTTTTCAGACAGCCTCTAATATTACAGCCTCAGTTGGCATTAACGTGCCAGATTGGTGTAGGGGCGAATCGCATACGCCCTGCCGCCCCCTGTCAAAGCCAATCGTAACTACGCTATGTTGCCCAGCAAGTAAGACTGTAATACTAACAGTGCCGCGCTCTACCGTTAAGCTACAAGCCAATCGGGTAGGGACACAGCACTGTGTTACCCTGTTGCCCTCTCCCAGCCCCCCCGGTGGGGGAGGAGAAAAAGGTTACTTGCTACGCAGTTGCGGGAATAGTATGACATCGCGGATATTAGTTTGTCCCGTAAAGATCATCGCCAGGCGGTCGAGGCCGATACCCATCCCGCCGGTGGGCGGCATTCCGTAGGCCAGCGCGGTGAGGAAGTCCACATCCATGCGGTGGGCCTCCTCGTCGCCAGCGGCGGCATCGCGACCCGCAGCGACGAAGCGAGCGTACTGATCGGTGGGGTCGTTCAGTTCGCTGAAAGCGTTGCACATCTCGAAGCCCGCCATGTAGGTCTCGAAGCGCTCAGTGCGCTGGGGGTCGTCGGGGCGGCGCTTGGCAAGGGGCGACAGCGCCACAGGATGTCCGACCAGGAAGGTGGGGCTGATGAAGGTCGGTTCGACGGTCGCGCCCAGCACCTCGTCAAGCAGCTTGGCCCAGCGCATCCCCGGCTCGACGTGGATACCCACCTTACGGGCGGCGTGGTATAGACGCTGTCTGCCCTCCTCAGTATCGGGGTACTCGTCGAAGTCAATACCCGCGTGTTCGATCAGCGCGTCGCGCATATCCACCCGCCGCCAGGGTGGGGTGAAGTCGAGTTGCTTGCCGTCGTAATGAAACTGCAGGCTGCCGTGTAGCTCCAACGCGAGGCTGACGCACATCTGCTCGAACAGCGCCATCATCGTCTCGTAGCTGGCGTAGGCTTCATAGAGTTCCAGCATGGTAAACTCTGGGGAGTGGGTAGCATCAGCGCCCTCGTTGCGGAAGTCGTGGGCAAACTCATAAACTCGCTCGAAGCCACCCACGATCAGACGCTTGAGGTAGAGTTCGTCGGCGATGCGGAGGAAAAAGGACTGGTCCAGCGCCTGGTAGAAGGTGGTAAACGGCTTGGCAGCGCCGCCGCCGTAGATTGGCTGCAGCACCGGCGTTTCCACTTCCAGATAGCCACGCCCGTCGAGGAAGCGACGCATCAATGTGACCATACGGCTACGGGTGCGGAACACGGCGCGGCTCTCCTCGTTGGCGAGTAGGTCGACGTAGCGCTGGCGGTAGCGCTTCTCGGTGTCGCTCAGGCCGTGCCACTTGTCGGGCAGCGGGTGGAGCGACTTGCTGATGATGGCGCAGGCAGTGACGCGCAGCGTGATCTCGCCGCTGCGGGTGAGAAAAAGGTCGCCAGTCGCGGTTAGAAAGTCGCCAATATCGAGGTCGCGCTTCAATTGCTCATACTGCGCCTCGCCCAGCAGATCGCGCTTGAAGTATAGCTGGATGCGCCCACTGCCGTCCTCGATCGTACCGAACGTGGCCTTGCCCATCGTCCGCCAGAGGACGACGCGGCCCGCCAGGGTGAGACTGGGGTTGTCGCCGAGCGGCGTGCCATGCTCATCTACGCCGCCCGCGCTCAACTCCAGCCAGAGCGACAGCGCCTCAGCGGCGGTGTGGGTGCGGGGCGGCACACGAGCAGGGTAGGGGTCGTTGCCTTCCGCCTGAATGCGGCGCAGCTTGTCCAGCCTGACGACGGACTGCTCCTCCAGGCTCAGATCTTCGATGAAACGCTGGTCGAGGTGATCACTCATTCGATGTTCAGGATAGTAAACTCCATCTTGCCAGCCGGTGAATGCACGGTCACGACATCGCCCGACTTGTGGCCGAGCAACGCCTTGCCCACCGGCGACTCGTTGCTGATCTTGCGCTGGCGGGAGTTCGCTTCCGCCGAGCCGACCAGGGTGTAGCGCTCTTCCGCGCCGTCGCCATCTTTGACTGTGACGAGGCTGCCGATACTGACTATCCCGTTAGCGCCGCCATTCTCCACCACCTGGGCGTGACGCAGGGTGTGTTCGAGGGCGCGGATATCGCCCTCCAGCCAGGCTTGCTCGTTCTTGGCATCTTCATACTCGCCGCTCTCGCTGATGTCGCCATCAGCCTTGGCCTGTTGGATGCGGTCGGCCACTTCGGGGCGGCGCACGGTCAGCAATTGGTGCAGCCGCTCTTCGAGTCGCGTCTTACCTTCAACAGTCAGATAGACTGGTTTGCTATCAGCCATATTTCGGGTTTCCCTTCTTCATCGTGGCGCTAGGGCCAGAGGGATTGAAAAGACTGAGGCGCGTGTGGCTGGCCTCAGTCGCTAGTACAGTATGTCGCTTTTGCCCGCAACGATTGTTACGATCTAGCAGGCTTGGTGCCTATTATACACTAAAGCGCGGGATTTGGCAATGGCTCGCTCTTCTGATTAAAGCTCAATGTTGTCGCGTTCAGCTTTGGTAATGAGCGCTTTATGAGTACGTAGCTGCATAGGGCGTTGGCGACCACCACGTATTGAGTAGATAAGAACGTAACCTTGCTCTCCATTCCGGTAGTAATAAAGCGCAAGTGATTTAACATTGACACGATAGCAGCTTGGTAGCTCATCATAAAACCTGTGGCCGAGTATTGTCGTTTTCAAGCGTTGCAAGGTCTTGAGTATCTGAATCTTCTAGATCGTCAGCCGCCTTATCCCCAGAGTGATGCTTTGCGTAATTCACCGCCTCATCAATCTTGCGGATTACACTCATGGGAGCGTGGAGACTCATTAAGCCACCCCAGCCGCATTTTCTGCGTGCCGCGCAATACGCCGCTGGCGAAAATGCTCTTCAATCTCTTCCAGTTCCAGATACGGTTCACTCTCGGCTTCGGCAATGAGGCGAAGATGATCCTCGACAGTAAGGTGATCTTCTTCAACCTCATCGTCCTGGTTGTTCGGAGCTTGAACTATTACCGCAAATGTATCTTTCACAAACTCATCCAGGTCACGCGAACCGCGCAACTGATCGAGCCGCTCACGCTCGGCATCGGTTAGCCTCAAGGTAATATGGTATTCACTAATCATCGCCTCGTCTCCTTGACTACAAACATGAACACGTTTGTTCACACCCAAACATAGCACTACGATTTGGTTGGTGCGCCCGGAGGGACTCGAACCCCCGACCCTCTGATCCGAAGTCAGATGCTCTATCCACTGAGCTACGGGCGCATACGGTTGCAATTGCTACCAGGATTATACGCAATTTGGCTGAGGCTGTCAATCTTGACAGGTCAGGCGCAAGGCGTATATAATGGTAGCACATATAAATATGGTTGGCCGAGGCGATGAGGAAGAGGAGTAGGCGAGGCTGGTTCGCAGCGAGACGGGCGCAGTGGTGCGAGGCCCGTTGAACATAGCCGCTGAAGGCGCTTCGGAGCAAGCGGCCAACCGCATGAAAGAGGGGGCGTGTCTATTCCCCTCCCCCGCTGGGGGAGGCTGGGAGAGGGTGCGTCAACCAGGGTGGAACCGCGAGTGCTTGCCGCTCGTCCCTGGGATTTGTAACAGAATCCTGGGGATGGCGGTTTTTGTTGTCCCCGCAAAACTCCCCCAAAAGGGGAGTTCAAGACCCACCCCAACCCCTCCCGGCGGGAGGGGGAATTGCATAAGGAGGCAATCTCATGGACGAGCGTGACAGTATCGAGCAGATGCAGCAGCGTATCGCGCAGCTTACCCATACCAATGAGGCGGCGCAGCCGACTACCACGATGGACACCATCATCTCGCTGGCGAAGCGGCGCGGGTTCGTGTTTCAGACCGGCGAGATATATGGCGGCTTCGCCAGCACCTGGGACTACGGCCCGCTGGGCGCGGAGATGAAGCGCAACATCAAGAACGCCTGGTGGCGCTGGATGGTGCAGGAGCGCGACGATGTTGTGGGCATCGACTCCGCCATCTTGCAACACCCGCGCACCTGGGAGGCCAGCGGCCACCTCAGCGCGGGCTTCAGCGACCTGCTGGTTGATTGCCGCACCTGCAAACTGCGCTTCCGCGCCGACCACATCCCCGACAGCCAGTGTGGGCTGAACGCGAAGGTGCATCCCGGTGAGGACAAGCAGTGTTCGCTAACCGAACCGCGCCAGTTCAACCTGATGTTCAAGACCTTTGTCGGGCCGGTGGAGGAGGACGCGGCAATCGCCTATCTGCGGCCAGAGACGGCTCAGGGTATCTTCACCAACTTCGCCAACGTGCAGCAAACCTCGCGGCGCAAGCTACCTTTTGGCATCGCGCAGCAAGGCACCAGCTTCCGCAACGAGATTACCCCCGGCAACTTCATCTTTCGCACCCGCGAGTTCGAGCAGATGGAGATGGAATACTTCTGCAAGCCGGGTGACGACGACTACTGGCATCCCCACTGGACGCTGGCGAGCTTCGACTGGTACGTGGGTCTCGGCCTCAATCCTGAGCGGATGCGGCTGCGCGAACACGAGAAGCAGGAACTGGCCCACTACGCCAAAGGCACCTACGATGTGGAGTACCTGTTCCCCATCGGCTGGAGCGAACTGATGGGCATCGCTAACCGCACCGACTTCGACCTGCGTAGCCACCAGCAGGTCAGTGGCCGCGACCTCAGCTACTTCGATGAGGAGAGCAAGGAGCATATCCTCCCTTACGTGATCGAGCCTGCCTCTGGCGTGAACCGCGCCCTGCTGGCCTTCCTAATTGACGCTTACCACGAGGAGCCGGACAAGGATGAGACCCGCGTGGTGCTGCGCCTGCACCCGCGCATCGCGCCAATCAAGGTGGCAGTGCTGCCGCTCTCCAAGAAGGACACACTATCCCCACTGGCAAGGCAGGTGTTCAACGCGGTGCGCCAGAAGTATATGGCG
>JANXYP010000023.1 GCA_025355955.1 Chloroflexota bacterium
TGCTGCTGCTCTTGCTTCGCCACCCGCGCCAGGTGCTAACCCGTGAGCAAATCATCACCCAGGTTTGGGGCTACGATGCCGATACAGAGACAAATGTGGTCGAAGTCCACATCGGCCACCTGCGCCAGAAGCTGGAAGCGGGCGGTGGCGCACGGCTGATACACACTATTCGTGGGGTTGGCTATCAGCTAAGGGAATAAAGCAATGTACATCCGTACCAGGCTTGCGCTGCTGCTTATGTTTATACTGGTCGTCGTGCTGGTGGGTTTCAGTGTGACCATCTATCAGCTTACCCGCTTCAGCCTCGATGGCAATATCCTGCCAGATCTGAAGGCGCGGGCAGCGATGCTGGTAGCCGCGCTGGAGCCATCCCCAGGCAGCACCACGATGCGTATCCCCGATCTGGGCAACTATGTCACCCCCGATATCGCGGTCGAGGTGTTGGATGCAAATCACAATGTGCTAGCGGCCACTGGCGCTCCGCTCAAAACTCCCGCTGGTATTAGTAGCAGGCTGACCAAAGGCGGGTTGTCAACCCAACCTATCCCCGAAAACCTGCTGGACAACCAAACATTTCGTGTATACAGTCAGGAAGTAACTGCCAACGGACAACTGGTTGGCTATGTAGTGGTGGCTCGTTCGCCGTATATCATCGAGCAGGTGCTGAATGAGCTTGAGCGTTTCCTCATCCCTGGCACCATCATCGCGCTGCTAGTAGGCGGGTTGCTGGGTTGGCTGGCGGTACGCTTCACCCTGCGTCCGGTAGAGCGATTGGCGGTCAGCGCGGCAGCGATCGCTAGCTCTGGCGACCATGCCCAACGACTGCCCACGCAAAAGCCCAGCGACGAGATCCGCCGTCTGGCTGGCACCATCAACGGGATGCTCGACGCGCTGGACCATGCCTATCAGGAGGTGCGTACTGCCAATGACCTGCAACGCCAGTTCCTCGCCGATGCCAGCCACGAGCTACGCACCCCGCTCACGATTATGCTCTCCACCCTCGACGTGTTGAACCGGGTGGGCAAAACCGATCCCCAGTATCAGACCCAGGCGCTGGCCGATATGCGGGTGGAGGTTAGTCGCATGGCTGGGCTGGTAACGCAATTGCTGATGCTAGCCCGCACCGACGAGGCCGCCACCGTCGCGCATCAGCCGCTGCTGCTCGGCGAGATACTAGCCGATGCCTGCCGTCAGGCCGAGCTTGCCGCATCTGGCCCCACCCTGAATTATGCGGGCCTTGCGCCGCTGGAAGGCGCGGTGGTGTGGGGCTATCCCGACCACCTGAAGCAACTCTTCCTCATCCTACTCGACAACGCCTGCAAGTACACCGCAGCGGATGGGCGGGTGGAGGTGTGTGGCCAGCTTGTCGCGGGCAATGCCATTGTCACGGTCGTCGACAGCGGCATCGGCATCCCCACCCCCGATTTGCCCAAGGTGTTCGAGCGCTTCTACCGCGCCGACAACGTCAGCGCCTACCCCGGCAGCGGTCTCGGCCTAACCATTGCCCAACGCATCGCCGAACAGCATAGCGGCACAATCACCCTGAGCAGCGAACTGGGACGGGGCAGCTGCTTCACCGTCACCCTACCCTTGTTCAGCCCATTGCCTTTAGCCTACCTTACCACGCGAAATCGAAGATGGGTTACGCCAGTAGCCTCTATCACCCGCGTACATTCAAGTTCAATCGGCTCGATGCCGAGATACTCGAACAGTCGCACGCCCCGGCCAAGCAGGACAGGCACCAGGTCAATATTTATTTCGTCGAGCAGCCCCGCCTTGAGGTACTGCTGCGCGATATTCGCGCCAGCTACCAAGACGTTCCGCTCACTGGCAACTTTCATGGCTTTTTCAATCGCGCTTTCAACTCCATCGGTGACGAAAGTGAACGGCGCTCCTTCGTGGGGCCATTCTCGTGGCACGGTATGTGTTACCACAAAGACTGGTATGTCCAAGGGATGGCGGCCACCCCACCCACTGCTGACATCGAACGATCTCCGCCCCAGTACCAGCGCCCCGGTGGTGCGGACTATCTCCTGAAAGAGTTCGGCGCTGGCCGATGAGACCTTGACCACCATCTTGCCATCGGGAAACTCAAAATCGGTGTCACCGCTGGCGAACCACTTGAAGAGTTGCCCAAAATCCTCCTTCGGCCCCGCGATAAAGCCATCCAGCGACATGGTGAACCCGGTAACAACTTTGCCCATGATCATGCTCCTTTCAAGGCTACTTTACGCCGCGCTGAGCTTTTCGGCCAGGTGAAACATCAGGCTTTGAAGAACTCGATCAGCACCGGGGCGAGGTCATCTGGGGCTACTTCGTGGCTCTGCGCGGCCATGGTGAGGCGTTGGGCATTAGGCATGGCTTCGGCGACCGCTTGCACGGCGCGGCGCAGCATCGGCGGGCTAGTTTCACCATCTATTGCCAGTGTCGGCACCGTGAGCGAGGCCACTCAATGCTGGCACCAACCAATCGCCCATGAGCGTGATATCGTAAGCCAAAGTGTGTGCTTCACTCTCAAGCTCCGGCCACATGGGCGCGTTCCGCATCGGGGTAACGAATTCGGCAGGTATCCTCATCACCTTGGTCATGAAATACTCGACTGCATCACCCCTACGACCCGCCGCGTTCAATTCATTGAGTTGCGTCACCGCATCCTCAGGCGGGATATTATCGGTGCTGTCTTCGGCCACGTATGGTGGCTCGAACAATACCAGCTTCTTGATGGCAAGTCCGCTAGCCGCCGCCTCGAGGGCGAGGACCGCGCCGGAGGAATGACCATATACGAACGCTGACCCGCCCGCTTCGTTGATGAGGGCGGCGAGATCTTCGACCTCATGCTCGACCGCATAAGGTGTGCTGTCGCCACTATAACCATGACCGCGCCGATCGTAGCAAATGATAGTGAAATGCGGGGCCAGCAGTTCAGCCACTTGCACCAACCCTTGAAACTTTCGATTGCTCATCGCGCCACTCACCATGATCACCGCTGGCCCCGTGCCTGTCTGGTCGAACACGATGGTAGTGCCGTCTTTCGATTGTACTTTGCTCATGCTAGTTCCCTCCTTTTGAACATATGTTCTACATTCATTACGCCATCATACCTTACCATATGGGCGTTTATCAAGGGTAAAATTCGGTGTTTTTCATCCTCGTTTAGTGAACGGTCGTTGTTATGAGGGTGCCGCTCTAAACTGCGGGGAACAGCATCACCAGCATCCAGGCAAAGAAGAGCGCGTTCCACCAGCCGCAGGCCCAGGCGTTGCGGGTGGCGGCATAGAGCGCGAAGCTGAAGCACTGCGCCACTACGAACAGGATGGCAAGAACTGGCAGGGCCAGGCCGAGGAAGTCGAGGTTGTTGTTGAAGGCAATGGCGATAAGCAAGGCGGCAAAAATCAGCACTTTGCTGAAAATCCCGCCAATCAGGCTTACCCCAGGGCGGGCGTTCTCTTGCCAACCGCGCCAGATGGCCTCGTCGGCGCTGAAGTAGGGGAAGAGCAGCAACGCCACGATCAGCATCTTACCCAGTCGATCCAGGTTCGCGCCGCTGAAGCTGAGGCGGAAAAGTGCAAAGGTCGCGCCCGAGCCAAACACGAAATACCAGAACAGCCACATGATGATCGCCGCAGCCAAGCCACCCACCAACCCCTCAGCCAGGAAGCGCGGCACGCTGGTTGGTACCAGGGGACGCAGCACCAACCAGGCCAGGCCGCCCGCGATGAAGAAATATGTAGTCAAGTAGGGGGTGAGCGCCAGGCCCAGCCAGGCTAGCGGGTTGAACAGGCTGAGGGTGAGCAGGGCGAAGATCGAGCCAATCACCAGCATGATCAGGTAAACGAGCGTGGCCGAGGGCATGAAGCGCGGGATGACCGGCTTGCGGTCGGCGAAGACGGAAAACAGCACGCTGAATGGGAAGGTGGCGAAGATAGCGGCGCACAGCATCACCGCGAGCCAGGTGGTGCGCCCGCCGTTGGGCATGGGCGGCAGGGGCAGGCTGAAGCTGCGGGCCGTCCAGGTGGCGACCTGATCGTACGCGGCGGGGTCGAATAGGATAGTTAGGTGGTTATCGCCCGCGAAGGTGACTGATTTGCGGGCGTTGCCTTTGACCCAGTCGCCATAGGCGTTGGGGTCAGCTTGCGAGGGGGGCAAGCCCTTGCTGGCGTTGGCGATGCCTGCCAGCGTGCCGCTGATCGAGACCGACAGATCCGCGCTGCCCACTAGCATCAGCAGATTGGGCGGGGCAGTAGGGCTAAGGCGGGCAATGTCGGCAGCGCTCATCGCCGCCGAGACGGGGATGACCGCCTCCAGGGTAGGCAGGCTGTCGGCGCGATCCAGCGCGAAGACGGTAATAGCCCGCGACCCCATGGAGTGACCGAGCAACACGGTGCCGCTGGCATAGTTGTCGCGGGTGGCCCCCTGCTGGGCGAAGTTGTAGACCGCTTGCAAAGTATCCTCTAGCTGGCTGGGGTTGGCGCTGAGGGCATCCTGCGCCTCACCGTGGCCGGGGAAGTCCAACGCATAAGCGGCCAGGCCGAGGCGGGCGAATGCAATACTGAAACCCTGCATCAACTCCTTGTCGGCGGAATAGCCGTGGGCAATGATGGCGATACCTTTGGGTTGACTGAGGGGGCGATAGAGCAACACGGGAATAGGGGCAAGACCAGCGCGAACTGCGGGAACACTCATCTCGACGCGCTGCAAATCGGCGGAGTAATCGCTCACCTGCCACCAGGCGTAGCCGAATACCGCCAGACCGAGCAGCAGCAACGCCGCTGCAACTATAAACTTCATCATCCACCACCTTGATGCTGGCGCGCCTTACGCCCACTTCAACAACTATAATCCGGTGGTCAAAAGGTATCTCTTGATGCCATCCTTCCCAGTAAAGCCTCTGACCTTCATCCAATTTCCTTAGCGCAGATTATATCACACAAAGAAGCAATATGCGATGCTGTCAAGAGGGCAGTTCACCTTCGTAAGATCCCCGCCAGGGCGGACGCAATCCGCCCCTACGCCACATATGCGTTGCAATTTGATGAACTGCACTTATTTTTCAAATGTATGTTGCGGCTAGCGGTTGTGGAAGAACAGGCGCTCTGCCCATAGCGTCAGGCTGTCCAGCACAAAGCTGGCGCAAATCAGCGGTGGCAGCAGCCTGCCTATCAGCTGCTTCGCTCCCGCGCCTGTTGTCTCCCGCCAGCTACCGATGAGATCCAGCAGCCAGCCGCCGGTCAGCGCCAGAATGGGCAAGGCCCACCAGAACTGCTTCACCGCCATATCAACGTAGTAGTTGACAAAAACGAACAGGAAGCCAACCAGCACGGTAGAGAGCAGCAGCGCCTTGCTAAAGTTGGCAGCGCTGCCCTTCTCGTGCACGATATAAACACCCAGGCCCATCAGGCCGAGCAAGTAAATCGGCCAGAGGCTATAGTTTATCATCGTCTGCGCGCTGATCGCGAAGTAATCGGGCCAGCTCATGGTGGTTGGCTTGAGTGAGCCGTTGCTTCCCGCAGTTCTTATGATGTCGGGTATGGTCTGGGTGATCAGCACAATGAGGTACTGGCCGTAGAATAGCAGGGTTGCCAGGAGGGTAGCGCCGAGCAGCACCACCACCGTCTTGGTGTAGGCAAGGCCGATTGTTGGTCGCAAGCTGGAAGCAGGGGCGGCAAAGCCCAGCGTGGCAGGCGGTGGCACACGCTGCAGCCGCTCGCCAACCCAGCCCAGCAATGCCAGACCCAGCACAGTCAGGCCGAGGAACACGGCAGTGACGGTATAGGAGAGAAACACGAAGGTGAGCACCAGCGTAAGCCAGATCAGCGCCCGACGATCGAGCCGCGGCCAGTAGCCAACCAGCATGGCGAGGAACAGCAGCGCGAAGATCAGGCTGAAGTTGGTGGGCCAGTTGCCCCACTGCTGCAATAGGAAGGTGGCAGGGGTGAAGGCCGCAATCAGCGCAGCGTAAGCAGCGGCACGTTCGCTCCAGCCGAAGCGTAGCGCGATGAAGGCAATCGGATAGACGCGAATTGCGTCGAGGAAGGCGCTGACGATGTAAACCTTGAGGTTCAGCGGGCCAGGCAGCCAGGTGAGAGGGCGCGCAAACATATAGAAGAATGGCGAGTAGGGGATGATTACCTGGGTCTTCCAGTCGGTCTGCGGCATCACCGCCAGGGCCAGGCCAGGGGGTGAGTAATAGCGCCAGAAGTCCTGAGCCACCTCGCGGATGCGGGCCAGGTGGAAGTCGGCATCGATCACCGTGCTGAGAGGATGGAACAGCCCGCCCAGCTTGAGGGCAAAGCCAGCGACGAACAGTGCAGCTAGCATCATACCCAGGCCGGGGCTAATCACCAGCCCCGCCCGCCGGAAGGCCAGGCCCGCCAACCACACCGCCAGCCATAGGGCAAGGTGGGTGATCAGCAGCACGACCACCAACTGCGCGGTGTAAATCGTCAGCGCCAGGCGCAGGAAGATGAGCAATAGGGCGGTGGCGATTATGAAGCCCAGCCCGCCATACGCTGCCCAACGCACATTGAGTCCCAGCCGTCGCAGCAGGGCGTAGACGAGCAGCAGGCTGATCGCCAACCAGAGTAGCTGGAACGGCGCGGGGATAACCAATCCGCCCCAGGTCAGGGTGGCCGCGCTGGCCTGGAAGGCGACTGGCTGGCTGATACCGGCGTGGCGCGAGGCGGGAGCCTGCAGCACCAGCCGCAGGTCGCCGCTGCCCACCCCATCACCGCCCCACAGCAGCGGATAGAACGGCACGGTAAGTTGATAGCTGCTCATCGTGGCGCTTACGTTTAGCGTGCCGACGGGCGCGCCATTGATATATGCCTGCACTGGCAAAGGCAGCGACTTGCTCCCTGGCGCAGCCAGTTGCAACTCGATGGTGCCGCTGCCCGCGCCCACGCCGGGCAATTGGATGGCCGAGTAGGCTTCCGCCCAGCGGTAGTCGGGTTGGCTTCCGTTCGTGTTGATGGGCGACACATACTTGACCACGAACGGATCGGCGTATCCACCACCAATATCAACCGTAATCGGCACCCTGACCTGCCAGGCGAGTGACCACAAGATAACACCAGCCAGCAGCAAAAGCACAAGCGCCCGCCACTGCTGCCGCAGGCTAACCCTCCAGGTTTGCTCCACATTACTTGCCTTCACGCTCATCATCCATCCATTACCCACGCTCATGCCCATAATGTAGACTCAAACACCATCCAGACCGAGCAACCGCTGCGATTATAACAAGCGCGCCAGCCGATTGCAACCCAGGGGTGCAGTTCATCAAATTGCACTTGCATAGCTGATGTAGGGATGGATGGCGTTCGCCCATAGACATCAAGTTAAGAAAGTAGGGGATGAGCCTGGCGGTCTGGGGGTTCAGCCCCTAGCGGCTCAAGCGCATCAATGCCCAGCGTATGCCACCCGCGGGCGGCGCGGCCAGGGGTGCGGCAAACCCGCAGCATTGAAGCCAGGCAGCATCTGGGGGCTGAACCCCCAGACCCCCAGAGAGCCACCACCATTAGGCACAAATCAGCATGATGTAGGCGCTGTTGCTTTAGCTTGATGTATATGGGGCGGATGGCGTTCGCCCTGGTGAGGATCGCAATACTGTGAACTTCACCCCGCAGGTGTTATAATGGCAGCAAGCAGAAGCGTAAAGGAGAGCAGCAATAATGCCAGAGCGAGTGACCAGCTTTGCCCAGATTATCGAGATGGCGCGGCAGCGAGGCCCGCGCACCATGTCCATCGCCGTACCACAGGATAAGGATGTGCTGACCGCTGCCTGTGAAGCGCGCGATAGTGGCATCGCCAACCCTATTCTAATCGGCGACAGCGAACAGATCAAGCGGCTGGCGGCAGCCAACAACCTCGACCTGCAAGGAATGCAGATGTTCAACGAGCCGAACCCCAACCAGGCGACGCGGCGGGCGGTGGAGATCGTGTCACGCGGCGAGGCGGATATGGTGATGGGCGGCAAGGTCAACGTCGCCAGCGTGCTGCACGCCGCGCTCGACTCCAAGATTGGCCTGCGCGTGGGCAGGCTGCTCACCCATGTTGCGGTATTCGAGATACCGGGGTTCGATCGGCTAATCTGGGTGGCCGATGCGGGGGTAGTGGTTGATCCCGACCTTGAGAAGAAGATCCAGATTGTGCAGAACGCGATTGACGTGGCGCGCAGGGTGGGCATCGACGAACCGAAGGTCGCGCTGATCGCGGCGCTGGAGATGGTCAACCCAGCGATGCCCGCCACTGTGGATGCTGCCAACCTGAGCAAGATGGCGGAGCGCGGCCAGATTCGCGGTGGCCTTGTCGATGGCCCGCTCGGCCTCGACAACGCCATCAGCCCCGAAGCGGCCAAAATCAAGGGGATCCGCTCCAGCGTGGCGGGCCAAGCCGACATCCTAATTGCCCCCGACATCGAGGCGGGCAATATGCTGGTGATGGCAATCAGCTATCTGGCAGGCGGGCGCACCGCTGGTGTGGTGGTGGGCGGCAAAGCGCCAATCATCCTTGCCAGCCGCGAAGACGTGCCGCACTCACGGCTGGCAAGCGTAGCGTTGGGATCGCTGCTGGTGTAATCATGCGTCATCCCGAACTTTGTTAGCGGGGTGAACGAGCCAGAACACCGCAAGCACCTTAATCTCAGCGCCCAGCGGGGGTTTGGGGGAATCTCGCCCGGTGATTATGCCGAAATAAGCAGGCTTGCGCCTTACTTGCTTGTGACGATAACATAGAACAATACTCACAGCTTCTACGGCAACATGGAAGTTCCAATATTTTATTATAAATTGCTTATAATTTGTTTATAAAACCCCTTGACTTCTGCTGAGAAGGGGTGTATAATAAGCAACATAGAGGCCTGAAGCGTTGCGCTATCGTTGTGCGCGGCCATCTGACAGAGACAAGCTGCCGGATGGCTTTTTCTATTACGGGCGAAAACGTCGGTTACAGGCCAATAGGCGTTTCAGCCCGTAATTTCATCATCCTAAACGAAAGGAGGAATACCGCCATGAAAGGTGGAACTATCGCCCAGGCTACTCGCGTAGCCATGGTCGTTGTGGGAGTGGTCATGGCTATTATTGACACACTGCCACCAGTAGGTAGTTTAGTAAGATGAGCTGTGGAAGTGTAGTAAAAAAAACCAAACCAAACACCCGCAGTGAAGCATTATTCGTCGTTCGCTTCATCGCGGGTGTTCGTTTTGCCCTTCTTGCTTGCGTATCTGCATGGGTATTGCATATTTGCAACCTTTGGTGTAATATATGGCGCAAAGAGCAATTTGCTATAATTGCACTGGCTTATTAACCATCTTTTAGTCCGAACGGCGGGATTTCGTGAATTGTCTTGAATGTGGCAAGGATAATCCTATCCAATTGCGTATTTGTGCTGGGTGCGGTGCAGCGCTACAGTCCGCCCGCGCCCTGTTCTATCTCAATCTTGCCGAAGCGGATATAAACAAGGGTGAGTACGATCAGGCAGGTGAACATCAATCAAGGGCTGATCAGATAATCCTCACTCTGAGTAATGAAGAGCGTGAGCGATACCTGCTAACTGCTCGCGCCTTCTGGCTGCAAAGTAGCATCCATTATGGCAAAGGCAATATGGATCGAGCCAAAGATGAGCTGCTTGATGCACAACGTGGACTTGAAGGCAAACCAGCCGGTAGTGTGCTTTTGGCTGATGTGTTGAACAGGCTGGGTAACATTTCATATTACGAAGGGGACTCAGATAGTGCGCTTGCCTATTATCAGCAAAGCGCCGACATTGCCATTAACGAAGCCGCCAACGCAATAGCTGCCAAAGCGATTAGCAACATTGGCAACGTATACGTTGGTCGTGGCGAGATTGACGTTGCCGCTGCCTACTACACACGCGGCCTCGCATACGCCGAGCAAGCTGGCGTAGCGGCACTAGCTCACGCTTATAGTACCCTCACATGGCTACACTCCAATTATGGGCCATTCAACCTTGCTCTTGATTACGCCGCCAAAGCCTTTGCTCTGGTTGGCGAGGTGGAGAACCTCGATACCCGCACGCTGACCATTACCCAGGTTGCGGCCGCACATCTCAAGTATGGCAACCTGGAACAGGCGGAGCAGTACCTACGTGAAGCATACGCGCTGGTGCAGCGCACTGGCAACCGACTGGTCGAGGAGCAGGTACTGGCCGAGCTGGCCGAGCTATTGCGCCAGAAGGACGATTATGAGGCATGGCAAAGCTATGTAATCAAGGCGTTCCGGGCTTCGGCTAACAGCCCGCTGCTGCGGAAAGAGTCGGCGCTACAGCTGATTATCTACTATATCAAGCAGCAGGATCTAGACCGCGCCCGCCGCGTGCTGCAGGGAATGAAGTCCAGCCACGAGCAGACCGGCAATCTAGGTGGCCGCGAAGCGGCGCTGATCAACCAGGCGGCGGCGTTGCTGGATACCGTGGAGGGCAGTTGGCAGCGGGCCAGGCAGCACTTCGAGCTTGCCATCAATAGCGGCGCACTTACCCGCTACGAACTGGCGATTATCTGGCAGGACTACGCCACCATGCTCTGTGAGCAGGATAAACACGAACCGGACCGCGAGATTTATGTAAAAGCGTTCGATGCAGTGGAACACGCCGCCAATCTGTTGCAGCAGCTCGGCCTCTCCCACCGCAGCGCGGCGCTGGCTGCCATCCTCCCTGCCCAAACATCTATCCCCCAACCAACTCTGCCCGTGATCTTAATCCGGTCTGCACCACTTGCCAACCCCCCAATTCCCAATCCTCTGCTCCTCGCAACATAGCAGTATAAAACCAACATTTTACCGACCCAGTATTCCATATCTTCTACCTTCCAGTTATCCTCAAGCAGGGTAGCTGGCTCTGACTTGCATATATGCAACTTATCCTTGCCCATTCGCATGAAATGTTGTACAATAGGGATACTAGAAGTAGCGCGATAAATGTTCGTCGCTGAAAGGGAAGGCTCATGGATGAGCTAGTTCTTAGCAAGCGCCTGGGTGATGGTCGACGGGTCGAGGTTCGCATCCAGGAGTATGCTATCGGCCATTTTCGCTGCCTCGCGTACATAGATGGGAAGTGGATTGACGGGCCAGCCGCGCCACAACTGCTGCCTTTGCCAATGGGAGGCAATACTCACTATATGGGAGGCCACAACGGGCCGCTCATTCGCCTCTCCACGCTAGAGGGTGAGCAGATAAATGCGGCGCTGGGCCGACGGCAGGAGATTAGCCAAAGCGCCGTCAGAGTCCAGGCTGGCAGGCTAGCACCACATTATGCGGGACAGGAGCAAAGTAATGGCACACAACGACAACATTAATATGATGGATGGCATAAACCACAGCGGGGTGGAGTATATGAGCGTCAATCAGGCCGCCAGCGCCCTCGGCGTAGATGCTGGGGTGATCCGGCGGGCGATGAAGGAGGGGCGGGTGCGGGCGAAATCCCACCCCTGGGGCGTGCGCGTCCTTCTCAGCGATGTGGCGCAGCTACGCCGCGCCTCCTCCACGGCAGACCTCGAGACCAGGTTAAATCCCTACCCTCTCGCCAGATCGCGCCGCTGGAAGCCTACCATCGCCGCCGCTAGCAACGCCAACGCGGCCACGCTCAGGCCGAGGATAGCCCACGCACCCAGGCCGGTGAGAGCAGGATTGCCATAGGCGTGGAAGATGTTCAATGCCGGAACGATGTCCGGCAGCTTGAGAAATTGGCCGAGTAGGTCAAGCAAATACGCCGCGACGACGTACAGGCTGACTAGCACCACAGCAGGGCCAGGCCGCTTCAGCCAGGCGGCAATGGCAAAGCCGATGGCCGCTACCAACATGGTGAACGGCAGCAGCTGCATCAGCGCTACCAATACCTTGCCGACATCGTAGTTAAGCCCGCTAAGGATGATGGTAAGGTTGAACGTCAGTCCTACGACGGCCAGCAGGGCGATAACCACGGCGGTGATGGCGGCGAAGCGGTTGAGCAGCACGCTCCAGCGCGGGTGCGGAGTGGTCAACACCATATCGTCAATTCCATTCTCCTCATCGGCGGTCCAGCCTGCCACCTGGGTGATGGCGAAGGCGGCGGTGACGATGGGCAAGGGCATGACCAGGACGACAGCAATATAGATCTCGACAGCTATCTGGCTGCCATTGCCCCCAACATTTGCTATGTTCTTTAGCGCAGCGACCACCTGCCCCGCAGTAGCAACCATGAGTACGACATAGAACATGATACGCAGCGCCCAGCGCACCGTCGGCCAGATCATATCGCGCAGGTAGCACAGGAACAGATTGCCCAGCAGCGGATCGTGCCAGTTGATCGGCGCGGCGCTAACCTTGCGGCGACGCGGCCCGAACAGTGGGAAGGTGGCCCCGACATCGCGGTGAGCGACAAAGAACCGCGCCAGCCAGAAGCAGATCAGGGTCAGGAGTGGGGCAATGGCGAAGGCGAGTGGATTGAAAACCCAGCCGGGAGCAAGGGGCCGATTGAGCGCATAGTAATGGAACGGCGAGGTTGCAGCGAACGGGGCCAGCCAGGCGAACATCGCGGCGAGATTGTTGAAGAGATAGGTGAAAAGCATCAGATTGATGGTGATGCCAGATGCCGCCCCACCTGAGGCGAAGAACTGAGCCAGCAGCAAGCCCAGGCTACCCCACAGCCATGCCTGGAAGCCGATATTGAGGCTGGCGATTAGCAGCGCGGTAACGTCGAGCGACTCGCCGGTTGCCAGCCAGCCCACACTGCCGACCAGCCACATCAGCAGTGTGATCGCCAGCATCGCCAGGCTGAAACCGAACCACTGCTGGGTCAGCACATTGCTGCGGCTGTGCGGGGTGGTCAGTACCAGGTCGCCAATGCCGCGCTGCTCCTCATCCCGCGTGCTAGTGGTTGCCCGAATCGCCCAGATGCCCACGATTACTGGAAGAGAACCAAGGAAACGGAAGGTGAGGAAACCACCGGGCGTGCTGATGTCCACCGGAGCACCAATCAAGAAGCGAAAGGTGTTTAGCAACGGGCCAAGTTGGCTCATCGCCTGCTTCCGCGCCGCCAGCGTGGGATACCCAGCGGCATAAAGGGCCACCGATACATAAATCAGCAACCCTAGCCCAATGCCCCAGGCCGCAGTCGCCCGCCAGGTGTCGCGGATGGTCTTCAGCCAGACGGTCTTGAGCATTTTGCCCCACCTCACCCCTTCGCCAGATCCCGACGCTGGAAGCCAAACAGCGCTACTGCCAGCAGCACGAGCATCGCACCACTCAACCATGAGACGCTGGCAGCATCCAACCCGGTAATTGCTGGTTGGCCATACTGCTGAAAGATGCTCAGGTTCAGCGCCAGGGCGGGGAACTTGAACAGTTGACCGAGCAACTGGTCGAGGTAGGAAGCGATCACGAACACGCTGAGGATCGCCACTGCCGTGCCGGGCTGCTTCAGCCAGGCGGCGATGGCGAAGCCCAGTGTCACCACCAGCAGGGTGAGCGGGATGAGGGTGAACATCGCCGCCCACATCTTGCCAGCATCGTAGCCAATGCCAACGATAGCGGCGGTCAGGTTGATGATGAAACCCACCACCACCAGAATGACAATGATGGCGACCACAATCGCGGCGAAGCGTTGCAACATTACGCTCCAACGCTGCTGCGGGGTAGTCAACAGCAGCTCATCTCTACCGTCCTCCTCGTCGCTGGTCCAGCTTGCTACCTGAGTGATGGCGAAGGCGGCGGCCAGCACCGGCAGGAAGCTGAAGAGCGAGATTGCAATATATGTCTGCGCGTCAAACTTGTTCTTAAAGAAGCTGGCAATCGGGCCGCTGCTGCCCGCCAGCGATTTCAGCGCGTCCACTGCCTGAGGCGCGATCGCAACGATCAGGGCGCTATAGAGGGCCAGGCCCAGCGCCCAGAACAGGGTGGGCCAACGCAAGTCGCGCAGACCACGCAGGAAGACGCTGCCGAGTAGCCGTTCGCGCCAGTCGAGCGGGCCTGCGGGACGCAAGGAACCTCGTCGCTGGCCCAACAACGGGAAAAGTGCGCCCAGATCGCGGCGCGAGAAGAAGTAGAGCGCGGCAGCGAAGAACAGCAGCGCAAGTAGTGGCGCTATAGCAAAGGCCAGGGGGTCGAAGGGCCAGCCCGGCACCAACGGCTTATTGATCGCGTAGTAGTGGAATGGTGAGATCGGGGCAAGTGCGTCGATGCCGCCCACGATACCAGCGAGGTTGTTGAGGAAGAAGCTATAGACCATCAGCGCGATGGTGATACCAGCAGCAGCCGCCGAACTGAAAAACTGCACCAACAAGAAGGCCAGGCTGCCCCATAGCCACGCCTGCAGCCCTACATTCAGGGCCATTAGCAAAGCCGCGCCTGGGTCGAACGGCTCACCGATCGCAGGCCACACCGCCGCGACCACCAGCCAGAACAACAGGGTGATGGCGAGCAGCGCCAGGCTGAAACCCAGCCACTTCTGGATCAGCACGTTGGCACGGTTGTGGGGGGTAGCCAACAGCATATCGGTCGCGCCCCGCTGCTCCTCACCGCGAGTTGCGCTAGTCGCCGCCAGCACCGCCCAGATGCCCAACGCAACGGGCGTGATACCAAGTATGCGAAAGGTGGTGTACCCCCCGGCAGTGGAGATGTCCACCAGTTCGCCACCGACGAAGCGCAGGGTATTGAGCAGCGGGCCGAGGTCATGCATCGCGGCCTTACGCCCAGCGGCGGTCGGATATAGCAACACGTAGCCAGCGGCAGTGGCGTAGATCAACAGACCCAATCCCAATCCCCAGGCCAGTGCCGCCCTCCAGCTATCCCTTACCGTCTTCAGCCAGATAGTTTTCAACATTGTACACCTTCTTCCGCAGAATGGATTGCACGCCGCTTACGATGGGCATGAACAAAGTTCGAGATTTCTCTCCCAAACCCCCGCTGGGGGCTTTTTGCTGCTCATGCCTCATGCCCCTGCTGGGGGCTTTTGCTACTCGTGCCTCATGCCTCACGCCTCAGCTCCGCTGATAGTATTGCAAGAACGCTTCTTCCAACGTTGGCTCGTGGGTGATTAGGTTGACGATGGTGTGTTGCGCGGCAACCTGGATCACCGGCGCGACGCTGCCCTGCACGTTGACGACCAGCTTGTTATCGTCGCCTACCTGGACCGAGGTTACACCCGCGATCTGTTTGAACTGGTCGGGATTCACCGGCTGGTCGAAGGTGATCTCCATGCGGTGCGTCTTTTCGTTTACGATGTCGCTGATGGTTGCCACCCGCACAAGCTCACCCTCACGGATAATGGCGACGCGATGACAGGTATGCTCCACCTCCTCAAAGATGTGCGAGGAGAGGAACACAGTAGCGCCGCCCGCCTGATGTTCGGCCACCAACTTGTAGAACTCCTGCTGGTTGAGCGGATCGAGTCCTGATGTCGGCTCGTCAAGGATGAGCAGGCGCGGCTTGTGCATGAACGCCTGGATGATGCCCACCTTCTGCTTGTTACCCTTGGAGTAGGCGCGGAACTTCTTACGCAGATCCAGGTCGAAGCGGGCAGCCAGCTCCTCCACATACTTGACATCAACCCCGCCACGCAGGTTGCCAAGATACTGGCAGGTCTCCGCGCCGGTCAGGTTGTTCCACAGCGACAATTCGCCGGGGAGATAACCGATCAGGCGCTTGATCGCCACGCTCTCCGCCTGGCTATCCATGCCGAAGACGCTGGCGCTGCCGCGCGTGGGGCGGATCAGGTCGGCGATCAGGCGGATGGTGGTAGTCTTGCCCGCCCCGTTCGGCCCGATGAAGCCAAACACCTCGCCCTCCTGCACTTCCAGGTCGAGGTCGGTCACGCCGCGTACCGTGCCGTAATACTTGGTCAGCTTCTGGGTCTGGATTGCTGCCGGGGTCTTGATTGCGCTATCACTGCTGATCGCGTTCTGGGTTTGCATTTTGCGACTCCTTTCTGACCAGGGCGAACCCCAGTTCGCACCTACGAGCATCTAATTGTTCTTCTGGGCCTTGTATTTGCGCCAGTCAGCTACCATGTTAGCGAGATACATATAAGTAAAGCGGGCGTAGTCGGCGAACTCCTCGACATTGGCACGGGCCGGACTGGTGGGCGGCACAGCGGCCAAACCCTGCTCGGCAAGCGCCTCGAACTCTTGGACCTGCCGGACACTGACCTGCACTAGAGGATCCAGGCCGCCCACTGGCATCTGGTAGTAGTCGCGGCGGTCGCCGGTGACTACCACCTTCTCCGCGATGCCGTTGAGCAGCAGTAGCCGGATGTTGGTGCTGACGCTGCCGCGGCTCACCTGCAGGATGCTGGCGATTTGCTCCGCGCTGAGTGGCTGAGAGGTGACTACCAGCAGACCAAGCAAGCGTCCACCAATTGCCGGTATGCCATACCGTTCAAACAGTTGCCCCATGCCGTTGATGAACGGCTCTGCCGCTGGGTTAAGCTCCTCGGCGGGTCGGACTCCGTTGTCCTTACTACTACCGTCATCGTCCATGTGCTTCAGTCTCCTTGCCCTATCCCTGGCCGCGCAGGTGTAGTGCCTTCAGTTGTTTTAGTGCTGACTAAAATCGCTGAAGCCATTATATCCGCTTTCGCTAGCCTTGTCAATAGCGCTCACCTACGACTTTTTTCCTAACTTTGGCACTGCAATTGCGATTGCTGGGTGATGCAGGTTATAATATCGGCATGAGGGTTCGATGGCTATCTAACACAAAGAGGCTGGTATGGTACAGTAAATCGGCATTGCTGACGTTACACCAGGGCGCACAGCCGTGCGCCCCTACATTTACCTCAATACCCGTTGAAATTGGTACAACATAAAGAGGCGAATATGGCGGATTTGTTGGAAAATCAGGATGTTGAAGATAAGGCTAAGGGTGAGTCGAAGGTTGCGCCCGGTGAGGCAGCTAACTCAGGCACGATGCGCGGTAAATGGATTATCCTGGCAACGCTGGCGTTCGGCACCTTTATGGCGACGCTGGACACCAGCATCGTCAACATCGCACTGCCCACCATTCGCCAGCAGTTGCACGCAGGCGATGCGGTCGAATGGGTAGTATTGTCCTACCTGCTGGCAACCACCAGCACGCTGTTGATTATCGGGCGGCTGTCCGATTTGATTGGCCGTCGCCTCATCTACATCAGCGGCTTCGCAGTGTTCACCCTCGGTTCGCTGCTGTGCGGGCTGGCCTGGGACATCTGGTCGCTGGTCGGCTTTCGGGTGCTGCAAGGGTTGGGCGGCGCGATGCTTTTCGCCATTGGTCCGGCCATCGTCAGCGACACCTTTGGCCCGCACGAGCGCGGTCGCGCCCTGGGTTGGATCGGCACGGTGGTCGCGCTGGGATCAAGCCTGGGGCCGGTGTTGGGCGGGCTGCTACTGGCCTGGTTTGGCTGGCCCGCGATCTTCTTCGTCAACGTGCCAATTGGTCTGGTGGCGATCTGGCGGGCCTACCGCGTCATCCCTGAAGGTCAGAGGCAACCGCATCAGGGCTTCGATATCCCCGGCGCGGCTCTGTTCGTGGTCGGCATCATCAGCGTGCTGATCGGGCTGGACTTCGGGCCGCAGCCCGGCTACGGCTGGGGCAGCCCCTTTGTCCTGAGCCTGCTAGCGGCCGGTGGCGTGTTGCTGGCCGCCTTCCTGCTATGGGAGCTACGCGCAAAAGCGCCGCTGCTGCGCCTGTCCATGTTCCGCATCTGGGCATATGCCGCCGCGCTGTTCGCAAACTGTCTGACCTTCATCGGCAACGCCGCCAACCTGTTCGTGCTGCCCTTCTTCCTACAGCAGGTGCTACGCTATCCGCCGGATCAGGCGGGTTTCATCCTGCTGGCGGGGCCGATTGCCCTGAGCATCGCTTCGCCGATTGGCGGCAACCTGTCGGATCGCTTTGGCCCCCGTTGGGTGGCGAGCGGTGGGTTGCTGATTGTAGTAATCGGTTATGCCTTGCTGGCCGGGCTGCAAGCCAACTGGCAGTGGCACGATGTAGTCTGGCGCACCGCGATTATCAGCTTCGGCCTGGGCCTGTTCCAGTCGCCCAACAGCAGCAGCGCGCTCAATGCCGCGCCCCGCGACCAGCGGGGAGTCGCCAGCAGCCTGCTAGCCTTCATGCGTAACCTCGGCTTCGTGGTGGGCGTGGCGCTCAGCGCGGCAGTGTGGTACAGCAACCGCAGCAGCTACGCCATCGGCAACCATGTGGCTAACGACAGCAACGCCGCGCAGGTGGCGGGGATGCACACCGTCTATCTCACCACCGCCGCCATCACCCTGCTGGCCGCGCTCATCTCGCTGGCGCGGGGGCGCATCCAGGAGGAGGAGCAGCCAACCGCTTCTGGCAGCGCCTCTGCCGAGGTGGTGCTGGCGCATTGACGGCCCGATGCTCGTCGGCAGAATTTCACTTGATGCTACCACTCATCCCATGATAAACTAGCTTTGCCTATGAGCAGTATGACGAAGGTGCAAGATGTTATCAAGCTAATCGAGGCTGACGGCTGGTATTACGCATATATCAGACGCAACCATCGCCACTTCCTTTTTTGGTGATCATAGTATTACAGCCTCAGTTGCTAGACAAGGTGACGTAGTTACGATTAGCTTAGACACTGGGCGACAGGGCATATGCGATTCGCCCCTACACCATTCTGGCCCAATTGTGCCAACTGAGGCTGTAATAATAGAGAAGAGCGAAACCAGCTACGGAGCCTATTCGCCCGACTTGCCTGGCTGCTTCGCGGTGGGGTCAACCCGCGAGGAGGCCGAGCGGCTGATGTATGAGGCGATGCAGGAACATATTCGTTGGATGCTTGATGATGACGATGCTATTCCTGAGCCAGTATCCTCGGCAGTGCATATGGCGATCCCGCAGCCTGAGCGTGAGAAAGTGGCAGCCTAATTTATATTTCCTTTATCATTTCATCAATGCTAATCGTGATCACCAACGTTGACGAAGGGGCGCATGGTATAGGCCCATGGGCATCAAGCTAAGGAAGCACTTCAGTATAAATATGCTGATTTGTGCCTAATGGTGATGGCTCTCTGGGGGGTCTGGGGGTTCAGCCCACAGAGGGTGCAATGTGACCAGACTAATCGCAGGCTATGTGGCTCGACCGCTCTTCTGCTTGCCTCAGTGCATACAGGCATTTTGATGGTGCAGCATTAGTGGTGCAGCCGCTTAATGTGTGGTATAATAGCAGCATCTTGGTCAAGGAGGTTGCTATGCCCATCATCATGAAGTTGCGTGAACTTACCACCGATGAGCGCGACGTACTTGAGCGGCTCAGTCGTTCGCGCACTGCTCCCGCCAGGGAG
>JANXYP010000039.1 GCA_025355955.1 Chloroflexota bacterium
TCCTGACTGGCACCGGCTTTGAAGTTTATCTGCGCCTCGCCTGCGTTCATCGCCAGGCCGGGGGCGAGTTCGCCGTTGCCGCCGGAGACATCCTGCGCCGCCGACCACTGCACGTTGTTGTAGGCGGGGCGGTTGGCAAACGGAGCGGTGGTTAGGTCCGGGTTGGGCGGACGACCCGCTGCCGCAAGCGGCGGGGCGACGCTGTAGGAAATGCCCAAGGTTAGTAGCATCAGGGCAACGAGGGCGCGGAGAAACACTCTCTCTAGCTCACGCATTATCGTCCTCCTTCATGTCGATCGCCTCGGATAAACGATTGGCGCTGATAGCCGAGTTCAATGTTGACACTTTATCAGAAGGGTTGAGCTTTGTCAATGCTGACGCTGCCCAACCGGGCAAAAACAGAGGGGTGACCCGATTGGCACGCCAACGGATCGCCCCCATCTCTCAAACCCACCCTACGGCGTAGTGATACCTTTGTAGACAATCTGGGCCATCTCGTCGCGGCGGATGTTGTTGTTGGGTCGGAAGGTGTTGTCGGGGTAGCCGTTGATCACGACCTTGCTGTGCGCGGTCTCAATGCTGACGTAGAAGACATTGGACGGCGGCACATCAACGAAACTTTGTCCGCCAGTCGGCGTGAACAGTGGGTAGTGGGCCGCGCCCACGACTAGCTTGGTAAGCTGCCCTCTGGTGATAGGGATGTTAGGCAGGTAGCATGGGAACTGCGCGTTATGGGCGGCGCAACCAGCGGCATCAAAGCCACTGAGGATACCAGCATGATAGCCGCTCTCGATGTAGCCATAGGCGAAGTAGCTGGGCGGCACGTCGCTGAAGTCCTGCCCGCCTGTAGGGGTGTAGAACGGCAAGCCGAAGCCGAGTACCACCACCTTGGCGAACTGGCCGCGCGTGCTGATGCCAGCGTGCTCGTATCAGCAGAGCCTACTGCCCATACATCGCTGACCGTGAGAGCCGCCATGCCATCAAGATAAGATAATCGTGGGTGCCAATGCTAGGGCTGGGAACAATATTCCACAGCGGCGAGCGTCAGCAGGCGCACCCTGGGGCCGCCCCTTGCTGTTTGGCTGGTTGTAAGCCGCGCTTGCCAAACCGCTATTCAGTAGCAGTATCGATAGCCGCGAGGAGAAATATGGTTGCTGGCTTACGCATCATCTGTGTTTTCCTATGTCTAGCGTTGCTGATAAACGGCTGGGCGCTAATAGCGGGGTTCATTGCCCCCTCTATTATAGTATAGTCTACTCGCCGCCAAATCCTTCATTTTGGCGATACGGTTGCCGTAAGGCGGGTTTGCCCTTCCGATTTGAACCAGCCCGCCCCCTTGCCCTGTATGTTACAATGAAAGCAGTAATCTGCATTACCTCTGGGCTAGCACCAGATTGTGTACATCAAGCCGGAGAGATAGCACTTGCTTGCTTGCAACCAACCTGATTGCGCTTCAACATTCTCCCCAACCCCCGCTGGGGCTTGGATTAGTAGCTGCTTCGGCGTGGAGGTGGGGCGAGATCCCCCCCCCAAACCCCCGCTGGGGGCTTAACTACATTGCCCAACCCCCGCTGGGGGCTTAGATTGATGGGTGCTGGGGGCTTGGATTGACGGGCAGGGGCGAGTGCAATCCGCCCCTGCAATCATAATCTACCTTCTACCTTCAGGAATCAATATGGATCATACTCTATGGGACGAAGCGTTCCTGCACAAGATTGAGCAACTCAGCCTGGTGAGCAAGCGGCGGCGGATGGGGCGGCTGGCCGGTGAGCGGCGCAGCCCCAAACGCGGCTCGTCGGTGGAGTTCGCCGATTATCGCAACTATACCGCTGGTGACGACTTGCGCCAGTTGGACTGGAACATCTACGCCCGCCTCGAAAAGCTTTTTGTCAAGCTGTTCGAGGAGGAGGAAGATCTGACCGTCCACGTGCTGCTCGATGCCAGCCGCTCGATGGACTGGGATGGCCTTACCGCCGCGCAGGCCATCGGTGGCTCCGGCGCACCGGTGCTGCACACGGGGGGCAAGTTCCGCTATGCACGGCGAGTCGCCGCCGCCTTCGGCTACATCGCGCTATCCAGCCTCGATCGGGTCTGGCTAGGCGCGATGCACGGCAATGCGGTGCATCGACTGGGGCCGTTGCGCGGGCGCAACCACGCCCTGGGGATGCTGCACTTCCTCGAAAAGCTGAGGGCCGAGGGCGATACCGACCTCAGCGCCGCACTACGCAGCTATCTGGTGCGCCAGCGGCAGCCCGGCCTCTGCTACGTGATCAGCGATATGCTCAGTCCGGGCGGTTCGCTCGATGGCCTGCGGGCGTTGCAGAGCGCGGGCTACGAAGTCAACCTCATCCACGTCCTCGACCCCGCCGAGGTCAACCCGCTGCTGGCCCTCAGCGGCGACTTGCGCCTGCGCGATGTTGAAACCGGCGAGGAGGAAGAGGTCAGCATCGATCCAAGCACGGTGGGCATCTACGAGGAGAAGTATAAGGTGTGGCAGCAGGCTATCGCCAGCTTCTGCCTGCAACGCAGCATCCCCTACATCCTGGCAACCACCGACCTGCCCTTTGAGGATCTGATTCTGCACTACCTACGGCGGCGGGGGATGCTGGCGTGAGAGGTAAACAATGGGCGCTCTAAATCCGCTGGCGCTGCTGCTGCTGGCGCTGGCGATACCGATAATCGTGCTGTATATGCTGCGCCTGCGCCGCCGCGAGGTGGTAGTCAGCAGCCGAATGCTGTGGACGCGCATCCTGCAAGACAAGCAGGCCAACGCGCCCTGGCAACGCTTGCAGCGCAATCTCCTGCTCGTGCTGCAGCTTATTCTGCTGGCGCTGCTGGTATTCGCCCTGGCCCGACCCTTCGTCGAGGTGGCGACGGCGGCACGGGGCAACATCATCGTGCTGCTTGATAGCTCGGCCAGTATGCAAGCCACCGATGTGCCGCCCAACCGCTTTGCCGCTGCCAAACAGCAGATTTCCGACATCATCGATAGCATGGGCGCGGGCGACCGCATCACCCTGATTAGCGTCGCCAGCAGCAGCCGCGTGCTGGCGAATGCCGCCGAGGACAAGGCCGCGCTGCACGCCGCCCTCAGCAATGCGACGGTAAGCAACGGCAGCACCAACATGGCCGACGGCCTGCGCCTGGCTGCCAGCGTGGCCCGCCAGGCACAGGATAGCACCGTGGTCATCGTCAGCGATGGGGCAGTTGGCGACCTCAGCAAGCTACCGCCAGTGCAGGCCACGGTGCGCTACATTCCAGTCGGCGGCAGCAACGGCAGCGACAACAATCAGGCCATCACTGCGCTGGCGGTGCGTGATGGCCCCAACGGGCCGGAGGCACTGGTCAGCATCGCCAACTTTGCCAGCATCAACGCCAGCGGCATCCTCACCGTCAGCGTGGATGGGCAACTGTGGGCCTCGAAGCAACTGCAACTGGCCCCAGGGCAGCGCAGCAGCGTCACGGTCGACCAACTACCGCGTACCGCTCAGATCGTCACTGCCCGCATCGTCACCAAAGACAACCTCGCCGCCGACGACATTGCCTACGCCCTGCATACCAACGCCAAACCCTCGAAGGCGCTGTTGATCAGTGATGGCAACCTCTTCATCGAGAAGTCAATGTCGCTGCTGCCCAACATTCAACTGGATAAGGTCAAGCCCGCCGACTTCCACAGCGCCGACGGCTACGATCTGGTCATCTACGACAGCGGCGTGCCGGTGTTCCCCGCTAATATCAATACCAGCCTGCTGATCTTCAACCCCGCCCCCTCGATCACGCCACCCAACCCCAATGGTGAGGCCGAGGCCAAGGCGGCCGCCGCCTTCAACGTCAAGAGCAGGCTCGACTTCCCCCAGGTTGGCGCGGTGCAAGTCAACGACCCGATAATGCGTTACGTCGACCTCAGCACGGTGCAGATCTCTACCGCCCGCAAGATGCTGCTGCCCGACTGGGCCAAACCGCTGGTACTCGACCGCGATGGCAACCCGCTCATCTTCGCGGGCAACCTGGAAGGGCGGCGCATCGGCGTTTTCACCTTCGATTTGCACAACTCCACCCTGCCTCTGCTGGTCGCCTACCCGGTGCTGGTTAGCAACCTGGTCGGCTACCTAACCGCCAGCCAGAATGCGGGCGCGGACTTGCCACCCAGCCTCAATCCGGGCGAACCGATCAGCGTGCCGCTGCAGCCGGATGCCAATCGTGTGACCCTTACCCGTCCCGACGGCAGCAGTGTGGACCTGCCCTTCGGGGGCAGCCAGGCGGTCTACGCCGACACCGATGCCAGCGGCGTATACAGTGTGCAGCAGTTCGGCAGCAATGGGGCGCTCGGACAGCCCACGCTCTACAGTGTCAACCTGTTCGATGAGCAGGAGTCGAACATCAAGCCGCAACCCACCCTCAGCATCGCGGGGCAGCCCGCCAGCGCGGCCAGCGGTGCGACCAGCGAACGCGAGTTCTGGCCCCTGATCATCACCGTTGCGCTGCTTCTCGCCATCGTCGAGTGGTGGATCTACTTCCGTGGCCGCCGCCTGCCCCGCCTGGGCCGTTCCACCCCCGCTGCCTAGAACCTGAGTTGCCCCACCCTACCCCAAGAGTGGCTGGGGGTCATCAGCCGAGCCGTTTGCGAGGCACCACTCCTCATTACGCCGTAAACAAAGTTATGATGTTCTCCCCTCTTGGGGATGGGCTGGGGGTGAGTCCGAATCGCGCTGCACGCACCCACCCCAACCCCTCCCGGTGGGAGGGGAAGCTATACCCCGCCATTATAACTTCGTTAATGTGGTACTCATGCCTTGTGCCGCATGCCTCGTAACCTCATGCTCAACAGCAATCCCCACCCTCTATCCACCTATTATCCACATCCCCGTTGCGGTAGCTTAGGCACAAATATAGGGTCTGATCGGGCGGTTTTCCCCTGTTTATGCACCGATGTGGATAACTCCTTTTTCCACCATCCCATCGATTCGCCGCCTTTTGCGGCATAATCGCAGCGCTATTCGCCTATTGTTTTGCACCTTTTTCCCCACTTATACACCGTAGCGGTGGATTTGTCACAAATCTTATCATCGCTGCTAACACCATATCTGGGGCTGTCGATGTGGACTCATCCCAAGTATCTCAATATCTTGTGGCAAAATCTCGAATATATCCACAACCATTGGTGGAAAAGTGGAAAAGGTTTTACCACCTGCTCCGACACTGTCAGGTGCATGGGGTAGAGAGTCAACAAGCGAATCAGGTTTGATTATAAGCAGATGTTATGGAAATTGGGGCCTCTCCCCCTTGCAAAACCGCTATGCTGGTGTTATCATCCTATACACTTTCGCCGGTGCGTACCGGAGTTGCGATTAAACAGGGTGCAACCATGAGGCTGCCGGGTGGTGGGGCCAAGCGACAGTGGTTTTATTGTTCGTAGGGGGCGAACCTCGGTTCGCACTTTGCGGAGACATTCTAACGGCGGGCAGGAGGGCGCGATGAACGCGAAACAAGTTTGGCAGGCGGCGCTAGGCGAGCTTGAGCCACAGGTGGATAAAGGCACCTATGGTTTGCTTGCTGGTTCTGATATAATAGGGATGCGCGAGGATACCATCCTGGTAGGAGTAGCGAACAGCTTTACGGTAAACTGGCTGGAACGTAAGGTGAACGGCGAGGTCGCCGCATCACTGGCGAACATCCTGGGTTACGAGGTTGGTGTACATTTTGTGCTGCGCGGCGGAAGTGATGGGGCCGAGTCGGGGGCAATGGACTGGGCGAACGAGCAGACCACGGTGAGGCTGCGGGCCGCCGAGCCATGGCCGCCCCGCCTGGCGACCCCGATGCCCGGCAACAAAGCCAAAGAGAGAGGTAACGGTAAGACGATGCGGCGAAATGGAAACGATGATGACCACAGCGTAGATACTAATTACAGCTCGTTCTACGAGCAACCATACGGTGCAAGCCGCACTGCGGGCAGTGGCGCACGGCGCAGCAGCAGCACGGGCGGCAACGGCTATAGTGGCAGCGGTTACAGTGGCAACGGAGGCTATCGCCCGCAGACTGGCTACGCCGCGCCCGCGCCGCGCCCGCGCCGCAATGGTGGTAGCGACTTCGGGCGGCAAATGGAGTTCAGTATGGACGATTCGCAACTGAACCCCAAATACGTGTTCGAGGATTTCATTGTGGGCAGCTCCAATCGCCTCGCCCACGCCGCCAGTATGGCGGTGGCCGAGCAACCGGCGGAAATATACAACCCGCTCTTCCTCTATGGCGGGGTCGGTTTGGGTAAGACCCACCTGCTACACGCCATCGGTAACCGCGCCATGCAGAATAACAAGAATATGCGCGTGCTGTACGTCTCCTCCGAGCGCTTCACCAACGAGATGATCAACGCGATTGGCGACCGCCGCACTGAGGAGTTCCGCGCCCGCTATCGCACTATCGACGTGCTGCTGATTGACGACATCCAGTTCATCGCTGGTAAGGAAAGCACCCAGGAAGAGTTCTTCCACACCTTCAACAGCCTGCACCAGAGTGGCAAGCAAATCGTAATCAGCAGCGACCGCCCGCCCAAGGCGATCCTGACCCTGGAGGACCGGCTGTGCTCTCGCTTCGAAGGAGGCCTGATTGCCGATGTGCAATCGCCCGACCTGGAGACGCGCACCGCCATCCTGCGGGCCAAAGCCCAGCACCAGCAGGTGCCGGTGCCGCTCGATGTGATTGACTTCGTTGCCCATAAAGTGCAGAGCAACATCCGTGAATTGGAGGGGGCGCTGACCCGCATCATCGCATACACCAGTCTGAACAATGCCAAGCTGACCGTGCAATTGGCCGCCGAGGCGCTCAACGACCTCAGCGCCAACACCCGCCGCCGCAGCATTACCGCGCCGCGCGTGATTGACGCGGTTGCCACCTTCTACAATCTCGATGCGGCGGAACTGCGTGGCAAGCTACGTAGCCGCGAGGTGGTGGTTCCCCGCCAGATTGCGATGTACATCATCCGTGAGGAAACCGAGGCTTCGCTAGCCGAGATTGGTGATGCCTTTGGCGGGCGAGACCATACCACCGTGATGCACTCCTGCGAGAAGATCGAGCAGGCCATCGAATCCGATAGCTCCTTGCGCCAGGACGTACTTAGCCTGCGCCAGATGCTCTACAACGACACCAAGTAAGCCGGGGTTGGGCCAACCTCGCATCAGGGTATTCAGGGCTATAGCGGAGAGGGCAGGGGAGCAAGGTTGACAGCCTTGCTCCTTTTGCATCCTGCCCAACCCTCGTCACACATGAGTACCTGATAAACAAAGTTCAGATTACCCCTCGCCCAAAGGGGGAGGTTGGGTGGGAGAGTAGGGCGCATCAAAACTTTGTTTGCCGGGTAATGAGTCATCCCGAAGTTTGCCAGCGGGGAATACGCCTGGGGGTCTGGGGGTCAGCCCCCAGCTGGTGAAGGGCATGGATGCTGCTCGTAAGCATGATCGCCTGCTGCGCGGCTAGACAAGGGGGGGCAGGATTAACCCCTGGCATTACGTCCGGGCGGCATATAAGGCTGACACCCCTAAATGCCAAATGCGCTTCACCAGCCACAAACTTCGGGATGATTCGGAATATCCTCAACAGGGTAGATGGTGGGGGCGAGTGGGAGTCGGGGGAGAAAATTGTGGATAAGTGGTGGTATTGTGTGGAAAAACTGCCTCATTTGTGGATAAACATAATACAAATGAGGCTGATAGCGATAACGGGCAAAATCTGCTCCACCAACCGCCCACCGCCGCACCGCTGCTGCAACTGCCATTATCCACCGTCCCATCGGCCTGGCAACCTTATATTTGAGTACAGATTCAGCCGCTTTCCACATTTCCACCGCCCCTATTACTACGTACTCCTAAATATATAATATAATATAATGATCAGTGGTGGGTAAAATCAAAAGCGGGCATTTTGGGGATAACCGTAGCCGCAAAGGGAGAGCGGCACGTTCTTGCAGTGCCTCGCTAGTAGGGGCCAACAACGGCTCTCCCTGGGTGGGTAAATAAAAACGTAAAGCGCACCATGATGATTGCTTTAGTTTGCGGGGTATGGTATCATCTATTCCCAGGGCAAAACGCAGGGCGAAGCAGAGGCAGCAAGGAGAAGGTGGTAAGATGAGCGAAAACAAACTGGTTATCGTGGTTGATGATGAAACTGATTACACCTACGCGCTAATCAATCTGCTGCGCCGCGAGCTGCCCAACTGCGAGTTCATGGCGGCGCACGATGGCCGCGAGGCGCTGGTCAAGCTGGCGGGCAATGAGGCGGATGTGCTGATTACTGACCTGCGGATGCCTAATGTGGACGGCATGGAGTTGCTGCGTACCATTCGCCTGTCCAGCCCCAGCACCCGTATTATCGTGATGACCGCCTTTGGCTACCCTGGCCTGATTGAAGACCTACGCAAACTGGGGGTTTACCACTATATGAGCAAGCCGTTCCAAGACGTAGACGTTACCCAGGTAGTGCTGTCTGCGCTGAACAGCGACCCACCCCCGCCCCTGCGCTGATCACCTTGTAAACAAAGTTCATATTATCCCTCCCCAACGGGGGAGGCACGGTGGGGAGTTCAGCGCATCAAATCCTAATTTGCCAGGTTCCAGGTTATTGAAGGTAGGAGGTAGAATGAGCAATAGCAACCCGCAACTAAATACCGACAATTCGCATCCGCTGCCGCTTGAGGGCATCAACCCAGAGATAGGGCTGGCGCGGTGGATGGTGCGTACTGGGTATACCATCGCCCGTATTGCTGATCTCGCCGCCGCCAGCGGGATAGCACAGAGCAGGCTGGAGCAATTGATAAAGGGGGCTGACCCCACCGATGAGGAGGTCGGCACGCTGGCCGACATCCTGGACGTAGATGGCAAGTTGTCGGAGACAGATATGGTCCTCTACTATACGGGCAAATGGAGCATGGCCCAGATACTTGCCGGTGAGGATGCTGAATAGGGCAGCGTTGATCGGGAATGAAGAACATGAGCTACCCCGAGCTTTAGGCAAAAAGCCCCCAGCGGGGGTTGGGGGGGGAATCTCGAATGGCAGGCAGGCTAAGGGTAAACACGGCAGTGGGTCCGTGCTTACGACCAGCCTGACTGGAGCTTCGAGCTTTCTCCCCCAACCCCCGCTGGGGGCTTAGTGTATTTACCTTTGGCCCTTGAACTGCCGCGATGAGACCTCCGCCCTCTCACGTTAAGAGGCTCATCGCTATAATCACCAATGACCCCGCCTGCTTACTTGAAGAGGTTCATCGGCATAATCACGTGCAGGTAGTCGTCGCCGCCAACCGGTCGCACCACGCCGGGGCTGGTGTGGCTCTGCGTTTCCAACGCGACCTGCGGGGTGGTGATGATGTTCAGCACGTCAATCACATACTTGGCGTTGAAGGCAATCTGGCCGCCGTCGCCCTCGATGATGGTGTCAAGCTGGCTGAGGTTGTCGCCCGCTTCGGCGGCGTTGGCGGTAATCGTCAGCGTGCCAGGGGTGAGGCCGTCAGTGCTGCCGGGTTCCATCTTCAGCTTGACGATGTTCATGCTATCGCGGGCGAAGTACGAGGCGATCTTCATTGCCTTGAGGATGCTAGCGGTATCCACCACCATGCGGCTGCTGTATTGCCCTGGGATGATCTGGGCGTAGTTAGGGAAGGGTCCATCGATCAACCGCGATACCAGGTCAACGTCGGGGGCGTGGAATAGGGCCTGGTTGCGGTTGGGGGTGATGGCGATCTCCACGGTATCCTCGCCGCTGGCGATAATACGGCTGAGTTCGGTGAGGGCGCGGTTCGGCACGATGATGGGGGCTTGCTCGGCGGCACCGCTGTTGGTCACTTCCACCTTGCGCTCGGCCAGGCGGAAGCCGTCGGTACCCGCCATAATCACCTGCTCGCGCTCAAACTTGATCAGCACGCCGGTGAGCACCGGGCGGCTGTCGTCGCTAGCGGCGGCGAAGGCAACCTGGGCAATCGCCGATTGCAGCGCCTCGGCGGCGATGCGGGCGGCCACCGGCTGGTTGCTGAAGGTGGGAACAACCGGGAACTCCGAGGCATCAATGCCCTTGATGTGCGCCTCGTAGCGACCACAGTCGAGGTTGAGGATGTGACGCTGCTCGTCGAGGGTCATGTCAATCTTATCGGCGGGCAGGTCAGCGACGAAATCGGTGAGCAGCTTGGCGGGAACGGTAATCGCCCCCTCCTCTTCAACCTGACAGTCAATCCAGTGGTGATACCCACCTCAAGGTTGGTGGCAACCAGCTTCAGCCGCCCCTTGTCGGTTTCCAGCAGGATATTGTTAAGCACCGGCATAGTGGTCTTGCTCGCCACCGCCTTGCCAACGATGGTCAGCCCGTGGTGCAGGTTCTCTTGCAAGCAGGTAATCTTCACAGCCTTCTCCTCAGCTAGCCTTAAATGTGTGTAAGCAACATATCGCGCATATGGGATTTATCTAACGAGGATATTATACCACAGTTGAAGGGGCAAAACAAGGGGGTTATCCACAACTTCGCAAGGAAAGTGGAAATCGCTATTGACACATTGAAGGAATGGTGATAAATTATCAGCACGCATACTATGACTTTAGATGAACATGAGGGTGTAACGGATACCCGGGGCTTGTACTCGGTTTTCCATGCCACAGCGCCGTAGCATGAACTTCGGCTGGCATCGCGCTCAGATAAACAGGAGTCTAGCAGCACATAGACTGACTTCATATAATCCAGAAGTTAACTTGGCTTGATGCCATGAAGAACCTAGATTGTTTGCAGCCACCATCTACATCAAATAGTTACCAACAGGAGAACCGATGACCACCAAGAGATTTACCTTTGGCGCGATCGTAATTATCGCAGCTACTTTTGCATTTAGTTTTACTTCTCTACACTCCCATCCCACTATGGCTGCTGGACTCACAACTACACCAGTTTCTTATGACAGCACTGCACAGCGCCCCGCTTCCTGCTCTCTCAGCTTTGCTCCCCATACGGATTATGCTGCAGGGAGTGGCGCTAACACAGTTGCAATCGCAGACCTTAACCATGATGGCATACCCGATTTGGTAGCTGCAAACTACTACTCTGCTAGCGTCTCAGTTCTACTTGGCATTGGCGGTGGAGCCTTTGGTCCCGTCCACTTCTTTCCGGTTGGAACCTACCCCTTGGCTGTGGTGGTAGGCGATTTCAACCACGATGGCTTCCCCGACATCGCGGTTGCTAACTCAATGCCCAATAATGTCTCTATCCTCCTGGGCGATGGAAACGGCGGGTTTGGTGCTGCTCAGAACTTCGGGGTTGGTTTCAACCCCGAAGCACTGGCGATTGGTGATTTCAATCATGATAATAACCTTGATCTGGCAGTAGCTAACTACTCCTCGGCGAATGTCTCAGTGCTACTAGGTACTGGCACGGGTAGCTTTGGTTCAGCACAGAGCTATTCGGTTGGGAGTAACCCGCGTGGGATAGCGGTTGCAAATCTCAATGCTGACAATAACCCTGATCTAGTAGTGGCGGACATCGGCTCAAATACTGTATCGGTTCTCCTGGGTAACGGCACTGGCGGGTTCGGTGCTGCTACTGACTTTGCAACTGGCACACAGCCTCGAGGAGTCGCAGTAGGTGACTTCAATGAGGATGGTCACATGGATATCGTTACTGCAAACATTGGCGATCATTCCATCTCGCTCCTCTTGGGGGATGGTACCGGTCACTTCGGTAGTCCAAGCTTCACGCCAGTGAGTAGCGGAGCCAACTGGGTAGATGTTGGCGATCTCAACGCTGACGGACACCTCGATGTAGTGGTGGCTAGCTCCGCAAGCATTGTTGTCCTCCCAGGTACTGGGACTGGCTCGTTCACTACAGGTATTACTGCAGCGGCTGGCAATGGCACCAATGCAGTGGCTGTAGGCGATCTCAACAATGATGGTAAGCTAGATGTGGCGACCTCAAACGATACTGCTGGATCACTATCCGTGCTGCTGAACACCTGCTCTACCCCAACATTTACGCCAACACCAATCATAACCCCAACTCCACTTGTGACCCTAACATCAACAGCCACTTCGTCGGCTGACACCAATACATCTACACCAACTCCAATTGCAAGTACAACCGCAACTGCCACTGCGTCGGCTGATGCCACCCCTACTTCCAGCGCGACTTCTAGCGCAACACTTACTCCTTTTAGCTCACCGACTGCCTCACTAAGTGGCACCTCTACACCCACCAGTGTTTCGACTAGTACGGCAACACCGACAGCAACCCAGTTTGCATCACCAACCAACACTCCCCTTCCCTGTAACACGAGTGGGGGATGGCAGGACGCACAACATCTACCTGTGCCACTTGCACATTATAGCTTCGTTCAAGATAGCAACTACTTCTACGTCCTATCAGGTACAAACGCAAATGGCACTCTATCCGCTGGTGTTTATCGGTATAGCATAGCGGACGATAGCTGGCAACAGCTTCCTTCTATCCCCTTTGCTGTTGAAGCCCCTGCAGCGGCAATCTACAATGACAAAATCTATGTTGTAGGTGGATACGGAGTGATCGTTGATTCATACGTACAAATTTACGATATCGCGACCGGCCTCTGGTCTTTTGGAGCTCAGGCACC
>JANXYP010000102.1 GCA_025355955.1 Chloroflexota bacterium
AGCAGCCGCCAACACATCCACGATTTCCAGGCGGTGCTTACCGCGCACGGCATCCCCAACACAGTACGCATTGAGAAGGGCGTAGACATCCAGGCCGCCTGCGGCCAGCTAAAGGCCGAGCAGCAGGGATTGACTACAGTGACTGAGGACTGAGGACTGAGTGTTGAAGACTCCCCTCCCACTGGGAGGGGCTGGGGGTGGGTCGAGTCGCACTTCACGCACCCACCCCTGCCCCTCCCGATGGGAGGGGAAACTGCACTCACGCCTTTGTTCTACCTTCTACCTTCTATCTTTGGAGGCAATATTTGGGCGCAGCGATGCACGCGAAGCTGATGCAGTTCCTTGCCGCGCAGGGTGCTAGCTATCGGTTGATTGAACATGAGGCGGCGGGGTTGTCGGCGGAGGTGTCGCGGATACGTGGCACCGATTTGCATCAGGATGCCAAGGCGCTGGTGCTGGAGGTTAGCGGCGGACCGACCGCCTATGTGCTGGCAGTCACTCCTGCCGACTATAAGGTGCATACCAAGCGGCTACGTAAAATGGAAGGCTGGCGCGACGCGAAGCTGGCCGAGCGCGACACGGTGCGGCAATTGACCGGCTGCGACATTGGCGAAGTGCCACCCTTCGGCAGCCTGCTGGGGATGCCCACCTATGTCGACGAGCGGCTGTTCGACAACGCCGAGATTGCCTTCAACGCGGGCGAGTTCACCTCCTCGATCATCATGTCCGCCGCCGACTACCGGCGCATCTGCGATGCCAGTGTGCTACTATTCGCCCGCCAACCGGAGCAAGAGGATTGACGCTGCGGCAATAGTAGGCAAACTCAGACGCTGTGCAATCGACTTCGGCAATGGGCATTAGCATAGTGATGTCTGAATATGCGTTTCTTGCTTTGGGCAAAAACAATGAGGCATGAGCGGGGATTTAGCCACTCATGCCTCATGCCTTTTGCCTCATGCCTGGCCGTCAAGCGATATTGAACACTTCGCGCAGCTCGCGGTTGCTCGGTTCGGTGAGGAAGCGGCCATCTATATCCAGAGTAGGCACCGAGCGCATCCCGTTGTTAATGCGACGCACTAGTTCTTCGGCGGTCTCATCCTGGTCAATATCTACCGCCTGGTATTTGATCTCGTGGATGTCGAGGAAACGCAGAGTGCGTAGGCTGTCACCGCACCAACTGGTAACGTATACAGTTAGGTTTTCCGGTTGGTATGCCATTCTATGTTATCCCCTTGATTATTATGCTATGTGCTGGACTGATGACCGCCCAAGCGGTCAAGCATCCCCCGAAACATCCGCCCGACCACCACACTGTTGAACGCTTTGGAGAAATCCTCGTAGCCCACCTGCGGCGCGTCGTAATCTACCACATAGCGATCCGGTTCAGTAAGGAACTCCACTCGACTAACCCCTTGCAACCCCTCCAGGGCGCTTTGTACGCGAGCCATTCAAAGGCTGCTGCACATCAAGCCGGTAGTACGCAATGTAGCGCGGCGGCGATCACCGATTGCTTCATCAGACAGCAAACTGATTTCGGGGTTGACGAGAACGTTTCTGATGCTGGGCATTGTCTTGTCCTTTCGCTAGCCTTACATAACAATGCTACCAAATCTGAGGGCCAATGTCAAAGAATCAGTCGCTGTTCACTTGACGATGTGGGTGGAGGGGCAGAGATTAGCGGATAATTGGATGGGGTTGTTAGCGCTCAAGTCTTGGCTTCATTTACTTATTGTGCCAAAGCTGACACCAGTTAGCCAGGGAGATGCTATAGTTCTGTAGGGGCGAACAAAGGTTCGCCCTGCCTCAATCTATAGCGGCACCATCGCTAATTGGTATGAGGAAGGCATACAACTTGCTTAAATACTCAATTCCAGGCAAGTAAAATTGAGGAGAGGTGTGATGAGTAAGTTGATACTGGTGGTGGAAGACGAAGCTAACATTGCTGAACTTGTTACCACTGCCCTCACTGAAATATTGGAGCAACAGACAATAGTTGCAATTAATGGTAGGGAGGCGTTGGACTATCTAGCATCCCCCAGTAATCCGCTGCCCGACCTTATCATTACCAACATTGCCATGCCCGAGGTAGATGGCCCGGAGTTGGCTAGAGCGGTAAAGGAGAAGCCCCAAACCAGGCACATTCCAATCGTTGCAATAAGCGCACATCAAAGCAGCCTCAGCCCGGAGATAACATTTAAGTTGGGGTTCGATGCCTTTATCGCCAAGCCATTCGATTTGAACGAACTGGTGGAGAAAGCCAGGGAGTTGCTCGAACTCAGCGGAGAGGGAGTGACGATTTAACAACCCTCTTGTGTATAAAGAGCAGATTATGTAAACGACCAGATGCAGCAAACGCAAAGAGGACTAACCGATGACCCTGGGGGATGTCTGATATATGGCAAGAAGAGGAGTATCATGAACAGATTCGGGATGTTTGGCAAGTTTACGGCACAACCCGGGCAGCGTGATGCCCTTGTCCAGTATCTACTGACCGCCGCAGAGCTGGTGAGCAACGCGCCCGGCTGCGACCTGTACGTGGTCGGCACCTCAGCATCCGAGCCTGACACCATCTGGGTGACGGAGGCATGGCGTAGCAAGGAGGATCACGACGCATCGCTGTCCCTTGCCGGGGTCAGGGAGTTGATCGCCAAAGCGCGGCCCTTGATCGCCGCAATGGGCGACCCAATCCTCACCATTCCCGTTGGTGGAAAAGGTCTCACCGAGTAGCACTCGTCGCCCGGCCGATAGATGTAGGGTGATAGTCAGCAGTTAGCCCTTCCCTGCTATGAGAGCCGGGTCAAGGTAAGAGAACATATGTGCGCCCAACCTCCCACCCGACCAAAGCAAAAGCCTTCCCCACAAATAGGTTTCACGTTGCAGACAGGCGTTTTTTCTGCATACTGATGGCAGTGTGGTCTCACCGTTCCAGTTCTATTCCATTTCGATAAATAAATGGCAGCGAAAATCGTGGCATGATCATTGCTAAACGTACTATGCCGCTGCACAGCATTGGGTGGCCCTACCAGGGAGTAACCCGCAGTGATCCCCTCATCTCCACTTAATACCCAAGAAAATAGGAGGCTTATTATGGCTGGTTACGTTGTCAACATCGAAGCTAGATCATTGGAGAATAAGTACTTTCGTGAAGTGCTATTTACCGGACCAAACAACCAACTGGTTGTGATGTCGCTCAAGCCCGGTGAGGAAATCGGCATGGAGACCCATGCTGATATTGATCAGTTCATCCGGGTGGAGGCGGGGAAAGGCAAGTCGATCCTGAACGGCGAAGAGCATGACCTTGCGGATGGTAGCGCCGTGCTTATCCCCGCCGGGACACAACACAACATCATCAACACCTCGTCGACCGAACCGCTAAAGCTCTACACGATTTACTCACCCCCTGAACACCCGGACGGCACCATTCACAAGACCAAAGCGGATGCCCTTGCCGATGAAAAGGATCATGTTCACTAATTCGGCAAAGCACTCCCTGAGCCTAATCCACTGACTGGCCTTAAAGCGCGGCCCTTTAACGCTACGACGGGCGATGCAATCTCACGATTCCGGTATGTGGTTTGAATCACGGGAGACACGGAGGGGGCGGAACACACGGAAAAAGCCGATGCTGCAATGTGCAGCGTCGGCTCCTTTGTGCCTGGGGCATATGGGCAACAATCATGACGTAGGGGCGCATGGCTATGCGCCCTCCTGCCCAGCCATCAATGCCCATCGCAGGCAACTATCGTGACGTAGGGGCGCATGGCTATGCGCCCTCTTGCCAGCCATCAATGCCCATCGCAGGCAACTATCATGACGTAGGGGCGCATGGCTATGCGCCCTCCTGCCCAGCCACCAATGCCCATCGCAGGCAACAATCGTGACGTAGGGGCGCATGGCTATGCGCCCTGGTGAAGCGTTACCCATCAAAGCGACAATACGAGCAGCATTGATGTGTGGCGAGTTTCTCTCCTCACCAAACCTCTCCCCGCTGGGGAGAGGCTTTTTGCTGCCCTCAAGGGGTTTCCCCGCTGGGGAGAGGCTTTTTGCTGCCCTCTTTGGCGGGTTTGGTTATATAGCGGGCGCTGCGGGCTTGTCGCCTCCCAACCCCATGAGACGATCCATTAGCCTGAGTCGCCAGGCGAGTTTCTCTCCTCACCAAACCTCTCCCCGCTAGGGAGAGGCTTTTTGCTGCCCTCAAGGGGTTTCCCCGCTGGGGAGAGGCTTTTTGCTGCACTCTTTGGCGGGTGTGATTATATAGCGGGCGCTGTGGGCTTGTCGCCTCCCAACCCCATGAAGCGATCCATTAGCCTGAGTCGCCAGAAGATGCGAATCAGCAACACCCAGATTGGTACCACCGCTGCCACGATGGCGACGTACTGCCACTGCAGCGGCTCCAGCGAGAACAATGTCTGTAGCGGAGGGGTGAAGGAGATAATCACGAATGCGACCATCAGGGCTACGGCGAGGATGGCGGGTTTCTTGTCGCTGGTCAGCACATCACCACCCGTCCACCACGCAGTGGGCGGCTCGACGAAGATGACGAGGAACAGGCCGACGAACACCAGGAAAGCCGCCAAGGCAGTCTGTGGCACAGGCAGGAGCAGGGCAGCGTGCTGACGTAGGATGAGGTCAATCTGGTCAGGGCGGGGGGTAGTGCCAGGGATGGCAAACTGCTGGATCACCTCGCGGGAGCGGAAGTCCAGCGCGATGTAGAAGACGATCAGCCCAATTATGCTGCTGAGTAGCGCGGCGGGTAGCACAAAGTGTAGCAGACGGCGGGGCAGCGTACCCTCCAGCTTCTCTGGCTGCGCCCAAATCGCCAGCATGATGGCGGGGATGCCAACCGTAATCAGGGTGATGATTGAGCCATTGCGTAGAGAAATGGGGAAGTAGCCGATCACCAGCGAGGAGATAATTAGCAGCGCAACTGTGCTGATGCGGCAGAGGAACAGCTTGATGATGTCCTGCATTCCGTTGAGGATGCGCTGGCCCTCGCGCAGGGCGGGCAGCAACGCGGCGAACGAATCGTTAGTTAGCACGATGTCGGCCACGCTGCGGGTGGCCTGGCTGCCGCTCTCCATTGCCACCCCCAGGTTCGACTTCTTCAGCGATAGCACGTCATTCACCCCATCGCCGATCATCGCCACATAGTGGCCCTGGGCGCGTAGCGAGTCCACCAACCGCTCCTTTTGCTGCGGGGTGATACGACCAAAGATGGTGGTATTATTGGCGGCATGGGCAAAGTCAGCCTCGCTCATCTGCCCCAGGTCAGTGCCGGAGATGAGGGTGATGTCCGGCCCCAGCCCGGCCTGCTTCGCCAACGCGGCCACCGTCTCAGGGTTGTCGCCAGAGATGATCTTCAACTTCACCCCCAATGTGGCGAACTGGCTGAGGGTTTCGCGGGCTTCGGGGCGCAGTTCGTCGCTCAGGCTGATGAAGCCCAGCGGTTGCATCCCTGCGGGCAAGGTCGAGGCATCGCCTTTGTCCTCGATGATGGTGACGTTGGGCTGGTGGGCAACCAGCAGCACACGCAATCCCTGATCGGTGAGCGGGCGGATCTGCGCGACAATCGCCTGCCAGTCGGTATCGTCGGCCAAGTAAGGGTGCAGGAACTCCGGCGCACCCAGCGCATAAACGCCTTGCAGCGCATCGGCTTGCGGGTCGGCGGGCGGGGCAAAGGCCACCGCGCTCCACTTGCGCGCCGAGGAGAACGGCACATCGCTGGTAATCGGCTGCGATTGGGCGGGGAAGGCGGTTATCACCGCCTCGCTAGTCTTGTTGTGCGAGGTGGCGCTGGCAACCATGCTGCCCAGGATGGCGGTCAGCTTATCCTTGTCGCAAGTGAGGGGATACACGGTCTGCAAACTAAGCCGATTAGCAGTCAGCGTGCCGGTCTTATCCAGGCACAACACGTTGACGTTACTCAGCGACTCGATGGCGTTGGATTGCTGCACCAACGCCCCGAAGCGGACGATGCGTAGCGCTCCCAGGGCGTAGGCGACTGCGATGGAGAGGAACAGGCCGTTGGGTACCAGCCCGGCCAGCACCGTCGCGTTGCCGACTGCATCGGAGAAGCGCACCTCCTTGACCAGCGCATCGAGGGTGAGCAGCAATTGCAGGTAGACGACAACTAGCAAAATGACGCGCACCACCAGGTTGATCTGGCGCTGCATGGGGGTGAGCACGCGGCGGAAGCCGCGCGCCCCGCTGGTGATCTGGTTCGCCAGGCTGGCGGTTCCCACCTTGTCGGCGCGATAGTACAGGCTGCCGCTAGCGCAGAAGCTACCGGAGAACACCGTGTCGCCTACCTGCTTGGGGATTTGGTCAGACTCGCCGGTTAGCTGCGACTCGTCGAGCTGCGCCTTGCCACTTAGCACCGTGCCATCAAGTACCACCTGGTCGCCCAGGCTGAGGAGCAGCACATCGCCAATCACCAGTTGCTCCAGGCTAACCTCGCGCTCCACTCCATCGCGCACCGCGATCGCCTTCGGGCGGGTCAGCAAGGCGATATGGTCTAGCATCTGCTTTGCCCGCACCTCCTGTACGATGCTGACTACGATATTGATCATGATTACACCGACCGACACTAGCGCGTCGAGCGGTCGCCCTACCAGGATCAGGGCAATGCCGAGGATAAACAGGGCATCGTTGATAAAGGTAAATACGTTCTCGCGGATGATGCGGGCGTAAGTGCGGGTGGTATGGGGCAGAGCAGTGTTGCCCTCGCCCTTCGCCAGCCGCGCCGCCACCTCGTTTTCCGACAAACCGCTAATCGGGGGGGCAGTGGGTTCAGCAATCATTGGGGGATTCGCTCCTGTTTGTTGGGGGTCAACCTCGCGGGCGCTCTACTTCTACACAAATTACTCAAAACTCAAAACTCAAAACTCAAATCTTATTGACTGGGCGGCGGCCAGATGATTACCCAGTTGTTACCCTGGCGCAGCAGCTTGAGCGACTCGAACTGGGTGGTAGTGCTGCCATCAGTGAGGGTGACATCGGTGCTGTAGGGAACTGTGGCCTGGTTGTTAGCGATGTTCGCGGCCCCAACCTTGATGTTGGTCATATCCTTGATCTTGGCATCCTGACGCGCCTTGTCCACCCGGCGGGTGTATTCTTCGGCAGTCACCTGCGCTTGCGAGTCGGCGGTAAGCAGCTTGTAGGCATCGCTATAGCGTCCCTCTTTCGTCGCCTGCAAATAGTTGGTGGCGACGGTGGCGGGATCGTCAGGCGTACTGCTGTCGCAAGCAGCCAGGATGGTAACAGCGGTTAGGATTATAGCAAGGATACAGAGAAGTTTACGCAATTTACCCTCCTCGAATTGCGGCTCGACAGTGGTGGATGTGGTCAGCATTTACGTAGGTCAGCATATACGCAGATCAGTATTAGCCCTCACCCAACCCCCTCTCACAAGGGGAAGGGGCTTAACGGCTCATTTAGCTTTGCAATCTGCAATCTGCAATCTACAATCTGCAATCTACAATCTGCAATCTGCAATCTACAATCGGCTTACTGGGTGATGTAGCCATCGCCGGGCGCGCCCTCGGCGCGTTCGGCAGCGGTGAAGCCGACCCAGAGGTCGTTGTCGAAGTCCGCACCCGCCAGCAGTTCCGCCGCGTGGGTGGCAAAGGTAGCGGCAGACATCTTGCCGCCGTAGCCGCCGTGCAGCACGTAATCAACCGCCAGCCCCTGCACCAGTTGGCTGGGGTTGTGATAGCGCGAGTTGTCCACAATCGCATCGGATCGCTTGTTGTCGGTTAGCACCTGCACCGCCTTGGCGTAGAGGTCGGCCACCTGCCCGCTCTGCGCGGGGCTGACCCCTCTAATTGTTACCTCGACGGCCAGACTGTAGCTGGCCCCGTTGATCAGGAAGTTGACGTGCGCCCAATTGGTCTGGCCGGGCAGCAACAGCTTGGGGTCGCTGATGTGGAGGGTGAACTGGTTATCGGTGCGGTTAGCGCCAGTTGCGCTGAAACTGGTGGGGCTGACCTTCAGCCAGGGTGAGTCGCTCTGGGCCAGGCCGCGCACCTCGCGAACGGTGCTCAAGGTAAACATCTCGTCGGCAACCGCTTGACCAGGTAGCCATACGCCGAGATGGATGAGGGAAAAGGTATTGCTGAAGGTTGGCGAAGCCAGGCCGCTGAAGTCCATGCTGGGCTGGCCGGGCAGGAAGGAACTGGGCGCGGGCGCGGGGGCGACATTGGCGCTGACCGGGCGCGGCACCGGGGTGGGCGCAAGCGGCGTGGGCATGGGCGTGTCGGTGGGCATCCCGCCG
>JANXYP010000104.1 GCA_025355955.1 Chloroflexota bacterium
GGGCGAACCGTTGTTCGCCCTGGTCGGGTATGCAAGTTCGTGATGCACACCTTGTGTATTATCCGTAGGGGCGTGGATTTATCGCGCCCATCTATCCGTAGGGCGCGACGAACTCGCGCCCCTATGATGTTTATGGAGGCAACGATGAACAATCCAGGACCGGATTATCTTAAGCCGGGGCAAGGCAGCCCTGACCAATTCGAGTATCAGTGGCACAAGCATCAGGATGCCGGTTGGAGCATCAGCGGGGGTGCGCCAGGGAGCAACGATGGGCGGCGCATCGAGACAAGCGTGGGCAACGCCTTGTTTCGCATCGAGGGCGAGTATGTGCCGCAGGTGGAAGTCTACCTCGGCCCCGGCGAAAAGGTCTACTTCGAGCATCACATCTTGCTGTGGAAGAGTCCGCACACCAACATCGGCACCAAATCGCTGAAGGGGATGTTCAAGCGGATGATGGCGGGGATGCAGATCTTCATCACCGAGGCGAGTGGGCCAGGCAGCATCGCCTTCTCCCGTGACGATGCGGGCGAGATCGTGCCGATCCACATCCGCCCCGGCGAGGAGTTGCACGTGCGCGAACACCAGTTCCTCTGTGCCACCAACAATATCGCCTACGACTTCTTCCGGGTCAAAGGGGTTGCCAACATCCTCTGGGGCGGCACTGGCTTCTTCATTGACCGCTTCACCGCACCGCAGCAGCCCGGCCTGCTACTGCTGCACGGCTACGGCAACGTGATGGAACTGACCCTCGCGCCGGGGCAGACTATTGACGTGGAGCCGGGTGGCTTCCTATACAAGGACGCTTCGGTGCAGATGACCACCACCTCGCAGCGCCTCAGCACCGGCCTGATGGCGGGCTTCAACCTGTTCATGAACCGCTTCACCGGCCCTGGTCGGCTCGGCATCCAGACCATGTACGTGCATCTGCCTACGGCGGACTAAACGGCTAACAACTTGAAGTCAGTAGCGATAGTTCCGCCCCCCAATCCTTAGCAACAAGGGAGATCGAAACCTTACCCACAAAAAGTTGCTAAGTGCAATGCCGCAAGATAGCAGGCGGCTTGCCGAGTTACCGGGGGTTGGGGGCGCAGCCCTTTGTTGCAATGTCCTCTATGCCCGGCTTCTGCAGCGATCCGTCCGGCGCGTGCCAGGCAAGCTGCCAGCCGCTGACTGCTTGCGCCGCGACCATAACCCACATTGGCGCATTTATGCTGAAGATTAGCATTTATGCGCCCCACCGTTCGGAGCTACGCTCCCAGCCCTCGGTAACTCGGCGAGCGGCGCGTTATCCCCACCGCTACTGCTCCTCACCATTTACATTCCGCGCTTTCCACTATTCAAAATCTGCGGCGAAAACTGAAACATTGCCCCACCTGCTTGCGTATACATAAGTGAACAATGTTATTGACGAATATTCCCTGGTCGGCAAGCGAGGTATCACTATGGGAAATCTGTTTGATGTGCAGGATGGCCTTTCCGCCTTCTTCCTTTTCTGTACGTTCTTTGGCCTGTTTTTCACCCTGATCTCCTTCTTCCTCGGCGCTAGTCATGGCTTCGGCGGTCACATCGGGCATATCGGTCACGTCGGCCACGTTGGCAGCCATGCTGTAGGCGGCCACGCCACTGGCAGCGGGCATCAGGCCAGCGGTCAGAATGATAACAGCGGGGTTAGCCCGTTCAGCCTCAGCACTATTATGATCTTCGTCACCTGGTTCGGCGCAGCGGGCTATATCCTGCATCGTTATACTGGCCTCTGGGGCGGGCTAATCCTTGGTATCGCCACAGCAGCGGGCTTTATCGGTGGCGCGTTGATGTACACCTTCATCGTGCGCTTCCTCTACCGCGCCACTACCCCACCCATGCACGAGCGCGATTACGAACTGGTGGGCCACACCGCGACCGTTACCAGTACGATATATGCGGGCGGGTTGGGCGAGATCACCTATACCCTGTTTGGCTATCGCCGCGCTGAGAGCGCCCGCAGCCTGAACGGGCAGCAGATCCCGCGTGGCACTGAGGTGGTCATCCTGCAATACGAGAAGGGGGTGGCCTACGTCCAGGCGGTCGCGGAGATCCTCAAGCAGGAACTGCCCGCCCCTGAGGTGCTGAAGCAGGAGTTTCCCCAAGCGGCCAGTCCGACCATCGAGCAATCAACCGAACGGCTGAAAGGTCAACGTTAATCTGGTTATCAAATCATCGTAGGGGCGGGTTGCACTCGCCCTGATGAGCAGCAACGAAGGGCGGGTTGTACTCGCCCGGTGATCAATGTAGGGGCGGGTTGCACTCGCCCAGGTAATGGGCAACACCCAAGAGAGGTAGGTAACAAAGTGGATAGTTGGCTAATCGTTACAATCGCCGCAGTAGTGGTCTTTCTCCTGCTGATCAGCCTGGGCTTCAGTATGTATCGCAAGGTTGGCCCCAACCAGGCGCTAATCGTCTATGGCATGGGTGGTACCAAGGTGCATAAGGGGGGCGGCACGATTGTCTATCCCTACGTGCAGAGCGCCAAGGAGCTATCGCTGGAGCTAATGTCCTTCGACGTGGCCCCCACGCAGGACCTCTACACCCAGCAAGGTGTGGCTGTCACCGTCGAAGCCGTCACCCAGCTAAAGGTGAAGAGCGACCCGGTAAGCATCCTGACTGCCGCCGAGCAATTCCTCAGCAAGTCGCCCGCCGATCGGGAGAACCTCATCCGTCTGGTGATGGAGGGCCACCTGCGCGGCATCGTCGGCCAGCTTACCGTCGAGCAGATCGTCAAGGAGCCGGAGATGGTTGGCAATCGGATGCGTACCACCGTCTCCGACGACCTCAACAAGATGGGCCTGGAGGTCATCTCCTTCACCATCCGCGAGGTGCGCGACAAGAACGAGTATATCTCCAACATGGGGCGGCCCGACGTGGCCCGCATCAGGCGCGACGCTGACGTTGCCAGCGCTCAAGCCGAGCGCGACACCGCCGTGAATCGCGCCTCCACTGCCCGCGAGGCGGCGGTGGCCCAGGCTTCCGCCAATCAGGATCGGGTTATCGCCGAGACCGCTTCGGCCACCCGCCAGGCTGAGGCCCAGCGCGATCTCGAACTGAAGAAGGCGGAGTACGCTTCGTCGGTACGCACCGCTCAGGCCCAGGCCGACAAGGCATACGACATCCAGGCCAACATCCAGCAGCAGCAGGTAGTCACCGAACTGGTGCGCATCGACCGCGTCAAGCGTGAAGAGGAGACTCGCGTGCAGGAAGTGGAAATCAAGCGCCGTGAGAACGAACTGATTGCCACCGTGCTAAAGCCTGCCGAGATCGAACGCCGCCGCATCGAAACCCTGGCCGAGGCCGAACGCCAACGCCGCATCATCGAGGCATCCGGTAGCGCGGAGGCAACCCGCACCCAGGGCGGCGGCAACGCCGATGCGACCCGCCTTCAGGGTCTGGCCGAGGCCGACATCATCCGCGCCAAGGGTCAGGCCGAAGCCGAGGCTATGACCGTGCGGGCCAACGCTTTCAGCCTCTACAACCAGGCCGCCATCGTGGACAAGCTGTTCACCAACCTGCCCGATATCGTCCGCGCCATCTCCGAGCCACTCAGCAAGGTGGATAAGATCACCATCGTCAGCACCGGCGACGGCGATGGCATTGGCGCGAACCGCATCACTGGCGACATCGCCCGCATCGTCGCCCAGGTGCCTACCATGTTCGAGACCCTGACCGGGATGCGCCTCAGCGACCTGATGAGCCGCATCGCTCCCATCGACTCGACCGCCACTCGCATTAGCAGCAACGGCAGCAGCAATAGCAGTAATGGCACGGGCAATCCCCCTGCCAGCAGCAACGGCAGCAGCGCCGCCAGCGACGGTCACCTGTCCGCCCCCGCTGCTGCCAGCAGCGCCGCCGCCACGACTACACCTACTGCATCGAACCCACCCACCAACAAGTAGACACCCGCCAGCCGGGTAAAACAGGATTGCCGCCCCCACGGGCGGCAATTTTGCTAATAGTTTCCCCTCCCACCGGGAGGGGCTGGGGTGGGTCCGTGCCATGTGTCACCGTTTCTACGTGTGGCTTGCTGGTATCCTTTTGTAACACTCCTGTTAAATTGTGTTACACGTACCCTTTGACCACAGATAATACGAAACACTACCGCGCCCGGCTGTGTCTTTATATATAGAACACGAGAGAGACAAAGCAAACCCAACATTGAGCGAGAGAAAGAGGACAACCGATGGCAATCACCCGCAACTATCCCCACCGCAACAAGGCGCGCAGCAGCCAGGCAGGCGGCACCCGCTGACAGACCCAAACTTCCACCTCGAAACGCAAAGGGCGCTGATGGCAGGATTGCTATCAGCGCCCTTTGCTAGTAGATTGTCACACATCCAGCGGCACGGATTTGTGGATTGGGCCGGAGGCGAGGAAGCCGAGCCGCTTGAGCGCGGGAGTCAGGTAGCGGTCCACGCCCAGGTACATCCCCGCGTTGGCGAAGAACAGTGCGGCGAAGACTACCGCATAGATAATCGAAGCCCCAATATCAACGGAGCCTGAGCCATAGGGGCCACCGAAACCTTGGGCGGTAGACCAAATCATTAGCGACAACGCTGCGCCAATGACGTAAATAGCGTTGCTGAAAGCGCCCAGGATCAGGCCAACCGCCAGCAACGTCTCGGTAATTGCCACTAGATGGGCGAAGAAGGCAGGGTCGAGGTTTACGGTGTGGATCCAGAAGGTAAGCCACGCCTGGGTCGAGGGCGGCGCACCTTTCAATTGGTCCTTGAGCATACTGGTCATGGTGTCGAGGAAGGTGGGCTGCCACTTGAACCAGGCATCAATCGCCCAGATAAGGCCGAAAATTATACGCACAATGCCAATGCCGCGCAACCGCCAGGTGGAGACTTTAATCCAGCGGCTGCTAGGCAGTTCGCTAGGGTTAACAGTCAAAACATTTTTAGTTGAGATGTCAGTTGTAGCCATATCTGCTCCTTTCTTATGTTTGCCTGAAGCGTTGGCTATGTCCAACACACTTCGTATGGGTGTTACGTGTTGGCTGGCGCGTTGGATGTTCTAAGGGCGCTGATGCAATCATGCCATCAGCGCCCTTTGCGTTTGTAATGCGTGTGCGTATCTGGTTAAGTCGCTGTATCTCCTTACGTAACCCGCTTGTAAGGTTGCTCAATTAGCAGCCCTGGTATCGCTCTGAAGTGCTTGACATTGAAGGTACAGAGTGGTGCGCCTAGTCCCAATGCCGTAGCCCCGATCAGCATATCAAGGGGACCAGTGTTGTGGCTTAGGTGTGCGTTGGCAAGGATACCAGGGGCTACGCTGATTTGCTCGGCGGTTGGCCAGTATATCTTGAAAGGCTTGATCGCCTTGAGTAGCTGGTTAATCTCCCCTTTGCTATGGCAGCCATCTATCAGCTCAAGCACAACAAAGCCTGGCACGCCAAGCTCTTCCGTATCAACAACTGAACTAAGCCATGCGCCAGCAGGAGGATGCTGGCGCAGAATATCTATTACTTCATCACTGTCCAATAGCTTCATCGCTCAGTCCCTATTTCTGGTTTCCGCACGCTTGCGTAGGTGGCGGGCATATTCTACACTGTCGCCAATATCTGTTCGATCCTTCCACAACCCCCAAAGCGGTGAAGCTAGAATTGCCGCGCCAGTCATCGGGATAGATGAAGTGGCTGACTCAATTTCATCCTGATCATCGTCACGTTGGGCAAGCTGGTTCTGGCTAAGGGGATTCTCAAACCCGTAAGTGGTCAACAACGGACCGTCTACGTAAGCAATGCTGGCATTATTCAGAATGCGCCGCGTTGCATCCTTTAGGTTAGCCAACGCCTCCTCGATGGTCGCGCCCTTGCTGGTGATACCCGCCTCGGGGCTGTTCGCTACATAGCCACCGTTCTCGCGGTGAATAATTGCAGTGAAGGTTTGGGTCGACATGGTGTACCTCCTTTAAGCCACGGCCACGCCGCTCTCCTCAATGTTGGCATTTGTTATCACGTCGGCAACTGCTTCATTATACCCAACCACTACCACCAATCGTTTTGCAGCGCGAACTTCTACGCTGGCGCGTAGTTTGTTTAGGGCATGAAAGGTTTCGGCACTGATAAGGTCAATGCCACAATTACGGCAACTTATCACTGGCACATCCTCGATTACCAGCAAGTCATCTCCTTTGCCGTAGGTTCTGGTTATTGTGCTGTTATATGCGGTTGGTTTGCCGCAGTTCTTGCAGATCATCGCTTTTCCCTTATGACACTATATGCTTATTATAACAAAGAAGCGCAAAAAGGACACCTGTTATGATGCCCTTTTTGCGTTAGAAGCAGCTATATAATCCCCAACTCGCGCCCCACCTGCTCGAACGTGCCGAGCGCAGTGTCGAGGTTGGCGCGGGTGTGCGCGGCGGTAACGATGGTGCGGACGCGGGCCTTGTCCGCCGCCACAGTGGGGTAGACGATTGCCTGGGCAAACACGCCCTCCTCGAACAGCCGATCGCTGAACTTGCCCGCCGTCTCGCTGGTGCCGACAATCACCGGCGTGATCGGCGTTTCGCTCTTGCCAGTGTTGAAGCCCAGTGCATTGAGCCGCTCCTTGAAGTAGCGGGTGTTGTCCCACAATCGCTGGTGTAGCTCCGGTTCGCTCTGCATGATGCGTAGCGCCTCGCGGCAGGTGGCGACTACGCTGGGCGGCTGGCTGGTACTGAACAGGAAAGGCCTCGCCCGCTGGATCATCATGTCGCGCAACTCCTGCATACAGGCCACATAGCCTCCCACCGCGCCGATCGCCTTCGACAGCGTGCCGATCTGTACCGCGATCCGCCCGTAGAGCTTGAAGTGGCTGGTGCTGCCCGCGCCGTGTTCGCCCAGCACGCCGCTGGCGTGGGCATCGTCAATGTAGACCGCCGCGCCGTAACGCTCGGCCAGCTCGACAATCTCCGGCAGTTTGGCAATGTCGCCATCCATGCTGAACACGCCATCGGTGATGATCAGGCGCAGGCGATAGCCGTTCTGCGTCTCCTTGAGCGCGGCCTCCAGCGCGTCCATGTCGCTGTGCTTATATATCTTGCGGGCGGCTTTGGTCAGGCGGATGCCGTCGATGATGCTGGCGTGGTTTAGTTCGTCGGTAATCACCACATCCTGATCGGTGACGATGCTGCCGATCGCCCCCTGGTTGGCGGTAAAGCCGCTGCCGAAGGTCAGCGCCGCCTCGGTGTGCTTGAAGGCAGCCAGTTCCTGCTCCAGCAGTTGGTGGATGCTCAAGGTGCCGATGATGGTACGCACTGCGCCGCTACCCACCCCCCACTCGTCAATCGCCGCCTTGGCCGCTGCTTCCAGGCGCGGGTCGGTGCAGAGGCCGAGATAGTTGTTCGACGACAGGTTGATCACCTCGCGGCCGTTGATGGTGCAAACCGCCGCCTGGTGGTTCTGCAGCACGCGCAACTCGCGGTAAAGGTGCTTGTCCTTCAGGTCGTTCAACACTTCCTGCAAGATAGTACGCAGCCCGCCTGCGTCGGTCATGGTATTAAGCGCCATTTGTCATCCTCCGAGAATGTAGAAGGTAGAATACGATCGTACCTACGATAAACATTGAGAGCAGGCTAGATTTCTCCCCCAACCCCCGCTGGGGGCTTAGTAGTTGAGGCTGGGAAGATACTCCCAACCCCCGCTGGGGGCTTAGTAGTTGAGGCTGGGGAGATACTCCCAACCCCGCTGGGGGCTTAGTAGCTGAAGTTCTCCCCAACCCCTGCTGGGGGCTTTTCACTCATGCTTCATACCTCATGCCTATGGTATGAGTACAATCTTGCCCGACTTGCCCTCGTTCATCAGGCGGAAGGCGGTGTCGAACTGATCGAGTGGCAGGTGGTGGGTGATGACGGGGCGAGGGTCGACCAGGCCACCGGCAAGCAGAGCGCGGCTCTGGTACCAGGTCTTCCAGATGCGCCGCCCGGTGATGCCGTGGACAGTCGCGCCCTTGAAGATCACGTCGCCCGCCATGTCCAGTTCGTAGGGGCGGGCGGGGGTGCCGAGCATGGCGATGTCGCCGCCAAAGCGCATCATCTCGAACGCCTGCTGCGTAGCGCGGGCATTGCCGCTCATCTCCAACACCACACCCGCACCCACCCCGGTGGTGGCCGCCCGCACCGCCGCGACCGGATCCTGCTCCAGCGAGTTGATGGTCAGGGTTGCGCCCATCTGCCGCGCCAGGTCGAGGCGCAGGTTGTTCACGTCAATTGCCGCCACACCGACTGCGCCAGCAGCGCGGGCAATGCCGACCGCCCACAGGCCGAGCGGCCCGCAGCCGACCACCGCGACGTACTCAGTGGTTAGCGGTTGGGCGAGGGCGGTATGCACCGCGTTGCCGAATGGCTCCATGATGCTTGCAATATCCAGCGGCAGGTTGGGGTCATTCTTCCAGCAGACGGCGGCGGGAACGGCGATGTACTCGGCAAAGCAGCCGTTGCGGTCCACTCCGATAATCTCTACGTTCTGGCAGATGTGGCGCATATCGGTCTGACATTGGTAGCAGTGGCCGCAGGTAATATGCGTCTCCACCGACACGAAGTCACCGCGCTGAAACTCGCGCACATTAGAGCCGACGGCCACAATATCGCCGCAGAACTCGTGGCCCATTGTCTGCGGTGGCTGCACCCGCCCCTGCGCCCAGGGGTCCCAGTTGTAGATATGCAGGTCGGTGCCGCAAATCGAGGTGGCCCGCACCTTGATCAGGGCCTCGTCCGCGCCGACTTCCGGCACTGGCACCTGCCTTAGCTGCGCCCCCGGTCCCGCCTCGGCTTTCACCACTGCCCGCATCGTGCTGCCGGGGCTGGGGGCGATAGGCTGCAGGCCAGGGATGATCGCCGCATCGTTGGCAACCAGCGGCGGATTGTCGCGCACGCTGGTTGAAGTTTCTATCTCCATCATGGTGGTCAAGGTCAATGCCCTCCTCGTCGAGCGCATCATAATCCCGCTTCAGGCTGCCACAGTTGTAGCCCTTAGCCTGAGTATATCACCCGCCTATATGCCTGTCAAGCATCTGGCATTGTGCATCAAACGCTCTCTCTCCGCGCCTTCCCCTTTGGGGAGGGATGATTACGCACCCCCCTGCTACAGCCGCATCGCCTTGACCGTGTTGGCGACGGCGGCGACATTCTTGGCCGGGCTGGTTACGTCTGCCGAGCAATCGGCAGCAGCCAGCCAGCGCGGGCTGCCGTCCACCGCGTCCAGGTCGGCGTGCAGTTGCTGGCGCACGTCATCCTCACTGCCCTGCTGCAACGTGCTGAGGCTGACCCCCCCAATCACCGCCTTGTCGGTTTTGGACAACACCTCGGCAAGGCCGGAGTTGCCGATGCCATGCACCGCCCAGCTAAACGCCCGTACCGGATAGTCGAGCAGGTCGAGCAGCATATTGTGATCCTTGCAAACGTGCAGGATGTTGAACTCTGCCTGTTGCGCCGCTGCCAATACACGCAAATCGTAGGGGCGACCAAACTGTACGTACTGCTCCGCCGTAATATTATCGCGGCTACCCCACTCGGTAGTGGCGAAGAAGATGCCGTCGGCCAGGTTGATGCACTCGGCGGCATATCGCTCGAAGGTGGAAGTAATTGCCTCCAGCGCGGCGTGAACCAGGTCGGGATGCTCGGTCAAGTCGGACTTCAGTTGGGCGGGGTCAGCCAGGTCGCCCGCGATCGAGAGCGGCGAGAAGATGGTCTGCACGAACGGGATGCGCTGGTCACTCTTCAGCGCCCGCTTGAGCATATCGAGCGCCTGTAGCTGCTCACCCAGCGCCCCCTCGGTGGGCGAAACTGGCTTGATACTGGTCCAGTCCACTGACTTCTTCACTGGCAAGTCCAGGATGGCGGGCTTGGTCACGCCGTCCCTGAAATATCGCACCTTCGCACCCCAGGGTTCGATGTGGTACTGGGCGCGAGGGTTGACCTTCATGAAGTCCCAACCATAGGTACGTTGCCAGCGCAGCATCGCATCCACCAGGTCGGGCGCGCTGGTCTCGCTCTCGTAAAAGTGCCGCCACAGGCTGACCGCTGGGCGGTCGACGCTGTCGCCTTCTAGTGCAGCGCGGACGCGCTCCATTGGGTTCATCTTGTCTGACATAATCTCTGCGCTCCGATCAGAAAAAAGTTGAAAGTTGAATGTTTAATTGGTTTGGGTGAATTATACCAGATAGGGGTTCAGCAGGGCGCGGTGTGTGTCACGTTCTTGCATACCCAACCAGGGCGAACCGCGTTGTTCGCCCATAGGCATCAAGCTAAGAAAGTAGGGGAATGAGCTTGGGGGGTTGGTGGTTCAGCCCCCAGCGGCTCAAGCGCATCAATGCCCATCGTATGCAACCCGCTAGCGGCGCGGCCAGGCCAGGGCTACCGCCAACCCGGCTCACTATGTCATTGCAGCAGCTGGGGGCTGAACCACCAGACCCCCAGAGAGCCATCACCATTAGGCACAAATCAGCAAGATGTGGGCTGCTGTTTCCTTAGCTTGATGTCTATGGCCGCCCGCCATCCGTCCCTACATCATCTATGCAATTGCAATTTGATGAACTGCACCCCGCTGCGCGAAGCCGGTTGCACCGTCTGGTATAATGATTGTGGGCAAATCATCGTCACAAGCCAACCCCGCCTGGGCGAGTGCAACCCGCCCCTACGACCAACCGCCCGTCCTCATTTACCATTTACCATTTACCATTTACCATTTGCCTTTCCACCCTCTACCCCCTAGAAAGGAGCAAGGCCATGTCTCGTAAGGCCACGCTCATCATCAGTCTGGTTCTGGTTGCCGCGATCGGCTTTGGCGGCGCTCCCACCCTGGCAGCACCCCCCTTGATGGTGGCGGCGCAGGCTGGTGTACCACGCTTCGTCGATACCAACAGTTGTGCCTTCACCGTTCCCCCCGCCCTGGTGGGCAGTCGCTATCTCGTCTGCGGCTACGTGGTGGTGCCAGAGTTGCACCGCCAACCAAACGGCAGAACCCTGCGCCTGGCGGTGCAGGTGTACAAACGCTATACTGGGCCATCGCCGGTCAGCGCGGAGATCCTGCTGCAAGGCGGCCCCGGTGGTAGCTCTGAGGTATTTGCCCAACTATTCTCCTACCGCAACGTGCGTACCTCGTTCACCACCAGCCACGATGTAATCGTCTTCGACCAGCGCGGAACGGGCCACTCACAGCCGTCGCTGGACTGCCCCGCCGCCAGTCAAACGACTCTTGCTTGCGCTCAGGCGTTGCAGAGCCAGGGCATAAACCTGGCCGCCTACAATACCGCTGAGGATGCCGCCGATGTGAACGACATTCGCATCGCCCTCGGCTACGCCAAGCTCGACGTGTACGGCGTATCCTACGGCACGCTGCTGGCCCAGGTATTGATGCGCGACCACCCTGAAGCGGTACGCGATGTGGTGCTCGACTCGGTGGTGCCGCTGGGAACTGATGCCGACCTCGGCGCATCCTCTGCCTTCAGCAATGCGCTCACTAACCTGTTCAGCGCCTGCGCCGCCGATGCAACCTGTAGCGCCACCTACCCCGACCTGCATGGGGTCTTCTCCCGCCTGGTTGCCAGCTTGAACAGTAGGCCGATTAGGATCAACACTACCGATCCCGCTACTGGCAAGACGATTACCCAGCCAGTGGATGGTAGCACCTTGGTGCAGATACTGCACGAGGGGATGTACTACACCAGCGAACTGGGCGCATTGCCGCTGCTGCTCTACCAGGTAAATGATGGCAACTACACCATCCTCAGTCAGATCCTTAGCGCCAACATTGGCACCAACGAAAGTGTCAGCGACGTGGTATACTACTCAGTGGAGTGCAGCGATATGGTAAGGGCGCTCACCCCCGATCAGATTAGCGCCAGCATGAACGGAGTGCTGCCGGAGATCGCCAGCGCGGAGAAGTCACAGGTGGTGGATAGCCAGAATGTCTGCCGCGACTGGCCGGGCAGCAACTTCAACCAGCCGCCGCTCGACCCGCTCTATAGCGACCTGCCCGCCCTGGTGCTGGGCGCGGACTTCGACCCGATCACCCCACCGATTTACTCGCGGGAGGTGAACGCCAACCTCAGCAACAGCACCTACGTGGAACTGCCCGCCGACGCTCACGCCAGCGCCCTGTCCGACTCGTGTCCCTTCAGCCTGATGGTGGGCTTCCTCAGCACGGCGACGTTGCCGGATACATCGTGCGTCGCCAACGAGCAGATCAACTTTGCATATTTAACCTGGAGTTAGCGCCTTGTCTCAGAAGACCAAACTCATCTTCATCGTATATATCATTGCGCTAGTTGGCCTGGGCGTGGGCGGGCTGGTGATTTCGCTTACCAGCCATAAGGCGACCGCAGACACGCGGCAGTCGCCTGCAGCCTTTGCCACCTCTACGCCTGACCCTCGCAATGCGGTGCCGCGCTTCGACCAGGCGAACACCTGTGTCTTCCCGATCAACCCCGCTATGATTGTCGGCAAGGATGTCCGCTGCGGCGTAGTAGTTGTGCCGGAGCTACACAGTAAGCCGGATGGCTTGCAACTGCGGTTGGCCGTAATCGTCTACAAGCGCCAGGGCGGGCCGTCGCCAGCGGATGCGATTATCTTTCTTGAGGGTGGGCCGGGTGGCAGTTCAGATGGGTTTGCCCATCGGATGGCACGCAATTCATTCTACACCACGTTTACCGCGAAACACGATGTAATCATCTTCGATCAGCGCGGGGTCAATCACTCCGATCCCGCCCTCAACTGTCCTACTAGCACCCCAACCCCGACACCCAGCGCGGGCAAAATACCCGTCCCCACCGCCACACCTCTATCAAACGCAGATTGGGCGTTGAATTGTGGCGAACACTTGCAGCAGCTAGGCATAAACCTGGCCGCTTTTAATACTGCCGAGGATGCCGCCGACGTTAACGACATTCGTGCTGCACTGGGCTACGCCAAGCTCGCTGTCTACGGCGTATCCTACGGCACGCTGCTGGCCCAGGTGTTGATGCGCGACCACCCTGAAGCGGTGCGCGATGTCGTCCTCGACTCGGTGGTGCCACTGGGGGTCGACCCCACTGCCGACGTAAACGTAACCTTTGATCGGGCGCTGAAGTTGCTGTTTGCCACCTGTTTCGCCGAAGCTACCTGTCGTGATAATTATCCAACTCTGGCGGATGAGTTCTCAAGCGTGGTTGCCGAGCTGAACGATGAGCCAATCAGGGTGCCGGAGAGCGATTTGGTGAGCGGTAAAAGATACACCGCCAGGGTAAGTGGCGATCGGCTGGTTAGGGAGTTGCAGCAGGGTATGTATTCGACCAGCTTTCTCGGTTCGCTGCCCAAGCTGATTGATGATGTATACAATGGAGACTACTCGCTGCTCAGTTCGATGTTGAGCGGCGACCTTACCAGCCGCAACAGCATAAGCCGGGGTACTTACTATGCGGTACAGTGCGCCGACCAGATCAGGCCGCTTACCGAACAGCAACTCAAGGGTAAGTTGGATGGTGTGCTGCCCGAGGTAGCCCAGGCGATCCAGAGCAATGAGCCAGAGATGCAGCAGATTTGTGCATCCTGGCCTGGCAGCGATTATCATCAGCCGCCGCTCCAACCGCTGCACAGCAACCTGCCGACGCTTATACTCAGTGGGGATTTCGACCCGATCACCCCGCCAGCCTATTCCAGACAGGTTGCACACAACCTAAGCAATAGCTACTATGTCCCATTGTCAGCCAGCAGCCATGCCAGCGCGCTGTCCGATGCGTGCGCCTTCAGTTTGATGGCAAAGTTCCTTGACAACCCCACCAAGCCAGACAGCAGTTGTGCCAGCCACCAGCGCATCAACTTCGTCTATTGACGTTGCCCCCGCGCTGTGATACACTTGCCAGCGCATGGAGATACTGTACACCTTTGCCGCGCTCATCCTGCTGCCAGTTGTTGGCGCGGGGCTGCGCTGGCTGCGTACCCGTGAAGGTACGCCACAGGCTAGCTTGCGGCAGGCTGTGGCCGCGCTGTTTGGCACCAGCGGCACACCCGCCGATTACCTGCTAGGGCTGCTGGGCTGGCTGGGGCCGGGGCTGGCGATTGGCGGATTGCTAGCGGGGGCTGACCTGATCAGCGTAGCCTTGCTGCTGGAGCTGGGCGCGATTGCGGCGGCGATGCGCGACCTGCTCGACAATCGCACCTGGGCGCAACTGGCGGGGGCGCGACGGCTGCAATTCGCGCTCTTCCACAATCTTGCCTACATCGTCGCCCTGGTTGCACTGATCGCGCTGGCGGGCAGGCTGGATCTGGCAAGCGTGGCGGTTTGGCCCAGCAGCACGCTGCGGCTGGCAGTACACGGGCTGGCATTGTTTGCCATCCTGCTGGCCCTGCCCGCCAAGCTGGAGGCGCATCCCTTTACCGTCAGCGCCGATGCCGAGGCTATCGCGGGGCTGCGTCCGCTGGCGACCACCGCTGGCGTGGGCAGACTGGCACGTGAGGCAGCGTTGCTACTCTTCTTCGCTGCGCTGCTATTGCCCTCGCCGGGTAGCCTAATCGAGCAAGTCGTGATCATCGCGGCACTGACGCTGCTGCTCACCATAATCGTGCGCTTCTTCAGCCTCAGCATCAGCGTGCGCTTGCGCCCCGACAAGGCTTACGATTTCTACTGGCTTTATGGCCTGGCCCTGGCTGCCACGCTGGTGGTTGGAACGTTGGTGGTGAGGTTAGCATATGCGTATAGTGATAACAGGCAGCAAGGGGCAGTTGGGTGGCGCGTTGCAGCGGCAGGCTGAGGCGGGCGGTCACACCGTGCTGGGCATGGATCTGCCGGAGCATGACTTCACCGACATCGCCGCGCTGCACGCCACGCTGACGCAGTTTGCCCCCGATGTCGTGATGCACTGCGGCGCTTACACCGATGTGGACGGTGCGGAGCGCAATCCTGATCTGGCTTTCCGCGTCAATGCTTTGGGGCCGCGCAATTTCGCGCTCTGGTGCGAAGCGGCGGGCGTGCCGCTGCTGCACTTCAGCACCGATTGGGTGTTCACCGCGCCGCCGGAGCGCAGCACCCCATTCCGCGAGTGGGAGGCGACCAACCCGCTTTGCACTTACGCACAGAGTAAAGCGGTGGGCGAGTGGTATGTGCAGAGCCTCACCCGCCGCTACTATATCGTGCGTGGTAGCTGGCTATACGGTGCGGGCGGCAACAATTTCATCGCCAAGATCGTGCGGGCTGCCGACGAGCGCGGCAGCCTCAGCGTGGTTACCGACGAGATTAGCACGCCCACCTGGGTCGAGGATGTGGCGGAGGCGTTGCTCAAGCTGGTCAGCCTGCCCATTGCCGCCTACGGCGTGTATCACCTGCCCAACGATGGCTACTGTTCGCGCTACGAATATGCCACCGAGGTGATGCGCCTGACCGGGCGGGCGAGCGTGCCGCTCAAGCCGACCATCCTGGCAAATTACCCACGGGCCGCGCAACCACCGCAGTTCTCTGCGCTGGGCAACTTCGTCGGCGCGGAACTGGGTATCAAGATGCGCCCCTGGCAGGAAGCGCTGGCTGCCTATATTGCGAGTACCGAGTTGAAAGTTGAAAGTTACAAGCTGAAGGTTGAAAGTTGAACGAAGGATAAGCGGAGAAGGATGAGGTGGAAAATAAGGTACAGGTGTTCAATTTGCACCATGCCACTTTCAACTTTCAACTTTTTACTTTCAACTTAAGCGAAGCGACAGATGCGGGGGCTGACCATGGCGGAAGTGCCGGTAGTGGGAAGGCTAGCGAAGCGGCTGGCGGTGGACTTTGGCAGCAGTCGGGTGCGAATTGCCTATCCGGGGCCGCGCAGCGGCACGCCGCCAGGGCTGATTGACCTGCCCGCCATCGTGTTGGTGGACAGGGCGCACAATCGGGTGGTTGCGGTCGGCAAGGAGGCCGAGGAGGTGGCTGCTACCACCGTGCCGCCCAGCCTGAGCGCGGTGCGTCCGATGCAGCGGGGGGTGATTGCCGAACCGGACGCAGCTCAGGCGATGCTGGCGGCGATGTGGCGGTTGTCCAAGGGGCCGATGCGCCCTAGCGTGATCGCCGGGGTAGCCGCAGGCGCGAACACCGCCGAGCGGCTGCTGCTAATCGGCGTGCTGCTGGGGGCAGGAGCGGGGCGGGTGCGGTTGCTGCCCCGGCCGTTGGCGGCGGGCTACGCGCTGGGGCTGCCAATCGCCGGATCGCGACCAAAGATGATCATTGATATAGGCGCGGGGCTGGTGGATGTGGCAGTCTGCGCCCTCAATCAGGTTATCTATGCGCGCAGCTTCCCCTATGCAGGCGACTGGTTCGACGAGGGGGTGGTGCGCTACATCCGGCGCGAACGTGGCGAGCAACTGCCCCGCGAACTGGCCCAGCGGGTCAAGTGCGAACTGGGCGATCTGGCGGTCACCGAGAACCAACAGCGCACCTTCAGTTCGATCCGCCTCACCCATCATACCAGCTATATGAATATCAGCGCCGATGAGGTCCGGACCGCGCTGTTGCACAGCGTGGAGCGGGTGTCCGAGGAGCTAAACGCCATCTGGCTGGATCTCGATGCCCGCACCCGCGATGCGATCATCGCCGACGGCGCGACCCTGGTGGGCGGCAGTGCACAGATGAAGGGGCTGGCCGACCACCTGGGTCAGAGCCTGGAGTACGCGCTGCACCCCGCCCCCGAAACCGAGATCGCTACCGCGACGATTGCTGGTCTCAGTCAGGTCGCACATAGCCCTGCCCGCTTCGCCACCGCACTTGAAACGAAGTGAAATGGTGAATGGTGAATGGTGATGAATTGGATCCATACTCTCTCCCATCTTCCCCACAGCTAAACCTTTATCACAAATGGTGAAGGGCGTAGTGGTGGGGATAACCCGTCGCTCGCCGAGTTACCGCGGGCTGGGAGCGAAGCTCCGATCGGTCAAGCGCATCAATGTTTATCGAGACGTCAATGCGCCAGTGCTAGTAGCATCTATATGACTCACGGTGGGGCGAGATGAACACGGGGCAAAGGGACAGCCTGTCCACAGAGCCAACCCGCGTAGTAAACCTTTGGGCTGGTAAGCAGCCGACAGGCTTGGCGGGGTGGCAAAGGAGGGCTACGCCCCCAACCCCCAGTAACTCGACACGCCGCCTACATTCTTGCAGCATCGTACCATTGGATGTTTTATTTTTGGGTAATGTTCAGCCCTTTGAGAGAGTATTGAAACGCCTGATATGCCACCACTGATCTCCGTCGTCATCCCCAACTACAATGGCGCGGCGCTGCTGCCCGCCTGCCTCGACAGCCTGCGGGCGCAGACGCTGGCCGCTGATCGCTTCGAGGTCATCGTGGTGGACGATGCCAGCAGCGACGACTCGCTGACCGTGCTGGCGCGTTACCCTGAAGCGCGATTGGTACGCCAGCCGCGTAACCGCCGCTTTGCCGCGGCGGTCAACGTCGGTATCGCCGCCGCGCACGGTGAGCTGATCGCCCTGCTCAACAACGACACCGCTGCCCACCCCCGCTGGCTGGAAGAACTGGCGAACGCTGCCGCCACCCACCCCGAATACGCCGCCTTCGCCAGCCACATCCGCCTCTGGCGTGAGGGCGTGACCGATCCGCTGGCCGACTTCGCTGCCCACCCCGACCGGGCGCGGCTGCACTCGGCGGGCGACTACTATGGGTTGAACGGTGTGCCAAACAGTCGCGGCGTGTGGCAGATCGAAGCTGGTCGCTACCAGCAGGCCGAGGAGGTGTTCGGCGCGTGTGCGGCGGCGGCGCTGTATCGTCGCGCCGCGCTGGCCGATATTGCCAACGCCAACCCTGACCACCAGCCGTTCGACCAACGGCTGGTGATGTATTGCGAGGATGTGGATGTCAATCTGCGGCTGCGGGAAAATAGCTATCGTACCCTGTACGTGCCTGGCGCAATTGTCTACCACAAGTTGAGCGCGACCGGCGGCGGGGCGCTGGCGAGCTACTACTGTGGACGAAACTTCATCCTGCTAGCGGCGCGGCACTGGACGAAGCCGCTGTGGACACGCCACGGCGGTCGCTTCGTAGGGGCGCAACTGCGCTTCACCGCCCAGGCATTGCGCCACCTGCGCGAACCGGCGGCGCGGGCGCGGTTGCGAGGGCAACTGGTCGGTCTGCTGCTGGCCGCCCGCGCTCGGCGCTGGGGCCGGTTGCAAGATACGCCGATCGAGGCGGAGATTGAGCGGTTTGCCAATAGGGGGTAAGCACCAGCGTCTTGAAGTTTGATCAACTAAGCCCCCAGCGGGGGTTGGGGGAGAATGGCCGACTTACATCAACGCTGGGGTTAAATCAGTAATCAGGCAAAGCTCCATTTGGCATTGATGGGCGGCAAGATTTCTCCCCCAAACCCCCGCTGGGGGCTTAGATTGAGGAGCAGGGCAGCATTGATGGTCGGCAAGATTTCTCCCCCAAACCCCCGCTGGGGGCTTAGATTGAGGAGCAGGGCAGACCGTATACCCAGCACGCCTCCCCCACTACAATCCCACTGCGATATAGCCATAAAATACTACCCTGCCCCGCTTGCAATCGTGGTGGGCCGCTGCTAT
>JANXYP010000173.1 GCA_025355955.1 Chloroflexota bacterium
AGCGAAATCATAGGGGCATCCACCACCCCCGTCTGTCGCTGGGTCGCCATCGTTGCGGATTGTCACGCACAAAACCAAGCATCTTTATTGCTGCTGGAAAAACTTGACAAATCTCTGATTTCCTTAACTTGGCACTGATACACTAATACCAGTTAGTTATGGAGATGGTGTTAATTGCACCAGGGCGAGCGCAGCCCGCCCCTACGTAAAACTCACCATCTCCTTGACCAATTGGTATAACTCACTATAAAGGAAGGAAGACCATGAATACACAAAGACAATCGTTCTTCACGTCCTTGATTGCAGCTATGCTGCTGCTCATCGCTTTCACTCTCTCTGCCTGTGGTGGTAGTGATACGAACAGCGAATCGGCCAGCAACCAGCAGGCCAGCACACAGCCTGCTGCTAAGTCAAGCGGAGGCAGTATCACAGACAAGCAGTTTTCCTACGGTGTAAGCAGCCTCGTTGGAGCCACGCCGGAGCAGGTGGGCCGGTTCGCGGTAGAGTATGCCCAGCATAACGCTACCGTGAGCGGTGGCATTCCGCAGGTACTTCTATCCCGACCAGTTACCTTGGAGGATTTGCCAAATCTTGGCCTTGATTGTGTTGGCACTCCTGGCGAGTATAACGGGCGGCCTCTAGTGCTGGTCGTTCTCAAGGGGGGTTTTCAGCTTAACCAGCTCAGTCTGACTACCACGAAAGATTCCAACATCTATCACTATCTAGCCTATGTCTTCGACCTCAAATCCGCCAAACCAACTTACACAAAGGCTTCGGGAAACGGTGGAGCTTTCCGGCTGGTGCTGAACGACCCAACCCTGCCAGTTGATCCCAACCAGGGTTCAGCCCCAACCACCTGCCGCGAGAACACTGTACACAACGCACTAAGCCCTGATAGTACGGCTACTCCAATCCCATCCACGCCTTAACAACTCGCCACGCAGCAGCAGGGGGAACGGTTTTCGTTCCCCCCTACCGTAATGCAGTGATGCCCATCGTAAGCCAGCCCACGATTGCGTTGCTTACGATGAGCATTATCGCTGGGCGAGATTCTCCCTCACCAAGCCTCTCCCGCTGGGAGAGGCTTTTTGCTGCTTCGTGCTTCAGCTACTTTGTTTCGGAGACCGGGGGTACACCTTTATCCGCCGCCAGTTCGCCCCCCTCCTGTTGCCCAGTGGTGACTTCGGCGGCGTTTAGGCTGCCGCCGCCTGGCTCGGTTGCGGCTATAGTTAGGGGTATGGGTGGGTTCATGCTGTCGGCATCAGCGACGGCCAGCTCTTCAGCCGCTACCTTTGCCTCAGTGGCGGTGGTGCTGGCCGCCTCTGCATCGGCCTCGCCGCTTTGCTCCGCCGCGTTGCTAATTTCTGCGGCGGCCTGTGCGTCACCCACAGTGTTGCTAGTTTCTGCGGCTGCCTGTGCGCTGGTAACCTTCGCAGTCTCAGCACCGCTATTCAGCGCCTGCCCGCCGCTGGTAAAGGAAACGGTGCGGCCATCGGCGGTCGCGGCGGCCAGTTGCTTTGCACCCCGGGTGCGATGATTGAAGGCGATGAAGGCGAAGGCGACTACAATCGTAGCGATAGCGAACAGTTGCGGCACCTTTGCATCGCCAGCCATCGCGCTATCCACGCGGATGCTCTCAATGATAAAGCGGCCAATGCTGTAGATAATCGCGTAGATCCAGAACACATCGCCATCGCGCAGGTCGAACCGCTTCTGCTGCCTGGGCAGGTTCAGCCAGTAGACGATGCCAGCGTTGATGAAGTTGAGGATCATCTCGTAGGCGAAGGTGGGATGGAATTGGCTGTACTGCGTGTAGCCCGGTCGACGGTTGGCTGGGTCAATGGTGATGCAGAGCGGCTCGTTTGGGGCGCAGGGGGTGCCGTAAGCCTCCTGATTGACGAAGTTGCCCAGGCGCCCAATACCCTGGGCCATCGCGATGCCCGGCGCAGCGACATCCATCAGGCGAAATAGCGGCAGCTTGCTGAAGCGGCTGTAGATCCAGCAAGCGAGAATGCCACCCACCATCGCGCCCTGGATGCTGAGACCCTGGAAGCCGCCGCTGAGGGGATTGAGTGACTCCAATCCCTTGAAGGTACTCGGTTCGGCGACGAAGAAGCCGACGCGCGCCCCAATGATACCGCCAATCAAGGCCCAGGGGAAGACTTGCCAGATGTGGTCGGGGTTCTCGCCGCGAATGCGGGCAACGCGGGTCGCAAGCAGCGCAGCAAGCAGCGCGCCGAATGCGATGATGATGCCATACCAGCGCACCTCGATGCCCCCAATGTTAAATGCAACCTTGTCAATTAGGAACAAGTACAGTTTCTCCTTTTCTCCATAGGGCGAGTGCAACCCGCCCCTACGTTCTGTTTCACCAGGGCGGGCCACCGCCCGCCCCTACGTTCTGTTTCACCAGGGCGGGCCACCGCCCGCCCCTACGTTCTGTTTCACCAGGGCGGGCCACCGCCCGCCCCAGCTAATCCGCTTGATCCGTTTATCCGCTGTTACAATCCGTTGGCTGGCATTGATGCGCTTCACCAGGGCGGGCCACCGCCCGCCCCTACGTTCTGTTTCATCAGGGCGGGCCGCCGCCCGCCCCAGCTAATCCGCTTGATCCGTTTATTCGCTGTTACAATCCGTTGGCTGGCATTGATGCGCTTCACCAGGGCGGGCCACCGCCCGCCCCTACGTTCTGATAATTTGCGGCTGGATACTTTTTTGGTGTTGCTGGCGGCACTGTTGCTGGGGCGGGTGTAGCGGGTGGCTTCCTCGTTACGCACGCGGAAGGCTTCGTATACCCCTTTGATGCCGACGATGCGACGCAGAATATCGGTTAGCTGCGGCACGCCGCTGACCTCCAGGGTAACGTTGAGGTCGAGTACGCCGCGCGACGGTTCGCGGTGGGTATTGATGCCACCGATGTTGATGCCCGCATCAGCGATCACGCCGGTGATGTCGTGCAGGATGCCCACGCGGTCGAGCGTTTCGATACGTACCAGCACCGGATACTGGTGGCCCTCCTCGCCCTGCCAGTCCACCTTGAGCAGGCGGTCAGGTTCGTTCATGTTCAGCACATTGGGGCAATCAATGCGGTGAACGGTCAGGCCACGGCCACGGGTCACATAGCCAGTTACCTGATCGCCGCGCATCGGGCGGCAGCAGGTAGCAAGGGTCATGGCAATGTTGGTCGAGCCTTCGAGAGTAATGCTACCCCGTCCGTCAAAGTTGGAGGCGATGCGCGCCGGTTTGTCGGGGTTGTTCTCCTCCTCTTCCTTAATATCCTTGACCGCCAGTTCGCCGAGGCGGGTGGCAAGCTGCTGCACGCTGACATCACCATAGCCGACCGCGGCGAGAAAGTCGTCCACGCTGTTGAAGCGGGGGAAGAGCGCGGCCACATCGTCGTAGCCGATGCGAAGACCGAGGCGGCGCAGTTCGGCATCGACCAGCGGACGGCCCTGGGTGATGTTCTCCTCGCGCTGCTGGCGGTGGAACCACTGGCGGATTTTGCTACGGGCTGAAGAGGTGTGAACGAAGCCCCGATGGGGATCCAGCCAGTCGCGGCTGGGGCCGTTGCGGCTCTTGCTCGTGCCGATCGCCACAATTTGACTGTTCTGCAAGGGCGTATCGAGCGGCACCAGCACGTCGTTGACCTTGGCCTGAGTGCAGTAGTGGCCGAGATCGCTGTGGATGCGGTAGGCAAAGTCAATTGCAGTCGAACCGGCAGGCAGTTCGATCACGTCGCCTTTGGGGGTGAAGACATAGATGTAATCCTGGAAGGCTTCCTGCTTGAAGGTATCCACGAACTCAGTGGCGCTGCCCAAATCTTCCTTGAGCCACTCGATCAGGCGGCGCAGGCTGGCGACTTTCTCCAACAGTAGCTTATTGGCGGGACGATCCTCCTTGTAGCGCCAGTGCGCGGCGATGCCGTACTCCGCCTCCTCGTTCATGCGGTGAGTACGGATCTGCACCTCTACCGGGCGCAGCTCTGGGCCGATTACCGCCGTGTGCAGCGAACGGTAGATGCCGTTGCGCGGGTTGGCGATGTAGTCGTCGAACTCGGTGGAGATCGGTCGCCACAGGCTATGGATTACTCCCAGTGCGGCGTAGCAGTTGCGGATGCCCGCCGAAGCGCGGCCCTCCTCCTTATCGTCCGGCTCCTCGGTTGGCACGATGATACGCACGCCCAGCACATCGTAGATATGCTCCACATCGCTGCGCTTGCGCTGCATCTTGCGCCACACCCCATAAGCGTGCTTGCCGCGTCCCTTCACCTCGGCCACGATGTCGGCTTCGGTTAGCGCTTCACCGATCTCGGCGATGATGCGCTTCAGGTAGCGCTCGTGGTTATCCTTGCGGGCGGCCAGGTCGCGGGTGATGCGGGCGTAGTCGTCGGGATACAGGTACTGGAAGCAGAGGTCTTCCAATTCGTTCTTGATCGCCGACATACCGAGGCGGTTGGCAAGCGGGGCATAGATGTCGAGAGTCTGGGTGGCGATGCGCTTCTGCTTGTGCGGCGGCTGGGCGCTGAGGGTACGCATATTGTGCAGGCGGTCGGCCAGCTTGATGAAGACTACCCGCAGGTCGTCGGCCATCGCCAGGAACATCTTACGCAGGTTCTCGGCCTGCTGCTCCTTCTCGCGCTCGGCGCTGCGCTCCTTGCTGCCAGCATCATCATCGCGCAGGCGGGGCAGCTTACCCAGCTTGGTCACGCCATCCACCAGACGAGCAATTGGTGCGCCGAACTCCTTCTCCAGAGTGTCGAAGCTGACCCCGCAATCCTCCATCACATCGTGCAGCAAAGTGGCGGCCAGCGCGTCGTCGTTGACCAGGTGAATATTGTTGACCACCAGCAGCGCCACTTCCAGCGGATGCTGAATGTACTGTTCGCCCGACAGCCGAAACTGGCCCGTGTGGGCGCGGGCGGCGAATTGGTAGGCCCGCTCCACACGGTCAAGCTCGGCGTTAGGCACCATCTGCTGCACCGCATCGCGCAAGTCGGCGAAAGTGGCGTGCGAAACTGGCACCGGCGTGGCCGGTAGGGTGAGGATTGTGGTTGTAGTATCCATTTCTTGATTACTCCGCTCACACCGGGAGGGGCTGGGTTTTATTACTCCCGAGGGGAGAGGTTGGGTTTTTATTACTCCCCTCCCAGCGGGAGGGGCTGGGGGTGGGGCGCTAGCTTAAAATCCAATTTATGAAACAATGTGTTTGTCAGGTGAATCATATACCATAGGCCCGCCCCTTGTCAAACTGATTTGACGTAAGGCGGGTAAAAAGGGTATAATCTGAATAGCGCAGCGCCAGTCTGCGGAAGTTGTATTGCGCCCAAAAGACCAGCGCCGCTTACACCGACAGATTATCGAGAGGAGAACGTGACTTAATGCCGAAGAGGACATACCAGCCCAAGAAGATACCGCGCAAGCGCACGCATGGGTTTCTAGTGCGGATGCGGACGCGGGGTGGGCGGGCCGTAATAGCTGCGCGACGGCGCAAAGGCCGCGAGCGGCTTTCAATTGCCGACGCATAAACGCCGACGCATAAACGCCGACACATAAGGAGTTAGCTAGATGAAGCGCGAACAGCGGCTACGCAATGATGCCGAAATCGCGCTGGCGCGAGAGCAGGGCCGCAACTACAGCAACCGCTATGTCGCCATCTACGTGCGGCCCAACCAACAGGAACAAACTCGCATCGCCGTGGCAGCGGGCAAGCGACTGGGCAAGGCGCACATTCGCAATCGAGCGAAGCGCCTGCTGCGTGAAGCAATCAACCGTCGCCTACCCCAACTGAAGCAGGGTTGCGACATCCTGCTGGTGGCAAGAGCCGCCTGCCTCGGCAGTGGCCTTGATGCGGTAGGCACAGCGGTAGACGATTTGCTACGCAAGAGTAAGCTAATCTCGCTGCCGACAGAAACCCAGGCTTCACCATGAAATACGTCTTCATGCTGCTTATTCGCGTATATCAAGTAACCATCGGCCCGCTGTTGCCGCCCAGTTGCCGCTACTATCCTAGCTGTTCACACTATGGCTACGAGGCGGTGCAGAAGTACGGCGCAATCAAGGGGGGCTGGATGGCGGCCAAGCGCATTGGCCGTTGTCATCCTTTCCACCCCGGCGGCTACGATCCGGTGCCGTGACGATTGCAGATTTAAGATTGCAGATTAAAGGCGAAGCGCCAGTTAACATCTACAACCTACAATCTACAATCTACAATCGGCAATCTGCATTTATGTAAGGAGTATTATGCTGGATATTTTCCTCCCGATAGTCGCGGCTACCCAGTGGGCGCTGAAGGGCATCAGCACGCTGGTGGGCAACCCTGGCCTGGGTATCATCGTCTTCACCATCATCCTGCGCTTGTTCACCTTCCCGCTGACTAACAAGGCGATGAAGTCGTCGCTGACGATGCAGACGCTGGCCCCGCTTATCAAGGAGATCCAGCGCAAGTACAAGGGCGACCAGACCCGCATCATGCAGGAAACGCAGGATGTCTACCGCCAGTATGGAGTCAGCCAGTTGGGCGGCTGCCTGCCGCTGCTGCTGCAAATCCCCATCTTCATTATCCTAAGCGCAGCAATATCGGGCCTATCGCACAACCACGACCCCATCTTCTCGCAGGGCTTCGCCTGGATCAGCGACCTCAACGGGCCAGACCCATTGCACATCCTGCCGGTCGCCAGCGGTTTGTTCCAGCTAATTGCCCAGCGCATGGCAATCCCGCCTGGCCGGGTGCTGGACGGCCAGGCCAAGATGATGAACAATCTGATGCTACTCACCCCAATCTACATCATCTTCATCTACTGGGGCTGGCCGGTTGGCCCGGTGCTGTACTGGACCACCTCAAGCATCCTGCAAGCGTTCCAGTCGTATATGCTAATCGGCTGGGGCTCGCTGGCCGACATCTTCCCCTTCTTGCCCAAGTCCAGCACCGATAAGTTCATGCCACGCAAGCTGACCGCGGAAGAAATCGCGGTCAGACAATCGAAGAAGAAGACCTCATTCGTAGGCAAGCTCATGGATCAGAGCATGGCAGCGCAGGCCGAGCAAAAAGCCAAGCGTGATGGTACAGAGTTGGTAACCACCACCGCGACCAATGGCGACCAGGCCAAAGCCGATGGCTCAAGCCGCGCTCTCGCCACTACCAGCAGCGGTTCAACCAGCCGCATCAGCAGCAATGGAGGGAATGGCAGTAGCGCCACCATCTACGGCGGTTACTATGCCAGCCGCAGCAACGGCTCAGGCAACGGCTCAGGCAACGGGTCGAGCAATGGCACAGGTGACGGCGCAAGCAACGGCAGCGGCAAGGGCGCGAATGTGAAGGCAATCGAACCCGCCACCAGCAGCGCGGCCAGCGCCAGCAGCGCTACCGCCGCCCAGCAGCTAACCTATGAGCAGATGTTGGCGCGTAGGAAAAAGCGGAAGTGAGCAGGGGATGGCCCTGCATCAGCCAGGGGAGCTAGCCGCCCCTGGCTTGCATTTTATCTACAGCGGTAATCGTAGCAAGGCTACGGTCATTTCTGTAGGGGCGAACCGTTGTTCGCCCTGGCGAAATGTGCGAAATCCTGATTTTATCTACTAGATTTGCCCACAGCGGGCAGTGCGCGCCGGGGCGCACGAAAGGGAAGAAGATGCACAGCGTTGAGATACAGGCACAAACCATCGAGGAAGCAGTACGCCTTGCACTAGAGCAACTGGGCCGCACCCGTAATGAGGTCAGTATCGAGGTTCTGAGCGGCGGGCGCGACGATGACGATGAGGCGCTGGTCAGGGTCAGCATCAAGCCGGAGATCCTCGCCCGCATTCAGGCGGCGGGTTCGCGTCCAGCGGCCACGCCAGGGGTCGCGGGCATCGTCGAGGTCGCGCCTGCTGCTGAGGGCGGCAGGCGCGGGCCAGTATATGGCACGCCCGCGCCTGAGGCAGGTGGGCGCTTCCCCGCACCACAGACGGCGCGGGCCTGGGGAACCGGCCAGCGCCGCGACGACCGTGGCCCCAGTCGAAGCGGCGGTGGCGGCGGTGGCTTCGGGCGGGGGCGCGATGATCGGCGCAGTGGTAGTGGAGGTGGTGGCGGCTTTGGGCGCGGGCGTGAAGAGCAGCGCGGTGGCTATCACAACGATTTCCACGCCGATTTCCGCAGCGTGGCCCAGGCCACCCTGGCCGAGTATGAGAACGAAGCGGCCCAGATGGCGGGCGAGATGCTCGAAGATATGCTCGACCTACTCGACATTCCCGCCAAGGTAGCGCAACGCGATAGCAAGCAGGAGACCCCCGAAGGGTTGGCCGACCCCAAGACCCTGGTGTTGGAAGTCTTCGAGGTGGACAACGCCGACAAGGGTTTGCTGATCGGCAAGCATGGTGACAACCTCAGCGCCTTGCAATTTGTGCTGAATGTGATGCTGCACAAGAAGTTGAAGGGCTGGGATCGGGTGGTGATTGACGTGGACGGCTATCGCGTGCGCCGCACCGAGCAGCTTGCCAACATCGCGCTGCGCCTGGCCGCGCAGGTGATCGACAGCGGCGAACCGCATGAGATGGAGCCACTGCCACCAGCAGAGCGGCGCGTCGTTCACCTGGCCTTGCAGGAACACGCCACAGTCTACACCGAAAGCACCGGCGAGGGTAAGGAGCGACGGGTGGTGATCATGCTCAAGGGCGAGGATTACGTGCCGCACGGTGAGGCCGCCACCATCGAAGGCTTTGTGGACACCGGCGACTACAGCAACGGCGAAGCGCTGGCCGAATCCGAAGAGGAACCCGTCCAGGCGTAATCGGCAAAAAGCCGCCAACGGGGCTTGAGATTTCTTTCCCAAGCCCGGTTGGCGGCTTTTTGCATTCCTGAAAGTTCGGGGTGACACCTGTTCTTTAGGCTGCGATGGTAATCCGCGCCAGCGTAACTGCAAACAACAATGCGGCAGTCGGCGTAGCAGGCAGTGGCACAATGGTAGGCATGGGTGGGGCCGGGGCAAATATAGTGTTGAACAGGGCCACGATACCGCCGCCAGAGAGCCAGTTGGTCAGCACCCCAATGAGGATGGCGGAGAGGAAGCCGCCCAGGTAGCGCAGCCAGAGCGGGGTGGCATCAATCAGGCCCGCCAACCCACTCAGTTCATATAGTTCGTTGAGGAAGGCCCGCACCGCCTGGGGGCGATGCGCGGGGTCAGGCTGCAAGGCGTGCATCGTCGCTTTGCGGGTACTCTCGCTCACATGGTTGGGCGGCTTGAAACCGTTTGTGTAGGGGTCGCTGCCGATCAGTAGATAGTACATGGTCGCGCCGAGGGCGAAGACATCAATGGTTGGATGGGGGCGGGTCGCCTGTTCGAGAGCAAGTTGCTCCGGCGGGGCATAGCCGGGGGTGAACAGTGCCTCTTCGGGGCCAGCGACTTCGGTCATGTATTCGCGGGTTGCGCCAAAATCAATCAGCACTGCCCGTCCCTGCCCCGTGACCATGATGTTGCGCGGCTTGAGATCGCGATGATAGATGGGCGGTTCCTGACTGTGCAGTTGCTGCAAAGCTTCGCCTACCTGACGGATGAACTCCCTGGCCTCGGCCTCCGGCAACCTGCCGCCGCGCTCGACCGTGTGCTGCTCCAATGTCTGCCCGCTAATGAACTTCATCACCATATAGGCGCTGTTGTTCTCCTCGAAGTAGTCGTAAACATCCACCACACCGGGGTGATCGAAGCTGGCGACCATGCGGGCCTCGTCGAGGTACTCGGCCCTGGCTCGCGCCCACTCCGCTTCACCGTAGCTAGACGAGGGAACTACACTCAAGCCATCGGCACGTTCGCTGCCACGCGGGAATAGCTCCTTGATTGCCACAGGGCGGTTCAGCTTGGTATCCATACCGTGATATATCAGGCTGAGGCCGCCGACGGAGAGCAGGCGATCGACTCGATAGTGTCCGTTGTTGAGAAAGGTAGGCAGGGGTAGACCCTGGTTGGGCATAAGGTTGGGATACTCCTTAGCAGCTAATATTCAAGTTCGTCATCGTTGACTTCCCGCACAGCGGGAACTTCGCCCGCCACCGCAGCAGCCATCTCCGCATCATCCATCGAGTTGACCGTGCCACGCAGGTAGACCACACCATGGCGGGCGGAGACTTCGATAGGCAGGTCGGTAGTGTAGCTGTCGCCAGCGAGGGCGCGTACCACGGCGGCAGCAAGGTCGTCGTCAGTGAGGGTGCGCTGGGGGTCGAGCGGGGCATCGAACTCCTCGGCGGGGGCATCGATCTCGTCAAGGCTAGTGCCAGCGAAACCGCCGCTCACACCTGCGCCCTGTTGCCCACCTAGCCTGCCATCCACAGGCGGGTCGACCGGCGCGAAGTAGGTCAGGCCATCCTCGATCGCGGCTTGCACGTCGGTGGTGCCTTCACCCTCGAAGGGATCGCCGAAGCCCATATCGTAACCCGCTTCCTCGCCGCTAACCAGGTAGCGGTCGCCCAGGTTGAGCACATCGGCGTTGCTGCTGATTGGCTGCTCGTCCGCGCCGCTGATCATCTGGTTAAGCTCCTCAGCATCGGCATCATCATAATCGTCGTCGGCCTCGTCTTCGACGTAAAGTTGGTCGAGGCGATCTGGCGCGGGCTGGGCCAGCGCGGGATCGGGCTGGGCGGTGGGGGCCACACCTGCGGGGATGCCGCGATCGTCGTCATTGTTACGGCGATACTCACGCAATTCGTCGCTCTTGGGCAGGCTGTCGTTCTCCAGATTATCCATATTATTGGTTGAAGCTCCCTTCATAGTTTCTCACAGCTGACATAGAGAGAGTGATGCAAGTAGCATGCCCTGCTTGGGTGTGTTATACCAATTAGCCATGGTGCCGCTATAGATTGGGCCAGGGCGAACAACGGTTCGCCCCTACAGAAATGCCCAATCGTCTCGGCTAGTTGGTATTACAAGTTATTGGGTAGCTTGTTCGCTCACCAGGGCGGGCCGCTGCCCGCCCCTACGTTTACCCAACAACTCGTAACACACCCGCCCTGCTTTGTTGTGGTTGACAATAAGATGCGAACTCGGTTAAAATTAGACCATATTTATGCAACAAACTGGGCGATGGAACGTTATTATTTAGGAATATTATACTACAATTTCCAGGCCGATGTGCGCGGCGGCACCCGGCCAATTTTAGCGGGAGCGAACGTCGATTGCATCGTAAGGGATGAACATGGCAGAGCGCAAAGCGGGTGGGGTCGGGGCGGCCGGGCCGCTGACTAATCGAATATTGAACCAGCGCTACGAGTTGCTGGAGCGCATCGGCGGAGGCGGGATGGCGGTGGTGTACCGCGCCCGCGACATCGCGCTGGGCGGCCGCATTGTTGCGGTCAAGATCCTGCGTGAGCAGTATGCGGGCGACGATAAGTTTCTGGCCCGCTTCACCCGCGAGGCCAGCGCGGCGGCGGGGCTGAACCACCCCAACATCGTCAGCGTCTACGATGTGGGTGAGGACGGCGAGATCCACTATATTGTGATGGAGTGCGTCGAGGGCGAGACGCTGCGCCAATACATGGACCGGCAGCCCGGCCCACTGCCCCCCACCCAGGCGGCAGAGATTGCCGCGCAGGTCTGTGCAGCACTGGCCGCTGCCCACGCGATGGGCATCGTCCACCGCGATATCAAACCGCAGAACGTGCTTATCTCCAACCAGGGCGTAGTCAAAGTGACCGACTTTGGCATCGCCAAGGGATTGAGCGAGATCAGCATGACCGAGACCGGCGTGGCGCTAGGGACGGTGCAATACTTCAGTCCGGAGCAGGCGCGGGGGCAGCGAGTATCGCCCCAGTCCGACCTCTACAGCGTGGGCATCATCCTGTTCGAGATGCTGACCGGGCGGCTGCCGTTCGAGAGCGATAGCATGATGGGTCTGGCGCTCAAACATATTCAGGAGCCGCCGCCGCACCCCCGCCAGTTCAACCCGGCGGTGCCGCCCGGCCTTGACGCGATCGTAATGAAGGCGCTAGAGAAGCAGCCCGAAGATCGCTTCTCCTCGGCGGAGGCAATGGAGCGGGCGCTACACAGCTATCAGACATTTGCGCCTTCGCCCGCTGCCACCCGCATTGTCAGCCCCAAGCCCGACCCTTACGGCGCGACCACCTACGTCAACCCGCCCCCCATGCAGCCAGTGCGCCAGCCGTTGCCGCCGCGCCAGCAATACGTTGCGCCAGCTGCGCCGCTTGTGCCGATGCGCCGCGCCACTAACTACATCGAGGTTGAGAAGAGCGGCGGGGTTGGTTGGGCCACCTGGATAATCGGCGGGTTGGTGTTGGTTGCGTTGGTTGGCGGGGTGCTGTTCGCCACTACGGTGTTGCCCACGCTGGGCAACCAGAACCCCACGCCCGCGCCGGTTGCCATCGTCACCGCTACGCCGGGGCCACCACCCGCCACCGCTACACCGCTGCCACCGGGAGTGGTGCCGAACGTAACCGGCAAATCGCAGCAGGATGCCGCCTCTACGCTAAACCAGATGGGTTACACGGTGAAGACCATTACCGACAACAGCGCGACCGTGCCGCTGGGCAGCGTGATATCGCAAGACCCCACCCCCGGCAGCATCATCGACCGCAGCCAGCCAGTGACGCTCACCATCAGCATCGGCCCGCATCGTTATATCCTGGGCGACTTCCGCAACACCGACGCGGCCGCCGTGCAGAAGCAATTGACCACCCTCGGCCTGAAGGTGACTATCCAGCAGCAGCAAAACGCCGCCCCGGTTGGCGCAGTGATTGACCAGAACCCACCCGCTCGCAGCACAGTGAGCGAAGGTGATAGCGTTACCCTGATCGTCAGCAGCGGCACAGTGATAATCACGCCGCAACCTGCTGCTAATGTGCAGGTGCCGGTAGTGGCAGGGCAATCGGTAAATCAGGCCAGCGCCGCTATCCAGGCAGCGGGTCTCACGCCGGTGCAGGGCGACAAGCTGGGGCGGGGCGAGGGCGGCATAGACACCACCTTCTACGATAGCGTGCCTAATGGCTACGTACTGAACAGCGATCCAGCCCAGGGTACTTCGGTGCCAGCAGGGTCGCAGGTGCAATTGATTACCAAGCAGGATAAGGGCGGTGGGAAGAAAACCACGCCTTAGAGGAGAGCAGCCAAATTGCCAGAGCTACCCGAAGTTGAGACGGTTGTCAACGGTCTGCGCCCGCATCTTAGCGGGCGCAGCATTGTGCAGGTCAGCCACCTTGATTGGCCGCCGACCGTGCATCCGCTTGAGCCCGAGGCGTTTCGCCAGGCGGTGCAGGATGCCCAGATCGCCGATGTCAGCCGCCGTGCCAAGTATATCATTATCCACCTACAAGGCGGCGCGGCCATCGTGGGCCACCTGCGGATGACCGGCCAGCTAACCTACCACGCGCAGTCCACCGCACCGGGGCGCTTCAGCCGCGTGATCATTGAACTGGACAATGGGGCGCAACTGCACTTCGACGATCAACGCAAGTTTGGCCGCTTGCGCTATGTTGCCGCCGACCAGCCGCTGGCCGGGGCGCTGCCAGCGCTGGGGCCGGAGCCACTGGCGGAAGATTTCAGCCGCGCCGACTTCGCCGCCCTGATCGCCCGCAAGTCGCTGCGCGGCAACCCACGCATCAAGCAAGCGCTGCTAGATCAGAGTTTTCTCAGCGGCCTGGGCAACATCTACGCCGACGAGGCGTTGCACCTTGCCCGCGTCCATCCCATGCGCCAGTTGCGTACCCTCAGCGATGACGAAATTGGTCGCGTCTATGATGCCTTCCAGCAGGTGCTACGCCAGAGCATTGCCAATAACGGTACCACATTCAGCGACTACCGCGATGCCTTCGGTGGACACGGCTCCAACCAGAACAGCCTGCGCGTCTACCAGCGCACCGGCCAGCCCTGTGCTGACTGCGGCACTCCCATCGAGCGCATCGTGGTCGGCGGGCGAGGGACGCACTATTGCCCGCAGTGTCAGCCGTTGGTGGAGGTACAAGTTGAAAGTTGAAAGCGAAAAGCGGAAGAGTAGCTAATCGCCTACAACTTCCGCCAACCACATCAACCTTCAACTTGTAACTTGTAACTGATACGATACACCACCCCTGCCGCATCGTCGCTGAGGAACAGACTGCCGTCGGGCGCGGTGAGAGGATCAACCGGACGACCCCACTTGCCACCTTCCAGCCAGCCAGTGGCGAAGTCAATAGCGGGCTGCGGCTTGCCGTTGACGAACGGCACACGCACCAGCTTCGCGCCAGTTGGCACGCTACGATTCCAACTGCCGTGGAAGCCGATGAAAAGGTTGCCCTGGTAGGCGGCGGGGAACTGCTGGCCGCTGTAGAAGTCGAGACCCAACGGCGCGCTGTGCGCCTGCATCTTCAGGTCGGGCAACTCCAGGTGCTGGCAGTATGACGCATCTTTCTGCCCAAAGTCGCTGTCGTAGACGCGGTCGCCGTAGCAGTAGGGCCAGCCGTAGTCCGCGCCGTCCTTCACCTGCACCAGTATCTCCGGCGGCACGTTGTCGCCCAGATTGTCGCGGCCATTGACCACCGCCCATAGCTTGTCGCTGCCGGGCACAAACTCGATGCCCACCGCATTGCGAAGCCCGCTGGCAAAGGTGCGGCGGTTAATCGCCTGGCTGCCATCCGCGCTCATATCAAAGACGCTGATAGTCGCGTAGCGCGGGTCGCTCTCGATGCAGACGTTGCAGGTCGAGCCCGCCGCGATATACAACCGTCCGTCGGGGCCGAAGGCGATGGTGCGGGTATGGTGGTCACTGCCAGCGGGAATGTCCTCAGTAACGGTGGCAGCAGCGGCGCTGGCCTTGAGGTCGCCACTGGCGTAGGGATAGCGCACCACCTTGCTATCGGTGGCGACGTAGAGGTAGCCGCTATGGAAGGCCAGGCTGTGCGGGTTATCCAGACCCTCCGCAAACACGCTAACACTGTCGGCCACATCGCTATGGTTACGGTCGGGTAGAGCAACTACCTGACCTGCCGCCATGTTGGCAACGAACAGGTCGCCATTCGGCGCAATCGCCATCATGCGCGGCGCGTGCAACCCGGCAGCGAACACGCTGATGCTGAAGCCGGGCGGCAGGTTAATCTTGCTCCCTGGCTGGAAGCCGCTGTATTGTTGCGGCACGTTCACATTCATCGCCTGCAAGCGGGTGGGCTGCACTAGCGGAGCAACTGCGGTCGGTGGCGCAAGCGTGTCGGTCGCGATCGGGTTCAGGGGCGCAAGCGTGTTGATCGTGCCTGGCGGTGGCGCAAGCGTGTCGGTCGCGGTAGTAGCAGGCAAGGCAGCAGTAGCGGTCGGTTCAGCCAGAGCAATTGTCGGCATGAGTACCAGCGTAGTTGGCGAGGCGACAGCAGGCGAAATAGTAGGTGGCGCAACCGCCTCAAGCGTTGGTGTAGGGTTAGTGGCAATGACGTTGACCGCGACGGCAACGCTGGTAGCAGTGGCTGATGGCGGCGGCGTAAGCGTAGCATTGTCGCAGCCCGCCAGCACGAAGATGCTTACCAGCAGGGCTAGCGCCTGCATTCTGATCCGCTTCATAAGGGTTGACCTCTCCATTTCCTTTGGCAACAAACTTATCGCAGCAAACTTGCTTGCATGGATTGTGCCATACAAGTATAAACAAAACAGGATTTAAGGCAAGTCTAATCATTGGCTGAAGCGACTGGGCGTATGCGATTGCCCCTACACCAATTCGGCGCAAATATGCCAACCAAGGTTGTAATATTAGGCAGTACCTGCGGGCAACTTGACGCGGCTAATGAGAGGCGGCTATAATCCCCAGCGATAGGTAAACCCGCCAACAACAAACCACCGCAGCGGATAATAGCAAGGTAGACGAGTAAAGTACCAACCGCCTAAAGGCGGTGGCATTGTCCCTAACCAGCCTTACGGCTAGCTGAGACGCGAGGCCGCTTTACATCGGCCCACTGGAAGCGCATATAGCACAACCAGCAAGGGTGCGGTCCGCCTTCATACCGTTGCTGTTTCTCGGTCCGCCAGTCGCGCCTGACATTTGGCCGATTGTGATTACCAGCGTATTGATTGATCGAGGTGCTGTATCTGGCGTTGCTCACCCGCGCCTATCAGAGTGGCGATTTCTCGTTGGTCTATACCATGGCGCGGAGTCTTGCGCCGGAGCTGTTGGCGATATGGGCGGCGCTGTTTCTCTGCGAACCACTGCACCGAGGCGGCATAGTGGGTTTGGCGGTGCTGCTCGAACTGTTGGCGATGGGTGGCAGCGCATGGTGGGTGCAACGTAAAATGGCAATGGTAAGTGTCACTGTCATCGGCATTGCTTGAGCGTCGCGGTATGTAGCTCGGTTTACTCGGCGGTTGACGGCGCGGTAGTGCAGCATACCACCGCTGTGCAGTACACTGTTCTTCACCTCGCTGGCCTTCATGCTGCGCGGACAGGCAATGCTGCAGCCGGTGTGCGGGCAGTAGGGTCGGGTGGTGGTCGGCGGGTTGCTCACTGTGCTGACCTACATTCTGGTGCTGCAAGCCTTCAGCATGGCGTGCGTCAGCTACGGCGGGGCGATCCACGAGGATTACTTCGTGTTCGCCGCATTCATCGGTTGGCGCTGGCTAGGCGAGGATTTGGGCGCAGCCCGCATCGTCGACGCGGCGTTGATGTTTGGCGGCATCATGGTAATCGCGGTGGCGGGCAAGCCAACGAGAGTGCCAGCCAACGGATTAGGTTCAACGGAGAAGCGGAGAAAACGGATGTAGGGGCGAACAACGGTTCGCCCTGGGTGTTCAACATACGCCCTACATAATATTACACAGGAGAACACATGAACATAATGGTAACTGGCGGCGCGGGTTACATTGGCAGCGTCACCGTCGAGCAATTGGTCGCTGCGGGACACCAGGTAACGGTGTTCGACAGTCTATACAAAGGCTTCGCGGCGGCAGTAAACCCGCAGGCGGTCTTCGTGCAGGCCGATCTGAGCGACAAGGCGGCGATTAGCAAGGCGATCGCTGATAACGGCGTAGAGGCGGTGATGCACTTTGCCGCCGACAGTCAGGTGGGTGAGTCGGTGCAGAAGCCCGCCAAATACTTCCGCAACAACATCGTTAATACCCTGAATCTGCTGGAAGCGATGCAGGAAGCGGGGGTGAGCCGCTTCGTGCTGTCGTCAAGCGCGGCGGTATACGGTGAGCCGGAGAGTACGCCGATCAAGGAGGATGCGCGGCTGAAGCCGACCAACCCTTACGGCGAGAGCAAGCTGGCGATTGAGCGCTTCCTGCCATGGTATAATGGGGCATACGGGCTGCGCTGGGCCAGCCTGCGTTATTTCAACGCGGCTGGAGCGAGCGAACATTACGGCGAGCGCCACGACCCAGAGAGCCATCTAATCCCCATCGTGCTGCAAGCAGCGCAGGGCCAGCGGCCCTACATCGAAATCTTCGGCGACGACTACCCCACCGCTGACGGCACCTGCATCCGCGACTACGTTCATGTCGTAGACCTGGCGACCGCACACATCCTGGCCCTGGATGCGCTGGCGCAGCGCGAGAGCATGATTTACAACCTGGGCAGCGGGCAGGGTTTCTCCACCAGGCAGGTCATCGAAGCGGTGCGACAGGTGACCGGCAAGGAAATCCCGATGAAAGTCGGCCCCCGCCGCCCCGGCGACCCGGCCGTTTTGGTTGCCAGCAGCGAACGCATCCGCCGCGAACTGGGCTGGCAGCCACACTATCCCGAACTCAGGCAGATTATCGAGACGGCGTGGCGGTTCTTGAACAAGCATGAGGGATGAGGCATGAGTGACTCTGACAACGAACATACGGAACTCAGCACTCAGCACCCAGCACCCAGCACTACCCTGGGGGGGATGTTGGGTTGGGATGAGCGCGGGCATCCCTATCATGAGCTGGCGTTTCGTGTTACTGTGTTGGATACCGATGTGTTTAACCTCAGTTGGGAGCGCTATATGCCCTGGTGCGAACGCAACGCTACCGAGTTGCACGTTGCGCTGGGCATTACCAACCCGCGCCGACTCGAAGCGGGAGTAAACAGCCTTTTGCGTGGCATCGAAACGCGCTACCTGCAGCCCGCTTTCCTTGACGACATCATCAGGGTACGTAGCAGCATAGAAACAGTTGGCAATTCTTCAGAGCAGTTTCTGCACCGCTTCTACCGCGACGACACCCTGCTGGTCGAAGCCAAAGGCACGCTGGTATGGGTGGATGTGGCTGGCGGGCGACCGATCAGCATCCCCATCTGGGCGCGGCAGGCTATTGGCCTGGACAGCGGCCATCCCCCCACGCCACCTGTGCCGCTGAAGCCGCTGGGCGGCGTATTTGGCCGCGACGAGCAGGGCAGACCATATCACGAGATTAGCTTTCGCGTCAGCGTGCTGGATACCGATGTGTACAACCTTAGCTGGGAGCGTTATCTGCCCTGGGGCGAACGCAACGCCACCGAGCTTAACCATGCCCTGGGCATCTTCAATGCGCGGCTGATGGATGAAGGGCTGGGGATGTATATGGCGCAGTTCTCAGTCGATTATCGCCAGCCCGCCTACCTTGACGACATCATCACTCTACGCACCACCATAGAGCAGGTAAGCGCCGCCGCGCTGTACTACCGTCACCAATTCTACCGCGAGGACACCCTGCTGGTGGAGTCGCCGGGGTCGCTAGTGTGGGTGAATATCCAGACGCAGCGCCCAGCACGGGTGCCGGATTGGGTTAGGCAGGCGATTGGGGCGGAGTTAAGATGGCGCTATCGTGGGCAGTTGTTTACTTGCGAGAGGGGGCATATGGCGATATAATCTTGAGCCGGGGTATGGCCTTAATATTACAGCCTCAGTTGCTGGGCAAGATAACGTAGTCACGATTGGCCTGGACACCAGGCGGCAGGGTGTATGCGATTCGCCCCTACACCAATCTGGCGCATTTATGCTAACTGAGGCTGTAATATTAAAGCCCAATTCATTTACTGTACGGTTCAACTATCTTTAGGTTTGGAATAGGCCGAAAATCCCGATCGAGAGTACACAGCGAGACACGCTTGTTACGCGTACTGGCAGCCAGAACAGCGTCTACCGCTCCCAAACCATAACGATAATATCTTTTAGCCAGATCCATTGCCCTGTCATAGTCTGCAGTGGTAGGCCAGTACACTTGAAAGGTTCTGGCGAACTGTTCTATCTCCTTCAATTCCTGATCGTCCCGTACGCCAACCAGTAGTTCCAGCAGTACAAGGCCGTGTATTATAAGCTCTTCCTTCATCCTTGTAGCAAACCAGTCAAGCACCAACTGATTCTTGCGTATTACCTCTATCAGAATGTTTGTATCAACAAAGAGCAAGATTCCACCTCCAGCCATAAAGGCTAATTGGGTAATAAGCACGCACTACAATTGGGTCTTGAAGTTATTGATTAGAAACGGCTTCTTTACCCCCACCCTCTACAGGGTCAACATCCTCAGAAGCGAGGGCCACATCTGCGTCGTCAGGCAGTGGCAGCTTGCCACGCAATCGGCGAGCATAGTTTATAACATCGCGGGTGGTATGCAGATCTTCGCGGTCCGCCCACATACCAACGATTCCGGACTCCAGCAAATCTTTGACTGTACCGTGTTTCTCACTATTGCTTGCTGGTTCTGAGTCGTACACCTGCTCAACACTCTGAAGCCTTATTTCATCCACTTTCGCAGTATGACCGTTACGCTCGATCTTCAGCCATTCGCCTGACACCTCGACATTGCGGCCTAGCGCGTATACAACGTCTGTTTCAAGTGCAGCGTGGAAGTGGCAGGTAACGTACTCGCTATCCGATGTGTAAACCCTACAGGTTTTGTCGGACAGGTTCACCTCGTTCAAGATGCCACGAAGCTTCACTTGGCGGTCTTCCGTGCCATCTATCCTGACGGTAATTTGCTGGGTTATGGGCAGTGTGTCAGCAGTCATAGTTCAGATCCTTATCTATTCCTGGAATGCGGTCAGCTTTTAGCAGCTGAGTAATCACTTACCCGTAGGCAGCGGCGCGTCCGCTACGCTAAGATCGGCGCTGGCGGTGGCGATTTCGTCAACCAGCTTGGCGCGACTACCGTCGCGGGCGGTCGGATCAGCGATCGAGTCGCAAATCTTGTTTGCCAGCAGGAAACGCTGCACTCGCAGCAGACGGATGTGGAAGCTGCTCAGTTGGGTGGTAGTGCGCGCATAAAGATAAAACAGTAGGCCGGAGATTACCTGCACAATGATGCCACCGACTGTGCTGATCGTTCCCACTGTGATCAGGCTGCTGTTGTTGGTATTGCTGTAGAGCAGATAAAGGCCGACGAGGAAGACGACGAACCCGCCGATGGCACACACCAGCGCGGCGGTAAAGCTACTGTGCGACTGACTCAGAACATCGGCATAGTAGCCCTTGAGCAGGTTGGTCTGCGCGGTAGCCACGTTGAGGACATCCTGGGTGGTCGCGGTGGGGGCCTGGTTGTCGCTGCCTGCGGTGTTGAAGCCGAGGCTACCATCGCCGATGTTGCCACTGCCCATTCTAGGAGGTGGCCCGGCGTTGGCGATACCGGCGGCGAGGCTATCGAGGGCGCTGTTTACGTTGGACTGCGGGCTGTTCTGGGCCATGAATGTCCTCCTTTGCTAGTTACAGTTTGCGGTCTAACCTTGACGGCCATGTGTAAGAGGCGATGATCTTGAGTCTGGGAACAGCTTTGAAATCGTTATCGAAGGTACATAGAGGGACGCGGAGTGCAACGGCACAGGCGGCGATTAGAGCATCTACGACACCGAGGCCGCTCACCCGATTGTAGCGGGCAAGGTAATCCAGCGCCTTGCTAACCTCATTTCCGTCTGGCCAATAGACAAGGTGAGTCTTGATCAGGGCGTTCAACTCACTTAGCTCGTGTTTGTTTCTACAGCCTACCACAAGCTCCATCACGACGAAGCCTGGAACGGTTAGTAGCTCGTTAGCGATTGACGTGTGCCACTTGACGGCGTTAGGATATTGTCGCAGCACCCCCACTATTACATTGGTGTCCAAAACCAGCAAAGCTTACCTCTGGCTGATCGGTGGCATACCACGCAGTTGGCGAGCGTAGTTGACTATATCATCGAGGCTATTAATGTCATCGCGGTCAGCCCAACCGCTAACGTCCTGCCCATCTTGAGGTTCAGTCTGGGCCTCAGCAAGCAAAGTCTGAAGCAACGACGACACAGGTTGCAAACCAGGCAGCGGTTCAATCTCATGTAGTCTCACCTCGGTGACGAGGAAGCCCTTGCCGTTGCGCTCAAGCTGTATCACCTTACCCACTGCCTTTACCTGCTAATCGAGTGCGAACCTGATCAGTGACACCATTTCATCATCGAATAGGCAGGTAATGTATTCAGTCTCAGAAAGGTAAATCTGGCAGATCCTGGACACCAGGTTGATTGCCTTCAGCGCACCTTGAAACCTGACCAGGTTATGTTCGGCGGCTTCTAGCCCGACGTTAATCAATTGTATGTTTGGTAGTGTATCAGTAGCCATTACTCAACACTCCTTACTATTTGGTAGCACTCCGTAGCACGCGCCCGTGGTATGTCTACTTATCTTCCTGCTCACGGTTGCGGAACACCATCTTCAGCGGGGTACCCTCGAAGCCGAACACCTGGCGGATGCGGTTCTCCAGATAGCGACGGTAGCTGAAGTGGATGGCCTCGGCATCGTTGACGAAGAAAACGAAGGTGGGCGGGCTGATGTCCGCCTGGGTCGCGTAGTAGAACTTGAGCCAGTGGCCCGGCTTGCTGGGCGGCTGATGCTCGGCCACTGCGTCCTTGAGCAGCTTATTTAGCTGGCCGGTGGAGATGCGCTTGCGTCGCTCCGCAGCCACCGTCATGGCAATCGGCAGCACCTTGATCACCCGCTGGCCGAACTTGGCGGATATAAACACCATCGGCACGTATGAGATAAAGTTCAGTTGCTGCTGCAAGTCGGCGGCATACTCCTTCATCGTGTCGCTATCCTTCTCCACCAGATCCCACTTGTTAATCACCAGCACCATGCTCTTGTTCGCCTCAAGTATGTAACCAGCGATATGCTGATCCTGCGCGGTCAATCCCTCATTTGCGTCAATCAACAGCAACACCACGTCGGCGCGATTGATCGCCCGCACTGTGCGAATCACGCTGTATTTCTCGATGCCCTGCTCGATGCGCCCACGGCGGCGGATACCGGCGGTGTCAATCAGCGTCACCTTCTGGTCATTCCACTCCAACACGGTGTCAATCGCGTCACGGGTGGTGCCAGGAATGTCGCTGACTACCACCCGCTCCTGGCCGGTAATCGCGTTGAGCAGGCGGCTCTTGCCCACATTGGGCCGCCCCACAATAGCGATGCGAGTACCCTCCTCCTCCTCTTCGCTCTCTTCCTTGGGCAGATACTCCACCACCAGGTCGAGCAGATCGCCAGTGTTGATACCGTGGAACGCGCTGATCGCGATGGGGTCGCCGAGGGCAAGCTGGTAGAACTCCACCGCGTTCTGCTGCCGCTCCTGGTTGTCGGCCTTGTTGGCTACCACGATCACCGGCTTTTTGGAGCGGCGCAGGATGTCGGCCAGCTCCTGGTCGGTGCTGGTCAACCCCGCTTTGGCATCCACCATGAACAGGATCACGTCGGCCTCTTCAATGGCGGTGGCCGCCTGCTCACGGGTGCGGCGAGTGATCTCGTCCAGCATCTGCTGGCGCTGCTCGTCGGTGAGCGCGTCTTTGGTGCTAGCGCTGGGGTCAGCCCCCGCCTCCGGCTCAAGCCCGGCGGTGTCTACCACGGTGAAGTTGACCCCACCCCAATCGGTACTGCCGTAGAGGCGGTCGCGGGTCGTCCCTGGTATATCCTCCACGATGGCAAGCGACTCGCCGATCAAGCGGTTGAAGAAAGTTGATTTGCCGACGTTTGGTCGCCCCACGATGGCGACAATAGGTTTAGCCACGATGATTGTCCTCTGTTCTGTCCAAATATGCGTAAAAATGCGGCGAAATTCGCCTTGAATTATTATACACCAATGTGGACTGATGTCAACAGCATAGAAATGCCGGGGTACACGCAAGTGCGCCCCGGCATCACAACTTTATCGGGTACCGAACCTAGGGACGGGTAGTTACACCCTTGAACACAATCTGGCACATCTGGTCGCGCTGGATATTGTTGTTGGGGCGGAAGGTGCTGTCGCTGTAGCCGTTGATAATGCCGTAGTGGTGGGCGGTCTCGATTACACCGTAGAACAAGCTGCCGGGTGGCACATCAACGAAGCTGGGTTGGGCGGGGGTAGTTTCAATAAAGTGACCAGCGTTGACCACCAGCTTGGTTAGCTGGGCGCGAGTGATGGGGCGGTTGGGTAGGTAACAGGGATACTGTACGCCACTATTGGCGCAGGTAGTCTGGTCGAAGCCGCTGAGAATGAAGGCGTGCGCCCCGCTTTCGATGAAGCTATAAGCATAGTAGCCAGGCTGCACATCGCTGAATGAGGGGGTGCCAGGGGTGTACGAGGCGATGCCAAATCCCAGGACTACCACCTTGGCAAACTGGCCGCGGGTTGAGGTGCCAGAGGGACTGAAAGTGGTCTGGCCGGTGCCGTTAACCACGCCCTGGCAGTAGAGATACTGAATAGAGGCGAAGAAGATGTTGCCCTGCACATCAGAGAAAGGCACGGCGCAACCAAGCACATTGCGATAAAGGCGGGTGAACCCAACGCTATCATCCTGGGTGCCAGTGAGAAGCAGGTCGAGCTTGCCATCGCCATTGTAATCGCCAAAGGCCACGCTACCGTAGAACACGCCGGGCATATAGGCAGGGGTATCATCTACCAACCCGCTAGTGGTGTTGTGGAAGAAGCGAGTAAATGCGCCCTCGCTAGTTCCGGTGGTGCTACCCGTAACCAGCAGGTCGGGTTTGCCATCACCATCGTAATCACCCCAGGTCACGCTGGTAAAGTCGCCTTGTGGCATAGTTGTGGGGGTGACATCGACGAAGCCGCCGGTAGTGCTGTGGTAGACGTTGATATTGTATATGCTGCCATTGTAACCACTGATCACGAAGTCGGCACGGCCATCGCCATCATAATCAGCCCAGGCTACGCTGCCGTCGTCCAACTGCGGCATTCCGACGGGGGTAACATCTACAAATCCGGCAGCAGTGCTGTGAAAAACCTTGCTAACTAGATTAGTGCCATCACTGCCCATAATTAGCAGGTCGGCGCGGCCATCGCCATCATAGTCGCCCCAGGCCAGGCTGCTAACAGAGAGCTGGGGGAAGCCGGTGGGGGTAGTGTCATCGAAGCCAGCGCCATTGTTGTGGAATATCTTGGTAACTGCAACGCCATTGACATCCTGACCGGAAATGGCAAAATCGAGCTTGCCATCGTGGTCATAATCGCCCCAGGCAACACCGCCCTGGGTCAACTGGGGCAGGTTAATGGGAGTGACATCCACAAAGCCAGCAGTGGTGTTGTGATACAACTTGGCGGTTGGCACATTATTGAAATCCTGGCCGGTGATGAGGAGGTCAGGACGACCATCACCATCGTAATCGCCCCAGGCCAACTGCCCCTTGGTGAGTTGCGGCAGAGTTATCCCGGAATCCACAAACCCGCTGCCGGTGTTGTGATATATCTTGGTGAGAGGGTGAGGAGGGGTGCTATCGGGCTGGCCCATCATGGCAATATCTGGCTTGCCATCGCCATCATAATCGGCCCAGGCCACGCTACTCTTGAACAGCTGCGGGAGGACAACACCGCTGTCGGTGAAGCCCGCCAGAGTGGGTGACAGGTGGCGGGAACTGGTGGGATGAATGGGTTTGGAGGCGCTTTGGGCCGGAGGCTGCGCGGCAGCGGGGGCGAGTGCGGTATGGGGCCTAACTTGCGCCCCCGCACTGGCGCTATAGCTGAGGAGCAGGGCTAGCGCGAGGGCAATGATGCTGAACGATCTGATACTCTTGAGTTTCATCTTTACTACTTCCTTTCTTACCCATTAGGGTGCGTTGACAAGCTAGATGCCCAGGCCTGAGGCTAGATTAGGGCAACAAGTGTATAAGCGCAGGATTGCTCACCAGATATTGAGGTGTGGTGATTGCTGCCTTGTCGCTATGATTATAAGCGATCAGGGTGGGGGAAACTGTAAGGTTTTGTAAGGTTTTGTAAGGTCTTGCCAATTAATCCGCCAGACAACATTCAGGCACAAAGCAGGACCCGGGGCGCAAAAGAAGGAGCGTGCTAAAGCGCGCTCCTCAAGAAGATGATTACTGGTAAATCCGCCTACGCCACTCGGCTCTCTTCCACCTCAGCAACAGCAGCGGCGGCAACTGCTTCGCGCTGAACGTCATGCCTGCTGCTGCCATTCGCGCCATTGCTGTTGAGGTGGACATAGACCTGGGTGGTGCTGATGCTGGCATGGCCGAGCAACTGCTGCACATCGCGCAGGGCCATGCCGTTACGCAGGTTGTGGGTGGCAAAGGAGTGGCGCAGGGTGTGCGGGGTAATGTTGGCGATGCCTGCCGAACTGGCGTAGGCTTTGAGGATCAGCCAGAACCCCTGGCGGGTGAGCCTCTGCCCGCGATGGTTGAGGAATAGCGCCTGCTGAGTGCGATCGTTGGTCAATTGGGGGCGACCGTGTAGAATGTAATCGGCTAGCGCTTCCTTTGCGCCACTGCCTGCCAGCGGCACCAGGCGGGTGCGCCCGCCCTTGACCGTGCAGCGCACCTGACCATCCGATGCGGCGTTGAGGTCGACATCGCTGAGGTCGAGGGCAACCAATTCGCTAACCCGTAGACCAGTGGCGTAGAGCAGTTGCAACATCGCCCGATCGCGCGGGGCTTCATGGCTGTGCTGCTTGAGCGGCTGGGCCATCAGGTCGCTCACCTCGCTGGTAGACATCGCTTTGGGCAGATACTTGTTGACGTGCGGCGACTCCAGGTGGCTAGTTGGATCGCTCTTGACCAGACCCTGGGTGTTGAGGTAGTGGAAGAACGACTTGACCGCCGCGACCTTGCGGGCCACGCTGGAGGTGGCGTAGGGGTGGCTACGGAGGTGAGCGATGAAGGAGGTGATGTCGACAGTCTTCACTCGGCCCCAGTCGGGGGTTTGGTCAGGCTTGAGGAAACTGGCAAACTGCCCCAGGTCGTTACGGTAGGCCGCCCTGGTGTTGGCGGTGAATCCCTTGTGCTGGGCCAGGAAGGCGAGGAAACCTTCGATGCTAGGATTTTCCATGCTGCTATAACACTCTCTCGCGTACAAACCGCGCTGATGAGCTGAACGAACGAAACGACGGAGTGGGATTAACGATGGTAGTAGAATATCCGAGAATCCCAAAACTCCACGCAACGCACGGTGGCCCTCCGCACGGCTGCTTGCTTATGTCTATTTTAGCACATTATGTCAAATTTGGCTAGTACCTTTGTCCACCAGTTTTTCCACATTTTGCCCACAAGATTTCCACCAGCCTTTTGGGAGTGCTGAGGTTTAAGTTTTGAGTGCGGAGTTTTGAGCGATAAAAAGCCTATCCAGTGGGAGAGGTTGGGTGAAAGTGTTAGCAGCCACCATTTCAAGCGGACACCTACTATACACCGTTGACAGATTGTGGTATAATTAGCGCGTACTCAGGAACATCACGCCTTAATAGCTTCTCCCCTGCCCCTAACTGGGGGAGTTGGGAACGAGAAGCGCACAACCTTACAGCACCACGTCTTAGACAACCCTCAGACGAGCAGATGCGACCCTCTCCTTCACCCAGCATATCTCACCCCGGTGAGGAGGGGGGTCGCCATGATTAAGCGCATTTTTGTAGTTGATGACAGCCCAGACATACTGGCCCTATTCACCGACCTACTTACTGACGAAGGCTATATCGTCGTTACCCAGGCTTATCCGATAGGGGGCGTGGAGGAGGTGCGCCGCGCCGCACCAGACCTGATCATCCTAGACCATTGTGTGCATAATCAGGAGGTTAGTCAGGTAACCATCGAGCGCATCAGGCGAAACGCCGATCTGGAGCACATTCCGATTATCATCTGTACAGGCCTCGCTGATGCGGCCACAGTTCTGGCAACCACGCGCAAGGAGAAGAATGTCGAGATCCTCAACAAGCCGTTCGATATAGATGACCTGCTTGAAATGGTGATGCTCCTGATTATGAAGGTCGAAGCGGAGCAGGCCAGGGATAGTGGCCAGGCAATTGATGGATCTGCGGCTTACTCCCGCTAATGCGGCAAATTAGGCTAGGGCGAACAACGTTTCGACCCTACAGAAATATAACACCACCAGGCTAATTGGTATAATGTGGTGAGCCGCAGGATTGATGCTCCTGCGGCTCACTTTTGCTAATGCAAGCCATTCGCGTACTTCGATATGGCTAGCTGCTTTTGGTTGTCGCGCACCGTCATGTTCACTGCAGCGAGTAGACCCCCATCCTCAAAAGGTTTTTGCACGAAAATAATGCGCCGTTCACGGTAAAAGCGCGTCTCCCGCTGGTCCGGCTCCAGATCACTGCAGATGATTAGGGGTAGGTGCGTCATGAGGCGGTCCAGCCTCAGCCGCTGCACCGTCTGCCATATGGTGAGATCATCATTGGGGGTGCGGTCAATTACTACCAGGATGGCGCTAACAGTTCGGGCGCGTTCGGGATTGTAAGTGGCGTGGGTCTGGGTGGTGATGGTGTAACCTGCCTCGGTGAGTATCGCGTTGATTTGCGCGATCAAATCATCATCGGTGACGATGATGAGGATGTGCTTTGCCATATTCTTTTCCTATCCTATTGTTGTAGGTTGGGTGAAAAGGCTAGCGGTTACGCAGGAACTGGGTGGATAAAGCACTTTAAGCCTTACCTGACCAGCACTGCATCTCACCCTAAGCTCTCCCAAAGGGGATAGGAAAAGAAACAATCACTGAAGTCTCAAGCAACGGGGTAATTATACCACAGTTCTACACCATGTGGTTTATTTTGACGCAAACTCGTCCCGATTGAGTGTTTACGACGTGCATGGCCGATATTCACTGCACCGCCACTCCTTGTTCAATCCTGGGTGGGGATGATCAGCCTTTCGTCTCCACATATTGCCTATACAGTGCGCGGCGGTCGAGGTGAAGTGTGGCAGCAACCTGCTTGGCGGCGGCAGCAGGGCTGAGGCCACTGCCAACCAGCGCATCCATTTGGGCAAGAGGGGCAAGCTCTTCGTCGGTGGAAGGCTCCGACTCCCCCCCCCATATCGGGGGAGGGTTGGGGAGAGGGCGCGGCGGGATGATGATGACGAACTCGCCACGCGGGTTGTTCTCTGCAAAGTGGGTGATGGCAGCGGCAATGCTCTCGCGGCGAACCTCCTCGTGCAGCTTGGTCAGTTCGCGGGCAACCACGATGGCACGGTCAGGGCCGAGCGCGGCTTGCAAATCAGCGAGGCTGGCGCGGATGCGGTGGGGCGCTTCATAGAGGACGACGGGACGCGGTTCGGCGGCCAGCGCGGCGAACCACTTGCGCCGCTCATTGCTGCGGCGCGGGGGGAAGCCAACATAGGTGAATTGGGCGAACGGCAGGCCGGATACTACCAGCGCGGCCAGCAGCGCACTCGCCCCCGGCACGGAAGTGACTTCATGGTTGGCTTCCAGCGCGGCGCTGATTAGCTCGTAACCAGGGTCGCTCAGGCCGGGCGTGCCAGCATCGCTGATGAGGGCGACATCGCCCTGCGCCAGCGCGGCAAGGATGTTGGGAATGCGCTCATCCTTGTTATGCTCGTGGTATGCAATCGTGGGGGTGGTAATCTCGTAACGCTGCAAGAGGATGCGGGCATGGCGAGTATCCTCGACCGCAATCAGCCGTGCCTCGCGCAGCACGCGCAACGCCCGCAGGCTGATGTCTTCGAGGTTGCCAATCGGGGTGCTGACTACGTAAAGGGTGGGCATAATGATGAATGGTAAATGGTGAATGGTGAATGGTAAATGGTAAGCACCCTCTCTTAAAAGCTGCGCGGGACTGTAGAGCGCGAACGTTAGCGCAAGTTCTGCCTTTAATCTGCAATCTACAATCTTAAATCTACAATCTTAAATCTGCAATCACCTTGCCAGTTCAATAACCACAAACCCCACCAACGTAAGCTCCAGTTCGAGTTCATCGCGCTCCAGGTCGGCGGGCAGGCTGCTGAACTCGCGGATAGCAAGGGCAATAAGCTGGGCGGGCTGGGACAAGAAGGAAGCTGCGGCAGCGACGCTGGGCAACTCGCCGCCCAATGCCACAGTGCAGCGGGGGATGATCTGCTCATGGCCGCCCGTCACGTAGAGAGTCGCACCGCCAGGGAGCAGGTAGAGCGCGGAACTGAGCAGCCGTTGCTGAGTGAGCAACCAGGTTTGCAGTAGATGGCCGCCCTGATCGCGCACCGCATCAGGGTCGTAGCCTGCATCCCTGAGCGTAGCCACGATGGTCCAGTAGAAGGCGCTCCCTGGCGTGGCATATGCGACCGCATCCATAGCGCGGAGCGCGATTTCGAGCAGGCGGAATTGTTCGCCCGCGCCGAGCGGTTGTCCAGTGGGCGAGAGATAGTGGGTGATGGTCATCGCGTGGGCCATGCCTTACCTCGGTTCGTTTATGGTTGCTTTATTATACTCCAATTGTGCTATAATGTGTCACCGAAGCAATATCCCCCCTACATTCAGCAGCCACAGGCCAAGCACCATGAACACGAATTCGATCGAGGCAAGCGTATTCTGGGAGATCGTCGGCGGCTTTGCGGCGACGATGGACGAGAATAGCGACTACCTGACCGCACTGGACGCGGCAATTGGCGATGGCGACCACGGGCGCAACATGGCGCACGGCTTCGCCAGCGTGCGCGAAGAGTTGCCCGCGCTGGGGCGGGTGGGGATTGGCCCGCTGCTGCGTGCGGTGGGGCTGAACCTGGTGTCGTCGGTGGGTGGCGCGAGTGGGCCACTCTATGGTGCGGTGTTCATCGAGGCAGGCATTGCCGCCGGGCTGGTACAGCGGGTGGAGCTACCCGACCTGGCGCGGATGATGCGGGCGGGCTGCGATGCGCTGGCGCGGCGGGGCCGCTGCAAGGTGGGTGACAAAACGATTATGGATGCGCTGGCTCCCGCGACCGAGGCGCTAGAAGCCACTGCCGCACAGCGCACGCCGCTCCTCGAAGCGATACAGGCCAGCGTCAATGCCGCGCACGCGGGAATGCTCTCCACTATCCCGCTGGTCGCCCGCTGCGGGCTGGCGATGCAGTATGGCGAACGCTCCGCCGGACATCAGGATCCTGGGGCAACCTCCTGTTACCTGCTGCTCAACTCGATTCTGTATACCGTGGTACGGCTGGGGATGGAGCGGGAGCGATGATGCTGATGGCAGAGCCTATCGATGCGGTTGCCGAGGTTCTCGCCGCGCTCGATGCCCATGCGCTGGTAATCAGCGAGGGCGGGCTGGTAACTTACGTCAGCCCTGCGCTCGACGCGCTGCTAGGTGGCAACGGCGACTGGGTGGGGCAGTCGTGGGCGCACGTTTGGGCGGTGCTGGGGCAGAGCGCGCCGCTAGTCAGCCGCCGCCCTCAGCGAGTGCAGCTACAGGGCAGCAATGGCGAACTGGTGGCAGCCCAGGTGCAGGGCATCGCCATCAGCAGCGGCACGCTGGTGGTGGTTAGGGATCTGAGCGGTGAGGAGGAGCGCGAGCGCGAGAACATTCGCATCTTCCGCGAGGCACAGAGCCAGGCCGACGACCTGTTCGCCCTCTACCAGATCACCCAGTTTATGGCGACGGCGCAGAGCCTGAGCCAGCTATGTGATACCCTGCTACATGAGGTGATACGTAGCACTGAAGCGGAGGCGGGTTGCCTATTGCTCAAGGATCTGTATGGCGATGCGCTGTTGCCTGCTGCCTGGCTGAATCTGGATATGCCGCCCGCGCTGGTCGACGAAGCGGCGGCGCAAGCCTGGGGCGAGCAAGCGGCGGGAGGAGATAGTCTACTGGCGCTGCCGCTCAACGCCGAGGAGCAGATGGTCGGCATTGCGCTGCTGATTGGCCGCTACTTCGACCAGCACAGCCGTCGCTTCCTGCAAACTGTGGCCCACGAGATGGCAATTGCGTTGCGGGCGATGCAGCGGCGCGAGGAACTTACCGCCCAGGAGCAGAAGCTGGAGGCGATTGTGTCGGCCACCACTGATAGCATCATCCAGGTAGACCAGCGCTGCCGCGTGGTAGGGGTGAATCCCGCCGCTTCGGCGCTACTGGAGGTGAGCGAAACCGCTGCGCTGGGTCGCACCTGCGCCGATGTGCTGGGCTGCAACGACAGTTGCGCGGCTGCTTGTCCCTTCGCCGCCGTACTGGCAAGCCGCAGGCCAATCGAGTATCAGGAGCGCGAGGTGCAAGCCACCACCGGCTTGCGCCATAGTGTGGCTGCCAGCTACGCACCGCTGGAGGTGGGGGGCGACGATGCGTTGGGCGCGGTGGCGATTTTGCTGGACATCAGCCGCCAAAAGCAACTCGACCAGATCAAGGACGACTTCATCACCACCGTCTCGCACGAGCTACGTACCCCGCTGACCCTGCTGCGCGGCTACAGTGATACGCTCTTGCACCTCCGCCTAACCCGTGAGCAGCAGCAGCGTTGCTTCACTGGCATCGCTGACACCACCGCCACGCTCAGTCGGCTGGTCGAGGAGGTGTTGGACGTAACCCGCATCGAGGAGGGGCGGCTGGCGCTGCGGGTCGAGGAGTTGAGCGTGGTGGAACTGGTCGAGTCGGCGCTGCAGATGCAGTCCGAGCGGCGGCAGCGCGTCGAAGTTCATGTCGATGTCGGGCTGCAGGTATGGGGCGATCGGGTGCGGCTAACCCAGGTGCTTGTCAATCTAGTGGATAACGCGCTTAAATACTCGCCAGGCGGCCAGCCCGTCAGCCTGCGGATACGGAGGCTGACGGGTGGAGTGGAGTTCACCGCGCAGGACGAGGGTATCGGCATCCCCGGCGCGGAGCAGGAGACGCTGTTCACCAAGTTCCAGCGGGCCAGCAATGCACGGGTTTCGCAAATCCCCGGCAGCGGCCTGGGCCTGTACATCTGCCGCGCCATTGTCGAAGCCCACGGCGGGCGTATTTGGTTGACCAGCGTGCAGCATCGCGGCACTACGGTGGGGTTCACGATACCGACAACAACCTAATACAATAGCTTTGGTGATAGTGTAAATGGGACCTGGGCGAACAACGGTTCGCCCCTACAGAAAATACACCATCTCCTCGGCCTTTTGGTATTATTCATAATTCAACATTCACAATTCACATTTCCGGTAGAAGGGGTTGCCAATGACGGCAAAGATACTCATTGTCGAAGATGAGAGCAAGATTGCAGACCTGTTGCGCCTGTGGCTGGAGCAGGCAAGCTACACCTGCGTGACGGCCACGAGCGGGCTGGAGGCGCTACAGATGTTCTACTATGCCCGCCCCAGCCTGGTCATCCTCGACATTGCCTTGCCACAGATGGATGGCTGGAAGGTGTGCGAACGCATCCGCGAGATGTCGGACGTGCCGATCATGATGCTGACCGCTAAGACTGACGAGGCCGATAAGGTGCGCGGGCTGGGCATGGGCGCGGACGATTACGTAACCAAGCCGTTCAGCTTCCCCGAACTGGTGGCACGGGTGCAGGCGCTGCTACGGCGGGCCAGCCGTCCCGCCACTGGCGAACTAAACGGGAAGGTGCAAATCTACCAGCAGGCCGACCTGTGGCTGGATACCACCAACCATCAGGCTACCCTGCACGGCAAGGAGCTAAAGCTAACCCGCACCGAGTTCAAGCTGCTTGCCTTCCTGGTGCAGCACGCAGGGCAACTGCTCAGTCACAACCAGATCCTCGAAGCGGTGTGGGGGCCGACCTATCGTGATGAACTCGACTCGCTCAGGATGTACATCCGCAACCTACGCCGCAAGCTGGAAGAAGACCACGGCGATCATCACTACATCGAAACCGAACATGGCATCGGCTATCGGTTCGTCAAGACCAGTTGAAAGGAGTATCATATGACAGCTGAGGAGATTATAGGCACACTGAACACCACCGCATCGCGTATAAAGATGATTGTGGTAGGATTGAGTGACGAACAGTTGCAGCAGCGCGGTGCGAACGGCCATTGGTCAATCAAGGAAATCACCGGCCATCTGCTCGACGATGCGGTGCATTATGGCGAACACTTTCGCCGCATCGTCGCGGATAACAATCCGCTACTGCCCGGCTACGATCAGGATGCGGCCAATGTAGAAGGTGATTACAACCAGCGACCGATTGGCCCAGTGATTAGTGAGTTTGATCGGCTGGACAAGCAAATCGTCGCCCTACTCAGCGGCCTCGATGCAGCTGGTTGGCAACGGCCGGGCGTGCATGAGGAGCGTGGCCCAACCACGCTCGAGGCGATTGTGGTACACTATACCAGGCACGAGCAGGAACATTTCGCTGAAATCGAGAGCCGGATAGCAGAGGTAAAACAGGCAAGGGCAGCGTAACCCGCTGCACAACTGACAGGAGCGCAATATGATGACCCATGATCAGATTTACGATACACTGGAACACACCGCCTCACGCATCGAGGCGATTGATGAGAACCTGAGCGAGGGCGAATTGCAGCAGCGCGGCGCGGACGGCCACTGGTCAATCAAGGAGATTATCGGCCATATGCACGACGCAGCCGAGATGTACGGTGAGCGCATCCGCCGCGTCGCCAGCGAAGACAATCCCTTCCTACCCAGCTATGATCAGGACAAGATGATGGCCGACGGCCACTACGAGACCCGCGCAAGTGGCCCAGTCATCGGCGAACTGGTCAGCCTGAGCAAGCAGACTGCTGCCCTGCTGCGTAGCCTGCGCGAACACGACTGGCAGCGTCGTGGCACGCACGAGGAACACGGCAAGGTGACGATCGAGGACCTGGCGCAGTTGCACGCCAGCCATCTGCGCGAACACCTGGCGGAGATTGATGTGCGGGCGCGGGAGGTTAGCGGGCGGAGCGAGTGATGAGTCTTGAGTTTTGAGTTTGGGCGTATGCCATACGCCCCTACCCCAACGTCGATGCTGGCGATGAGCGTTGATATATCTTAGCGACGGGGCTTCACCCCAACCCCCGGAACTCACCCACCCTCTCCTAATATTACGCCATACAGCCTGCAGCAAACACGCCCGACCCCATAAGGGATCGGGCGTGTTTCGCTATTACTCAGCACTCCGCACTCCGTTACGGCCGGTTCAGCGCCTTGTACAACATCACGCTCAACTGGCCACGGGTGCCGTTGTCGCTGGGCAGGAAGCAGGGTGTGGCGACGTTCCGTGCGAGACAAGTGGCATTGGTTATCCCAGCCAGCACGTGGTAGGTTTGCGAGGAGAGGATTTCGATGGCCGTATAGGCAAAGTAGTTGGTCGGCACATCGGTAAAGTGCGTGCCTACAATCGGCGTAGCCCAGATCGGATTCTGGTACTTTTTCGCTTTCCAGATAAAGACGCTGAGTTGCCCGCGGGTGATGTTGGCGTTGGGCAGGAAGCAAGGGAATGTGGCGTGCGCTGCCGTACACTGTGCCGCAGTGAAGCCGCCAACGATGTTTAGCGCCTTCAGCGTCTCGATGTAGCTGTAGGCCCAGTAGGTAGTCGGCACATCGGTGAACGAAGGGGTGGGCGGTGTAATTAGCGTGTAACCGAATCCCTTCGCGATCATTCTACTGAACTGCGCGCGGGTGGTGTTCGCGTTGGGTGCGAACAAAGGTGGAGTGAGGCTGATGCCGCTCACCACTCCTCTACAGGAGAGATACTCCACCGCCTGATAGGCAAAGTTGTTGGTTGCCACATCATTGAAGCTGGGGCCGGTACGGGTTGCCATGCAGACGTAAGCTCCACCTGAGTTGTTCGTCAACACCTGGGTCGGCTCGAGCTGGTGTAGGTCGGTGTTGACGATGACCCATACACGGTGGACACCGGGGGTGGTGAAGATGTGGCTAAAGTTAACCGTCGCGTTGCTGTTGCCGTTCAAGGCGCCCACCGACTGGTAGCAGGCGGGGTCCAGGCCGATGTTGCACTGGGTGCCAAAGGTTGGCGTGATCGGCTGGTCATAGAACATATCAACCGAGAATGGCACGTTGCCCCCGATGCTGCCCAGGTTCTGGACGTTCACCGATATGGTGGTGGTCATGTTGACAACCGGGTGATCGTTGTTGAGGCCGATGGCGGTGATGCTGCCCACCGCCAGGTCGACCAGCGGGGGCGGCGCCGGGGTGGGGGTGGCATCGCCCGGCAGCAACACGGTCAGGCTGAGGGGAAGCTCAATGCCGAGGGGGTTCTCGATGTGCGGGTCGTTGGTGCCAAGATAGAGGTAGCCACTCAAAGGGATGGTGGTGCGGTTGTGGATGTTAGTCGCATCGATTCTGAGCGTCACGTTGTTGAGGCTATTGGGCTGCACCATACCAGCATTGGCCGACTCGCTGATCCAGGGGATGTCGCCGAAATCAATCGGCGGGCTGACCACCTGGTTGATCATGTTGCACCACCACGTGGTGATGTGTGCGGGTGTGGTGGGCGGGTTGATACCCTCCACATCGGAGCTGGTGCGGAATGAGGCGATCACCCCACGCCCGTCGTAGCTGGCGACGATGGCGCAGTTGCCCTGAACCGGACTGATCGTCTGGTAGCCGACCTTACAAGCGCCTACCACATCATTGGTATCCATGTAATCAATAGCATGGGTACTGTAACCGAAGTCCTGTAGCCTGGTAATCGCAGTCAGCGAGTAGGGAGTGGTATAGAAGGGGTCGCTACGCTGGTCAGGCCACATATAGATGCTGCTGAGGGTGGTTCCCGAAGCGCGGTGAACTGCGCCCAGCTTCTGGCTGAAGAAGTTAATCGCATCAGTGGTGTTGCCACCTAGCTGCGTGCCGCTTACATCCCAGGTGGTCATCACCACCTTGCCAGCAGGGGGGGTGTTGTTAGGGCCGCCGTCATAATATGCGCTCAAGCCCTGCCAGCAGGAAGCGCTGGGTGCGCTGGGACACCAGTGCGTATCGGCAAAGTCGTTCGACCGTACCTCGACTGCGAGGATCACAATGCTCCAACCACCGCTGGGCGGGTGGAGCAGCGCATTCCAGAAGCCGCCGGGGTCGTTGTAGAAGCCAGTGGTATTAGCGTTATAGCCCAGGGCGCACAGGGCGCGCACTGGCAATTGGTAGGTGAGTTTAACAGCATCGGTATCGCTAATGATAGGATCGTGGAACAGACTTGCATTGTCGTCGCTGTAGAGTAGGATGTTCGCGGGGGTGATGTCGGGCGAAGCGCCAACTGGCCGCGTCAACATGGTATAGTCAATATGCTGGTTATTGCCCGGATTGAGGCTGACTCGTGGACTATCATAGGCGCGGTAGCTGCGCTGAATGCTGATATTGGCATGGTCGCAGGCAACGCTAGCGGGCTGGCCGGGCTGCGATTGAGCAGGGTCGGAAAGCGAGCCATTGGCCCAGGAGGGTATTTGACGCGGTGGCGATTTAACATCGGCAGCGCTACTTTTGCCTGGGCTGAGGCCGCCACCATTGTGATCGAGCGCCTCACGCAGCACCCAGGGCATATTCAGTTCGCCCAGGTTGTTGATTGCAAGATTGTAGGTTTTCGTCATCCCCGTATACACCCACATATCAGTGTAGCCGGGCTGCACCGGGTTGACCGCTGGGCTGCCCAGGTCGAAGTTAGCGGTTGTTACCTCGCCGGGCGTGCTAAGGGTAATTGTCTGGGTCAAGGTCTGATAGCGCGACTTGCTGGCCTGCACCACATAGGTGCCAAGCCCTAGCGAGAGCGTATAGGCTGAACCGTTGGAGATGCTGGTATTGACCAGACGAGAGGTACCCAGTACCTGTACCGTGGCGTTATCCAGGGGAGTGTCGTGAGGGGTGTGTTTGTCGGTAACGTGGCCGACAACAATGCCCTGCGGCGGAAGGTAAAAGTGCGCCGAGAGCCCATTGTACAACGCTCCTTCGTCGTAGGAGTATTGTATACCATCGTTGGTCTGAGCGATGGGATCAGGGATCGATTCGATGCCGGTGGTGGCAAACAGGCCGTGTGACTGGGTGCAGTTGTTGGGATCACCGCAACCAGTAGCCTGATAGTTAATCCAGATATTGCCGGTGGTGTTGTCGGCCAGGGTGCCTTCCTGAATCACGATCTCGAAATTGATGCGCGAAAGGTCAGGATAGGGCAACTGCACGTTGCGCCATTCGACGATAAATTTGCGGTGGCTGGGATCGCTACTATCAAGTTTGGTGTAGAGGGTACTTGTCATATCAACAGTTAGGTTGCTCCACCAGCCGTAGATGGCGTTGTCGGGCGGTGTGGTATTGGGGATACTAGTATTCGCGGATATGCCGGTGTCATGGCGGTTGCCGAAGTTGAGGAAGCCATAGTTGTAGATGTTAACCTGTCGGTTTGTCTGATCCAACAAGCCAAAGAAAGTAAAATTGAAATCGCTGGGTAGAGTGGTGCTGTAGTAGCCGTTTTGATCCAGGGTGATTTGAGTTGTGCCAGGGATCCAGTTCCCCGTCTCGGTGCGGCAGAAATGGCCGAACTGGTCAATCTTGTGGTTGATGGGGAAGTCGAGGGTCATTGTGCCAGTAATACTGATCTGACCCAGGTTATTAGGGGCGTAGCAGTGGTCATTTGGCACCGCACTCACATTGTAGCTGCCCGGGTCGATGCTGATCGTATAGTTGCCGTTATTGTCGGTGGTGGCAGTGATGCTGTTAAAATTGACGATCGAGGGGATGGCAACCGTAGTGGTGACTGCATCGTGGACTCGCCCACTGACGATGACGCTGGCTGGTGGCGCTGCCTTGTCCGAGGGGGCGGCCTGCACGTTGATGTCCTCGGCGTAGACCTTGCTGCTGCTGGCTGGGGTGTAGGGGCGCAACCCACCCGATAGGTTGGGACTGGCCGGGTTCAACACCGCACTGCCCAGCAATGCCACGATCATGACGACGAACAGCCACCTCAGCTTATCCGAATAACGCTTGCGATTAGCCATTGTCTCTCTCCTTAGCTAGATACTATGTAGCAGGTGAAATTGATAAAAAGGGGCGGGGAACGGGAGCGCTGCTAGCAGCGCTGCTTGCTCTCGTTCCCCGCCAGTGCCGCAGGCGACTATGCCCGCGCTCGAATGGGTGGTTAGCCGCCGCCCAACACGATGTGGACGGGGTTGCCACGAATGCTAATCCGCCAGGCGGTGCGGTCCTGTGCCTGCCCCTGGAAGACATATTGGACCTGGAAGTAGCCGCCCTCGAAGTTGCCACCATGGTGGATGTCCAACGGTATCGGATAGATGAGATCAATCCATTTGTCATTGGTATCGTACTGAGGGCGGGTGGTGTTGAGCTGCTGAGTGTGGTTGTAAACAATATCAGGGTTGGGTGGGATATTCTTATCGTGGACGTAGGCATCGAAGTAGACTGGATAGGTGGTAGCGTGGGTCGCATCAATCGGCGCGATCAGCTGCATATAGTTGGTACCGAGAGCATCGCCAGGGTCGAACAGGCTGACCACCAGCGTCTTACCTTGATCCTCGATCGGCACATTGGCAAGGTAGAAGTCGGAAATGCCCGCCGCAACCGTGGCAAGCACCGGCAAGCGTTGGATCGCATAGATCTGAGTGGTGGCGAAGTTGGTCTTCAGCCGCAGGGCGAAGTTGTTCTGCGCTTTCACCCCATTATGGGTGGTATCGTTGTCGAGGGGAACATTGGACTGCAAGCGCCACTGGTGGTCGCCGTTACGGGGGTAGATAAGGTAGCCAGGGTCGGGTGCTTCGGCAAAGTTGGTCCAGGTCTGGCTATATGTATAACTATGTTCAAGGGGACCACCGCCAGGGTTAGTGCCGGTTATTGGTGAAGCTGGCACTTGCCAGACGGTAGCAGGGATGTCGTCTTCAAAATACCAGGGGGTGGAATCCGGGTAATAGATGGTGTAGACCGCAGTAGCGCCAGCTGCCTGGCTATCACACCCACCGAAGGGCGCATTGTCGCCAGTCTCCACGCTGTTGCTAGCACACCAGCGGGTGTCGATGTTGTTAAAGTCAAGGGTATTAAGACCACATTGACCAGGCCCCAACGCAACATTGCCACATGGGTGGATTGCTTCGAGGGTGGGATTGATGTGGGCATTACCCTGGCCATCGATATAGCCCGGCTTGGGCTGGTAGGCAGCATCGTATACTTGCAGATATGCGTCGGTGCCATCGGCAACATAGAGGCCGTAGTTGTAACCCTGAGTATCATGGTCGGGCTGGAAGCCGAAGGGGCCATTCACCGGCCGACAGCCGCAGCCATTGCCTTGGTATGGTGGCCCTGTCTGGTCCCACTTGGCGAGGAAGGGGTCGCCATTCTCTTTGGGAGTACCCGGAGAGTGCAGGCTGAGCCAGAAGTTCTGTTGTCGCATTGGGGAGTTGTCGCCGTTAGTACCCGTCATGTGGCGAGTCACCGCCAACTGACTACCGACCCCAAGGTACGGCTCGGGTGCGCCCATGGTAAGCGGAGCATTGTACTCCGCGACTGCGACTACCTTGATTGGCAGGGTGCGAAAGCCAAAGATGCCCATGAAAGCGGTGGTATAGACCGAGGTAATATCCACCTCCAACTGCGCGGATTCCTGCGGCACCTGCCTGGGTGTTACGTGGCCCGAGGAGTAGCCATGGTCTGCAGCGGTCAATTGTGCGGCAGTAGTGGCATTGGCCTGGCTGCTCTGAAAGAAGTGTTCGGGCATGAACACTACCCCAGCCAGGGCGGCAGCATCGGCGGCGCGCTGCGCCCGCGAGACCTCGTGGCGGGCGAAGCCTAGATCATAGACGAGGCCCGCCAGGCCGAGCAGGAGCATCATGAACAAAGCCAGGATGACGACTGCCTGACCGCCGCGACGGCGGCGCAACAAGGCCGCGTTAAATGGGCTATGCTGTTCGCTAGCGACACTGGTGGGTTGTTTGTTGGTTGCCTCTTCCATCGCTACTACTCCTTCGCTGATTGTGGAATCTAGTTGGATTGTAGATCGGGTTTACTTATCGTGCTAAATGCTGCGCGTGGCAAAACGCCGCATCGGAACTATAACAGGATGGTTCAATCGGCATGATGCTGCGGATCGGTATCAATATGCCTCCACCGTTGACATCGTGCATCAGCGGGTCTACCCAGTAGTGGTGGTACTTGACGTACACCCCAGCAACATCAGTGGGGATGATATCGTTGCGGATGCCGGGATGCCAGTTGTTGAGAAGACCAGGGGTGGGGTCCAGTCCCCAGGTGTAGGTGTGTAGTGTAGTGCTATATTGCCAGGTGTACCTCATGCTAAAGGGAGCAGGGGATATATAGGTGTGTGGGTCTCCGGTCACACAACTATCCTCTTGATACGGGCAATCATCAGTGATGCCTTTTGCCTTGTACACCTCGATGTATTCAACCGCGCTTAGGTTCAGGCCGAGCAGGCCGGTGTTGGAGATGGTTAGCAGGGCAGCGCTATCATCAGATGTCCTGGTGCTTTCGGCAGCGACCGTGCGCGAGGCGGTGAGGGTCGCGTAGCGAAGACCCAGACTGTCCTTGAGGTACATCCCAAACTCGACCATCGCCAGGATGGTGACGATCAGGATAGGGAAGACCAGCGCGAACTCGACGATGCCCTGGCCCTTGCGCCGCGTGGCACGGCGTAGAACCTTCGGTCGCTCTAGGTTGGTTGGCTGAGTATTCATCGTTATTGCTCACAATCTGAAGGCGCGAGGGCCTTCGGTATTAGCCCACGCAATCGGTGCTGCCATCGGCCTTCTCTGGCGGTTCGATGCGCATTATGGTTTTCTCGGAGCCTGTAACCGATGGCCCCCACATCAACTGGCCGACCGGGGTGATCGGGTGGTGAGTGTAGTTAACCTTCACTTCCAGCCAATCGCCCGGTTTGGCGTTAGCAAGGTAGTTGATGTTGTTGTGGCGAATGGTATAAGGCCAGGTGCTGTTGACGACGGTGTAGCTAAATCCATTGATCGTCGCGGTGATGATGTGGTATTCCTGAAATTCACTGGTCGTATTGCCAGCCATGTCGACCTGGTAAATGTAAACATGGCCGATATCGCTGACCGGCTTGTGCAGAACCGAGGCAACCCGCTGCAAGATACTGACATCTGGGTCAGGCGAAAAACAAGCGCTAGCCGCGCCGACGCGGGCGGCTTCGCGGGTGGAGTAAAGCACATTATAGCGGTCGGCAATCAGCATTCCGACATCCACAATGCCGAGGGTCAGCACCAGGAGGAAGGGCAACACCAGCGCCAATTCCACCAGACCCTGGCCGCGTCGCTTGCGACTCAACAGCGCGGGGTCGGGCCGCGCTCTGTTTTCTGCTGTGTTGCTGCTCATCGCTAAACACTCCTCAGGGTGCGCCCCATGCGCTCAATTGCCGATAAAAAAGGGATGGTGCGTAAAAGGATTGCACCGCAATCATAATAACACGCCAATGAGCAGCCTGTAAATAGGAAATTAGTCATGTTTGCTTGCAAGTTCGCAACTTGCGCGGATACTAATCAGGATTTATAATCCAGCAACCCAGTTCGCGATGCTAATGCCTCCGGCCAGGGCTTTGAGGCTGTCTGATAACCAGTAGATTTACCCGTAGAGGCGCACTGACGTGCGCCCTGCTGCCAGGCACAGTCAACCGAGTTACCAAACAGTCTCTTAATTCAATCAACGGAGTTTTAGTCTAATCAATGGATGAAGAAGATGGAGATTAGCCGCGAGACCGCCCGGCGGTTCCTGCTGGCGAGGCAAGGGCTGTGGCCCGCGCCCTACAACCTGCCGCTGCCGCCCGATTACGAGCCCTTGACCGCCACTCTGCGGGCGGTGGAGGCGCTCGCCATCGTACAGGTGGATACCATCAGCGTGATCGCCCGCAACCACGATCTGGCCCTGTTCAGCCGCGTGCCGCGCTACCGCCCTGAACACCTCGACCACTGGCTGTATGGCGAGGCGCGGCAACTGTTCGAGAGCCTCTACCCACTCTACATCCAGCCGCTGGACGATTATCGGCTGCTGCGCCAGCCTGGGCGCGAGTTGAGCGCCAAAGCGCAACAATGGGAGGCGGAGCAGGCCGCGGTTATCGCTCTGGTACTCGACGAGATTGCGCGGCGCGGCCCCCTCAGCAGCCGCGACTTCGAGAACCGCCCTATCGTCGCCGGTGGCTGGAGCAAGGTCAAGGATGTGACCAATACGCTGTGGCACCTGTGGGGATACGACCGCCTGCTAACCGCCTACCGACGCAGTGCGGTGCGCTACTACGATCTGGCCGAGCGGGTGCTGCCCGCCTGGGTAGACACCCACCCGGTTGCGCCTGCCGAGGCCAAGCGGTTCTGGGCGGTACGCACGCTCAAGGCGCTGAACCTGGCGACGGCGGCGCAGTGGTCGGCCCGCTTCAGGTTCTTCTATAGCGGCAACGATCTCAGCGCCAAAGAGCGGATTACCCTGCTGCAAGAGCTGCAGGATTTCACCACCTTCAGCCGCATCAACATCAGTGGGCTGAAGGATGATTACTACCTGTTGACCAGAGACCTGCCCCTGCTGGAGCAAGTGGCGGCCATCGCCGACGATGCGCCCGCCCCTCTCGGGGTAAGCTTCATCGCCCCGCTCGATAGCTTGATGTGGGAGCGGCGGCGCATCCACGAGCTTTTCGACTTCGAGTACATCTGGGAAGTGTACACCCCGGCAGCCAAGCGACGCTGGGGCTACTACGTGCTGCCCATCCTCTATGGCACGCAACTTGTAGGTAG